>JBBSQD010000223.1:0-10686 GCA_038258185.1 Aggregatilineales bacterium | reverse complement strand
TTGCGCCTCCATCAATAAAAAGGATAAGTATTCGCGCTCACGCTGTAACCGATGACGGCGCAAGTCCAGAGAATATTTAAACAGAATGCTTTTTAAATCAACATGCGCGGCCTGTTTCATCACGATGGACAGATCTGCCGACAGTCCGTGGCGCAGGCGTGGACGCAGTTGCTCCATCACTCCCGCCAGGATGGTATTCACCTGTTGCAGCAGTGCCGGGTCGACATGCGCCTGCACATACGGCAGCGGTTCGATATCGTCCTGGGTGAGCGCCTGTTGAAAGATCATCATCAACTGGCGGTATTCCCCCTGGTTGAAATCATCGTGGCAGAACTCCACCAACGGGCCAGCCAGTAATTCGTTATCGGTATCCGCCAGTTCACGAAATCTGCGATTCACCTGAAACAGCAAATCCGGCTGTTGCAGCAGCACCCCCAGGCATTCTGCCTCACAAAAGGCAGTGGCGCTGCGATAACGTGGCGGCAAAACAGATTTTAACGGCTGCGGTGTCGACGCATGATAATGCTCCGAATCCTCGTCATCCGGCGGGATATAGGCGTCATCATAATTCAGCGGCGGGAAATCCGGCGGCTCATCACTTGAGGATGGCAGTGGTTCGGCGCGACGTGGTGGCCGGGACTGGTCAATGCGTATTTGCTCATCCGCCCAGCGCAGCAAGTCCTTAACGTTGAATTCAATCCGCAGCTTACTTTTTAAGCGATGTAATTCGGATTCAAGTTTTAATATATTCTGATTAGAAAACATCTTGTTCTCAGATGAGATCAGAGTGGGTAATAACCGGTGTACCGCCGCAGTCACTTCCTGCACACTGGAAGTATCAGATAAACTCGTGATTTCCGACTGTATCACGTAATCAGCCAGAGACAGCGCGTTTTCGACACCCTTAGCCCACAATTTTGGGTCTTCACGGATCAGATCATCGGGGTCTTTGGCGCCGGGGATTTGCAAGACGCGCATATCCACCGCCAGCTTACCGGTATAGTCGGCCTGAAGTGCCTGCCGAGCAACTTCGAGACTGCGCATGGTCGCGTTCTGTCCTGCCGCGTCGGAATCCAGCGCGAGAATAATTTTATGGGCATAACGAGGCACCAGCAGCTTGAGTTGATGTTCGGTCATGGCAGTACCCATCTGCGCCACGACGTTGGTAAAACCCGCCTGATGCGCCTGAATCACATCCATATAGCCTTCGACAATCACCGCGGTTTCCTGATCGCGGATGGCGCGTTTAGCCATATCCAGGCCATACAGGGTGTGACTTTTATCAAAGAGTGCGGTCTGTGGAGAATTCAGATATTTGGGTTGGTCTTCATCCGATAACGCGCGCGCCCCAAAGCCAATCACGCGGCCACGCTCGTCACGAATGGGGATCATCAGACGATTGCGAAAATAATCATAGGTGCGTCCGGCATCATTGCGGCGCACCAGCCCGACTTCCAGCAGCATATCCTCGTGATAGTCGAGCTGCTTCAGAAAATCAATGGTGTGCGACCAGCCCTCCGGCGCGTAACCAATGCCATAGGCTTTGATCGTTTCCAGCGTAAAGCCGCGCCGATCACGAGCATAAGCCAGCACTGCCGGGGTTTTGAGAAGCTGCTCGTGATAATAATCGGCAGCCGATTGCAGCATGCCGCGCAGCGTATCGTGATAATCCGCACGTTCACGCTGCTCCGGGGTTTGCTCCTCGACCTCAACGCCGGCCTGCTTGCCCAGTTCCTTCAGCGCTTCGGTAAATGACCAGCCGTGATATTTCATGGCGAATGAGAAAATATCGCCGCCTTCGGCACAACTGCCGAAACAGCGCCATGACTGCATATCTGGATTGACTACAAATGAGGGAGTCTTCTCACTGTGAAAGGGGCAGCACGCTTTGAAGTAACGCCCGGACTTCTTGAGCGGCACATGTTGCTGGATGTAATTAATGATGTCTAAACGGGCTTTGATTTCGTCGGTAGCCGACATAAAGTGGCATTCCCTCACTCAACCTAAAAGCATTATACGTATGAGCCAGCACACATGCAACTCACAACACTTGGATTTCATAGAAATTTCAGATGAAAGATATAAATGCGGAACACACCCACCCTCTCTTATTCTGTATAAGGTCGGGCGGGTGTGTTTTACAAACAAATTGTGGTTAAAAGCCGCTGAGTTCGCTCAGATCGGCACGGCCAGTCTGCAAAGCGCCGATCGCTTGCAGCAGTCCCAGGCGATTTTGGCGCACAGATTCATCTTCCGCGTTGACCAGCACATTGTCGAAGAAAGCGGTCACCGCAGGCAGCACCGGCACAAAAGCGTTAAGGAAAGCGTCGATATTGCTGCCTGCATCCAGTTGACCGGCAGCCGTCTGATAGGCGGCATAAAGCGCCTGTTCCTGCGGTTCCGCCAACAAGTCGGCTTTGACGCTATAGGTCTGTTCTTCATTACGGGTGATGCGCACACAGCGGGCAAAACCATCCAGCAGCGGTGTCCAGTCGTCGCGTTTGACCCATTCCGTCAACTGCTCAATGCCCACAAAAGCGCGGTAGGGATTCGCACTCTGTTCTTTCAAAACGGCGCTGATGACATCTGGCGACCAACCCTGCTCACCCAACCACACGCGTAAACGTCCGGCGATAAATTCGAGCAGTTTTTCGCGGGCTTCTGCCGTCACATTGACCGGTTGCGCCGCTGAGACCAGTTCAATGGCCTGCACCAGATCCACATCGAGTTGCTTATCCACCAGAATCTGGATAATCCCCAGCGCGGCACGTCGCAAACCATAGGGGTCGGCGGTGGAACGCGGAGCCAGCCCCACGCCAAACAGGCCGACCAGACTATCCAGCCGATCCAGCACAGCCAGTAAAGTCCCGGCCTTGCTTTGCGGCAGTTGATCACCAGCGGAGCGCGGCAGCCAGTGCTCGAAAATCGCGTCGGCGACATCCGGCGGATAGCCAGCTAATAAGGCATATTCACGGCCAATCGTGCCCTGAAGCGAAGTCATCTCGACCACCATCTGTGTAGCGAGATCGGCCTTTGCCAGATGTGCCGCGCGCTGGGCAATCCCAATCGCGGTCTGATCGAGACCGAACAAGTCACCCACTGCACTCACCAGACCGGCGACACGCTGATTCTTGTCCAGCATCGAACCGAGCTTCTCCTGAAAGGTGAGTGTCGACAGGCGCGGCAGGAAATCTTCCAGCGGTTTTTTGATGTCTTCCTTATAGAAGAACTCCGCATCGGAGAAACGCGCCCGCAAGACCTGCTCATTGCCATGAATGACATTCTTCAGGAATTCATCATCGCCATTACGCACGGCAATGAAATAAGACATGAGATGGCCGCTGGCATTCTCGACCGCAAAATAACGCTGATGCTTACGCATGACCGTGATCAACACTTCACGGGGCAGCGCCAGATAACGCTCCTCAAAACTGCCGAGAAAGGCCGTAGGCGCTTCAATCAGATTGGTCACTTCATCCAGCAGACCGGGATTGTCCGGGATAATGCCGCCGACTTCTTCCGCCAGCGCATTAATCTGGGACTGAACGACGGTTTTGCGTGCGCTCATATCCAGCACGATATGATTGGCATCGATGTGCTTATCATAATGATCGGCACTGAGGATTTGGCGGCTGGGCGAACCATAAGGCCGCAGCCCGTGGGTAATATCGCCACTGGCTACCCCGGCATAGGTAAAGGGAATGACCGTATCACCGAACAGCGCTAAAATCCAGCGAATGGGGCGCGAGAAGGCAATTCCGCTGGCGTTCCAGCGCATGGCCTTACCAAAGCTGATTTTGCTGATTAAATCCGGCAGGGCTTCCGCCAGCACTTCCGTGGCGGGTCGGCCTGTGGTTTTCACCAGCGCCGTGACATATTCACCCCCGTCAATCTCGACGACTTTCAGATCTTCTACGGCGATGCCTTTACCACGCGCAAAGCCTTCTGCCGCTTTGGTCGGTTTGCCATCGGCATCAAAGGCGCGGCTGGCCGGTGGGCCTTTCTCGACTGTTTCCATATCGGGCTGACCGGGAGCAACCTGTTTGACCTGAATCACCAATCGGCGCGGCGTGGCAAAAACGTCAATGCCTTGATGCTCCAGACGCAAATCTGTGAACAGTGCCGGGACAGCCGTTTGCAACTGATGCAGCGCATCGGTTACATCGTCAGCCGGTAATTCTTCCACGCCGATTTCCAGCAGCACATCGGCGGCCTGAGTCGGTGCCGCTGGCATTTCGGCAGCAACTTGCGGAGCGGGTGCGTTCCAGATGTCGTTGTGAATCGGATAATTCAGCGTGGCGCGTTGTTCCGCGAAAGCGTGAGCGACATCGCGGGTCATATCCCGCATGCGCCGGAAGAAACTGGCGCGTTCGGTCACACCAATCGCGCCGCGGGTATCCAGCACATTAAACAGGTGACTGCACTTCAGCACATAATCATAGGCCGGGATAATCGCCCCTGCGGCTAAAGCACGTTTATGTTCATTCTCGTATTCGTCGTAGACAATTTTCAGGCTTTCCACATCCGCGATCTCGAAATAATACTTACAGTGTTCGATCTCGCTTTGCAGAAAGACATCACCATAAGTCAGGTCACCCAGCCACTGCATGTCCCACACGGAATTTTTACCTTGCAGCGCCAGCGTAATCCGCTCGATACCGTAGGTGATTTCGACCGAAACCGGGTTCAGTTCCAGACCGCCTGCCTGCTGGAAGTAGGTAAACTGTGTAATTTCCTGCCCGTTCAGCCAGACTTCCCAACCCAGCCCCCAGGCCCCTAATGCCGGGCTTTCCCAGTTATCCTCCACAAAGCGGATATCCTGCTCACGCTGATTCAGTCCCAGCGCTTCGAGTGATTGCAGGTAGAGCTCCTGCGGATTACCGGGATCGGGCTTCAGGATCACCTGATACTGATAAAACGCCTGCATACGATTGGGGTTTTCACCATAGCGGCCATCATCAGGCCGAATGCTGGGTTCGACATAAGCCACGCGCCAGGGCTCTGGGCCAAGCACGCGCAGCAATGTCGCCGGATTACCCGTACCTGCGCCCACCTGAACATTATAGGGGTTCCAGAGCACACAGCCCTGTCCGGCCCAGAATTCATGCAATTTGAGAATAACCTGCTGAAAATTCAGTGGTTGTGCCATTTTTCATCCTGACTGGTGTTTAACTCGTGGTTATGGGTCTTATTATAAAAGGACAGCCGATGATTATCGAGGGGCGTATCGCGGATTTAGCAGTTTATACCCATAATGTGCTATGTTTTAATCTGTCACAGTTGCTTCTATGCAGGATAACAGGCGAAGATGCGCACAAGAAACATTATTTTGGGTGTCGTTGGCGTGGTGGTCGCAGGGCTGATAATGGACATTGTCGTCGGCAATCTGTTTGTGAGTCATGAAAATCCGCCGAGGTAAGATGCCCCTACCCATTTATCTGCCGCTGCACCCTGAAGCCAATCTGAGCGAAGCGGATAAAGACGCACTGATTGCCGGGTCTGAAGCCACTTTTGGCAATTAGCGCTATAGATTGAGCATCAACAGACCCCTTGCAGCAAAACTGTAGCAAGGGTTACAATGAGCCTCGCTTATCAGGTTTTAAACGTACTGGCGGCTTATGTCCTTTGTCTCGCTTGAATTTCTCATTTTCTTCGCAGTGGTTTCGATTTTATACTTCGTCATTCCTTATCGTTGGCGCTGGGTGTTCCTGCTCATTGCCAGCTATATTTTTTATGCTTACTGGAATGCGTGGTATATCTTCCTCATCATCTTTTCAACGTTTGTTGATTATTTCGCTGCCCGTTCGATTGATGCCACACCACAGGAAAATAAAGCCCGACGAAGGCTGTTATTAGGGATCAGCCTGGCGGTAAACCTGGGTGTGCTGTTCCTGTTTAAGTATTTCAATTTCTTCAGCGAATCATCGGTTTTATTCTTTGAGGCCATCGGCCTTTCCTATTCGCCAACTACACTGAATCTGATCCTGCCCGTAGGTATCTCGTTTTACACCTTCCAGTCGATGTCCTATACGATTGATGTCTATCGCGGCGAGATCAAGCCAGAGAAACACGCCGGTATTTTCGCGACGTTTATCGCCTTTTTCCCGCAGCTTGTCGCTGGCCCGATTGAGCGTGCGGAGAATATGCTGCCGCAGTTCCGGGAAAAGTTTGATTTTGATTATGATCGCATTGTGAATGGGCTGCGATTGATTCTGTGGGGATTATTCAAAAAAGTCGTGATTGCGGATCGTGTCGCGATTTACGTCAACGCGGTTTACAACAATGTTGAAGCTTATCAGGGTTTGCCGCTCATTTTCGCGACGGTGTTTTTTGCGTTTCAGGTTTACTGCGATTTTTCGGGCTATTCCGATATTGCTATCGGCACCGCGCAGATTATGGGTTTCAGGCTGATGCAGAATTTCCGCCAGCCGTATTTATCCACGTCGGTGCGTGATTTCTGGCGGCGCTGGCACATTTCGCTATCGACATGGTTTCGCGATTACGTGTATATCCCGCTGGGTGGTAATCGGGTTTCGCTGGTGCGTAACCTCATCAATCTGTTGGTGGTGTTTGTGCTGAGTGGTCTATGGCACGGTGCCAGCTGGACATTTGTCATCTGGGGAGCACTACACGGGTTTTACATCGTGGTCGAAACGGTATTGAGTCGCTTTCTGCCCAAAGGCGCGAAACTGCCGCGACTTGTCACCGTGCTGCAAGTTGTGTTTACATTCGTGCTGGTGTGCTTCGCGTGGCTTTTCTTCCGTGCCAATTCTCTGGCAGACGCGGGTTATGTCACCAGCAATTTACTGAACATCACGGATACGAGTTTCAAAACCATCAGCGCGCCCTTTAAAAGCGGTCTGTTTGCCGCAGGCACAGAATTTATTATCACCTGGATTCTACTTGGTTTGCTGATGCTGGCTGAGTGGCTGGATATCCGCAGTAATCTCATCACTGTTTTGGCCAGCAAGCCAGTCTATCTGCGCTGGGCGGTTTATTATATCCTGATCGCTGCTATCGGCTTGTCGCTGCTGCTCTATGGCGCACAAACCCAAGATTTCATCTACTTTCAGTTTTAATACGGTACTGGCATGTTGTCCATAAAAACCTTTTTTCTGCGACTGATATTGTTCACACTCCCAGTGGTGCTGATTACGGCATTTATCTTTGGGCTGGCCATTTACAGTGGCGAAGCTATGCCGCTGCCAATGATTATCAATATCCAGGCCACCAGTGAATCTCCCATCACATATTATCCCAGACCCAGTGGGCGCAGATTTCAATATAAAGTGATGAGTATCAACCAGAGGAAGCCCGATATCGTCGCGGTCGGTTCATCACGGGTGCTACAGATGCGAGCTGAGTTATTTAATCGTGATCCAGGAAATTTTTATAATGCCGGGATTGGCGCTTCGATGATGCGTGAAATAAATGGCATCATTCGTGCGATAGACAATGAATCAATGCCCAGGATTGTGCTATTTCAAATGGATCAATACTGGTTTGTGCCGGGTGCGCAGTCACTCAGCAGCGGTGTACTCGATATGACGCAAAGTGAAGACAGCTTACTCGATATCGTGCCGCAAACGAAATCTTTCTGGGCAGAGGTGATTGAGGATTCGATCCCGCTCAATCAGGTTTTGCGACGGCAGGATGCGGTAGAATTCACTCCTACTTTGAGTTTGTTTACCATCACCCGGGGCGGTGGTTACCGTCCAGATGGCTCAATCCAAAATGAGAAGTGGCAGTTCGATCCAGTATATATTGAAGATCGCATTGAAAGGGTTTTGAAAATAGTTGAAGACGGCCGAAGTATGTATATACAATCCCGGGTGATCGACACAGAAGCACTACAAGAACTTCAGAGTATTCTGGAGTATCTGCATTCAAAAGACATAGAGGTGATAGGTTATATGCCACCCTTCTCACCCACCATCTATCAGGAGTTGATGGATAGCGGAAAATATGAATATATGCCGCAGCTTGAACCTATTCTGACAGCGTTGTTTGAGCAGTACGGCTTCACTTTTTTCGACTTTACCAATCCAGCAAGAACGGGTACGCAGGATAGGGACACATGGGATGGCACACATCCATCTGAGAAAGCAAACGGTTTGATATATCTGCATATCGCGAAGCAAATGCCAGATTTATTTGACGACTATACGGATTTGGCTGTCTTAGACGATGTTCTATCACGTACGGAAAACTCATTTATGGTATTCCCCTACTAAATAAGCTTATGTAACATTGTTTATTTTATCGCTTAAGTTTCTTATTGTTTACAAACCCAACGCAATTAACTTGATTTCAGTTGATATGGCAACCTTTATGATACCTGTACGAACTTTTCTTCTGCGCCTGATGTTGTTCACAATCCCGGTGGTGCTGGTCACAGCATTGATCTTTGGGCTGGCTGTTTACAACGGTGAAGCCATGCCGCTACAGATGGTCATCCAGTTACAGGCAACCAGCGAATTCCCTCTTACTTATTTCCCCAGGACTGCTGAGCGCAGGTTTCAATATAAAGTCATGAGCATCAATTTCAGGCAGCCCGATATTATTGCAGTCGGTTCATCACGTGTGCTGCAAATGCGCTCAGAGCTATTTAATCGTGATCCTGACAAGTTCTATAATGCCGGGAATCAGGGCTTAATACTGAGTGAGGTCACTGGAATCATTCACGCTATCCATGATGAAGCAATGCCTAAGATTCTGCTGCTCGAGATGGATCAGTACTGGTTTGTACACGGCACAGAATCACTTACCAACAATGTAGTAGATATGTCGCGAAGTGAAGATAGTTTGCTCGATATATTACCCCAAACGAAGTCATTCTGGGCTGAGGTAATCAAAGATTCGATTCCAATCAACCAGATTTTACAGCGGCAAGATGCTCTGAAATTCATACCAACCTTGGGGCTATTTACGATCAACGGGGGTACAGGTTACCGACCAGATGGCACGCGCCCATCGGACAAACTGTCTTTCGATTCGCAATTGATTGATGAGAAAATTGAAAGATCCTTCGAAACAATTGAAAATGGTAAAAAGATGTATCGACAATCCGAAGTGATCGACACCATAGCGCTGCAAGAACTGCAGGGTATTCTGGATTATCTGCATTCAAAAGATGTATTAGTGATTGGGTATATGCCACCCTTTGCGCCTACGATCTATCAGCAGCTAATGGATAGTGGGCAATATGAGTATATGCTCCAGTTTGAACCGACGCTGACACCTTTATTTGAGCAGTACGGCTTCGCCTTTTTTGACTTTACCGATCCAGCAAAGACAGGTACACAGGATAGGGACACATGGGATGGCTGGCATCCTTCTGAGAAAATAACGAGTCTTATATATCTGCACATTGCAGAGCAGATGCCAGATGTATTTGCAGAGTATACCGATATATCTGCTTTGCGAGATATTTTATCGCAGGCAGAGGATACATTCATCGTATTTCCGTATTAAAAACACGTATCCTCCTAACCCCTAAGCATCGTTTGCTAAACATCTCCTCAAATACGCCCTAACCTATCCAACATAGGTCAGGGCGTATTTATTCATGGGTATAATCCGCCTTTGAAAACTTATTTGCAATCAAATATAAGGTGGCTGTGGATGAAAGCTGTGATGAAGGTTGACCGGGGTGCGGGAAATGTTGAACTGCGCGACATTGAGGAGCCGACCGCACGGGCGGGACAGGTCAAAATCGAAGTCCAGGCGGCGGGGATCTGCGGCACGGATCTGCACATTTATAAGGATGAATTCAAGACCATACCGCCCGTGGTATTGGGGCATGAGGTCGCTGGTAAGGTTGTCGCTGTCGGTGCGGAGGTGGAAGGCGTCGAGATCGGCACACGCGTCACTACCGAAACGTATTTTTCCACCTGTGGCACCTGTCGTTACTGCCGCTCCGGCCATGAAAATCTGTGTCTGAATCGCAAGTCGATCGGCTCTGGGGTGAATGGCGGATTTACCCGATACGTGATTGTCCCGGCGAAAAATATCCATCGCCTGCCAGATAACCTCGCATTAGAGGCCGCCGCTTTAACCGAACCCCTGGCGTGTGTTGTCCATGCCGTGCAGACGCAGCAGTCGATTAAAGCGGGTGATATCGCTGTGATTGCCGGGCCGGGAGCGATTGGCCTGCTGACGCTCCAGGTTTTGAAGGCCAGTGGTGCGACGGTGGTTATGCTCGGCACCGATAGCGACAGCCATCGGCTGCAACTGGCGAGCACGCTGGGAGCAGATTATACACTCAATGTGCAGCAGCAAGACCCGCTGGCGCTGTTGCAGGACATCACGCCGGAAGGCATGGGCGCGGATGTGGTTTACGAATGCTCTGGCGCGGGGCCAGCCGCACAACAGTTGTTGCAACTGGTGCGGCGACAGGGGCGCTATGTGCAGGTGGGGTTATTCGGCAAATCCGTCGCATGGGATCTGGATCAGGTGTGTTATCGTGAGTTGATCGTCACTGGGTCAAATGCCAGCACGCCGTCTGCATGGATTCGCGCGCTGCAACTGCTGGCGCAGGGCGCGGTCAACACAGAGGCGCTGATTACTCACCGTTTCCCGGTGACAGAGTGGCAGGCGGCGTTTGATCTGTTCGAGGCGAAGGCTGGCATCAAGACGATTCTGACTCCGGTGGATTGAGCACTCTGAGGGATAAAGTATTTATTA
>JBBSQD010000222.1:0-10703 GCA_038258185.1 Aggregatilineales bacterium | reverse complement strand
GGTGGCCTCATCACGAGCAGTCTGTGCCGCTTCTTCATCGGCGCTGATGGTGATGTAATTGCGTTCCGCGTCGTTGATAATCAGCCCGGTCGAGCGGCTCCAGTCCTGAAACTGGACTAAACGCGCACCGGTTGCCAGATAACTGGGGTCACGGCCTGACTGCTCCCAATCCATGACAGACGCTGCCAAACGCCGTTGAATTTCCAGATCTTCGCGGCTGTCGGCAATCCAGCCCCGCAACCGCTGCCAGGTGCGGATCAGCGCTTCATGTGCCACCTCGACGGTCGAGCCACGAGTCGCCGGGTCACGATCAAAAGTCAGCAGGCGATAATTGCCATAGAGTTCGATAATTTCATCAATGCGCTCACCGGTCGCGATATCGGCACGGCGGACACGGCGGCGCGTATTTTCGGTGCCATCGCCTAATGTCACCAAGCGCAGGAAAAGCTGGCGTGTGGCCTGCTGACCATCGGCATCCAGCGAGGTATAGAGTTGTTCCGCACGACGTGCCAATGCCCCGGCGACTTCGCCAATCGAGCGATAGGCATCCAGTGTGAGGGTTAAGCCTTTGCGCTGTTCGAACAACTCTGTGAGGGCGTATTGCAGCAGCGGCAGCGTACCGGGCTGCTCACCGACATCACGCACCATCACCTCAACCAGCCCCGGTTCCAATGCCACGCCGACCGTCTGCGCTGGACGGGTAATCGCTTCCTGCAATTCCTGCGACGACAGCGGCAACACCACTTCCGTATTGGTGCGAACCAGTTCGCCCAGGTCTTCATAGAGCAGGGGACGATCATAAAAATCCGCTCGCAGTGTGACAATCACACGAATATTGGTGCGCGGATCGCGAATGGCGGCAATCAGGCTGTTGATAAAATGAGCACGGATAGCTTCGTTGTCCACCAGTGTGAACAATTCCTCAAACTGGTCGATCACCAGCAGGAGAGTCGAGTCGGAAGACGGTAAAATCCGCTTGACCGCCCGCATCAAACCAGATGAGTCACTTTGCAGTTGTTCCATTAAGCTGGCGGGTGGATTGACCGCAATGCGCAGCAGCGCGGCTTCCAGTTCTGCCAGCGGGTTGGCGCTGGGGAACATATCGACCACGAACCAGTCTGCCGAGCCGTGGAGTGCGCCCTTGCGCAATTCCGGTATCAGACCGGCTTTGACCACGCTGGATTTGCCGCTGCCGCTGGGGCCGACGACCGCCAGAAAACGCTCTTTCGCCTCTAAATCCGCTAAGCGGTCGATGAGGCGCTCGGTCAGCCGCTCGCGTCCGTAAAAATCAACCGCGTCAGCCTCACGGAAAGCGCGTAAACCCTTATAGGGATTTTTTAATTCCTGCGAAAGGGTCGCGTCGGTGATGACCGTATCGGCATTCACATCCGCACTGCTGAGGCTGGCCTGTGGGCCACTGCTCACTAGCGCCCGCCGGAAAGCCTCGGCCATTTGTGGGGCGGTCTGGTAGCGCAGCTTGATATCTTTCAGGGTGGCGCGACGCAGCACTTCATCCACGGCTGGCGGGATATCCGGGCGATGTTCGCGCAGAGAGGGCAGCGGGTCATTCATATGGTGCATCATGATTTCGTACATGGTGCCCTGGAAAGCCGCCTGTCCGGCCAGCATCTCATAGACGACCAGACCCAGATTGTAGATATCGGTCTGCGGCTGGATATCCTCACCCTGAAACTGTTCTGGCGCGGCATAGTTGGGCGTCAGCACCAGCTCGGAGTCATCACCAGAAGCGACGTTGAGGTCTTTGGCGATGCCAAAATCGCCTAAATAAGCGTTGCCATCTTCATCCAGCAGGATATTGGCGGGTTTCAGGTCACGGTGGACAATGCCGGCACGATGGGCGATGTGCAGCGCCCCGGCGATTTCACTCAGCAGCTTTTCGGTGCGGGGCAATCCCCACGGGCCAGCATCCAGCGCGTCAGTAAGATTGCCGCCGCGCAGCAGCCGCATGACCAGAAAAGCGCCATTCGGCTCGCGCCAGTAATCATACAGCGGCACAATATGAGGATGTTCCAGACGGGCGACCAGCTCGGCTTCGATCTCGAAACGGCGGATAAAGTCGGGATTATTGGCATATTGAGGATGGATAATTTTAATGGCGACATCGCGCTTGATCTGCGACTGGTAGGCTTTGTAGACCTCGCCAAAACCGCCGCTACCAATACGCTCCAGAAGTTCATACCCTCGGATGATTCGCGGGCTGCCGGATGTTGCCATTACTGTGCGCTCCAAATTGTGTTTGAACTTTTATTCTATGCCAAGATATTCTATTGAGCAAAAGAAGGCGACAAGGATTTGCGTCTGGCTATTCGTTTATAAGGAAACGGGACTGATACTGATGGACACGGCGCTCGTGCATGTTGGCATGATTACCTATAACAGCCTGGTTGATCTCGCGGCCTGTTCTGATGCGTTATCCCGGCAGACCTATCCGCACATTGCGCTGACCGTGCTCGATAACGCCTCACAGGATGGCTCGGCGGATTGGGTGGCGGCACATGCTCCCCACGCCATGCTGATTCGCAGTAGCGCGAATGTCGGTTTTGCGCAGGGGCATAATCGCATTTTAGCGCAGCAACCGCAGGCGGCCTTTTACATGCCACTGAATCCTGATGTACGTCTGGAACCAGATTATATCGCGGCGCTGGTGGCCTGCTTACAGGCAAATAACGCCGCCTGGGGTACAGGTAAATTATTGTCAGAAGATGGCTCACAGATCTATAGCGTCGGTCATGGTCTGCACCGCGATGGGTATGCCATCAATATCGGGCATGGCTTGCCGGATACGGGGCAATTTGACAGCGCGTGGGAGGTCTTTGGCGCACCGGGAGCCGCCCCGATTTATACGCGCGCCTTGCTGGACGATCTCACCACCGACGGCGAATTTTTTGACGCAACGATGTTCATGTATGGTGAGGATGTCGATGTCGACTGGCGCGCGCGTCGTGCTGGCTGGCGCTGCTGGTATACGCCGGAGGCGGTGGCCTATCATCGGGGCAGCGCGGCGCAGGGTAAGCTGCGGATGCAGGCTGTGAGCAATCGTTATTTAAGCGTCATCAAAAATGCGAATCTGCGTGATTTGTGGCTGTACAACCTGCCATTAATCGCTCTGCATTGCCTGGTGCGATTAATTGTTAGTCCGGTTTTAGGTGCGTATCTTATAAAGGAAGTTGGGCGTGGGGCAGCGCACATGTGGCATAAGCGCCAGCCCGCACGAGTCCCATGGGCAGTTATGGATGGGTGGTTCCGCTGGAGCCGTCAGCAATCGACTGCACAGCCTGATTCGTGGCCTAAGCGTTTGCTGCATTTTGTCGTGAGTAAATCTTAATTATCTTAATTTCTTAATATTCGTAAGTTGCGAAACTAACAAAGTCTCATACAATGAAAATAGAAATGATGCACAACCCGTTGGAAATTATAGGAGAAAACCGTGTTAAATAATCGTCGTTTTACTGCAATTATCGGGGGTGTGCTGGCAATCGCAACGGTTATTGCGCTGCTCGGTCTGCCTTTTGCGCAATTTGCTGTCAGCCATGTCAGCGCAGAATACAACGAAGAAGCTGGCACCTGTGGCGACAAGCCCACCTATCAGGTACGTTTTAACAGAGCTGAAGTCGTGGTTTACAGCAGTGCCGACCTGACCAATTTCGTGGCCGTTGTCCCGAATGCTGAACTTCAGAAATTCCTGCTGTGTGATAATGCCGACACCCGCCCAGAGGGTTACGTGTCGATCTTCTTCCCGGTGAATCAGAAACTGTATGTCAACAGTGCCGATGTTGCGGACATCACCTGCCGTAACGATGGCGACGGCGAAGTTGGCCCGTGCTAATCAGCGTTTTGAAACCGGTCAGCCTTTACGGGTTGGCCGGTTTTTTTGTTTCTGTGGATTGCCATTAAATGCCTAATTCACAGCGTAACCGCTTTGCTGATCTGCTGGGCTGGGGACAGTTTTTGATACTGGGGCTGATTATCTTCCTCAGTGTGATTTCGCGCCCGCGGCAAATGCTGCTGCAAATTTCCTCGCAGCAGAATATCCCACTTGAATTCCGCATGATCTCGCTCTCTATTCCCGATATTTTTGTCATCCTCTTACTGGCGCTCACACTCATTCGGCTGATTGGCGTAGCGGATTATCGTCAGCAGTTGTTTGAAACGGCCAATGGTGTCTTAACCAACCTGGGCGGAATCTGGTGGGTGGCGCTGGCCTTGTGGACGATGATGGGCCTGGCATGGGCGCAAAATGGCACGATGCTGCGCTTCAGCATGGTGTATCTGATTGCGGTGCTGCTGATGGCGTTGATACTGGCTGATCTGATTCGGGAACGGCAGGATCGTTTTCTGCTGTGGGCATTACTGATTAGCGCGGTGATTCAGTCGGGGCTGGGTGTGTTACAAGTGCTGAATAACGGGCCGTTGGGATTGTGGGGCCTGGGCGAGATCGAGCGCTTCTCCTACGACCCGACCGATTTTTATCGCGCTCCCGGCCTGGCGATGCACTACAATTATCTGGCGGGGTATCTGCTGGTGGCGTTGTTCGCCTGTATCCTGCTCGGCTGGCGGCGCTGGCAGGCCAAACAGCCGCTTCGCCTGCTGGTGCTGATTGCGATCATCATCACTATTGGCATTGTCTCGACTTTGTCGCGCAGTGCGCTGGTGGCGACGGCTGTAGGATTCTCACCGCTTATTTTCATCTTTTTGCGCCGCGCCAATCGCAGAACACGCCGCATGATCGTAGGTGGCGGTATCGTGGCTGTTATCGGGGCGGTGGTCTGGGCGCTGTTTACATTGGGCAGCATCGCCAACATCCAAACGCGCTTCTTCACCGGACGCGAATTTTTCTTCGACTATAGCTGGGCGGTGATTCAGCAATCGCCGATTCTCGGCGTTGGAGCAGGTAATCTGATGCTGGAAGCCGGTTT
This sequence comes from Aggregatilineales bacterium, assembly GCA_038258185.1. GTDB lineage: Bacteria > Chloroflexota > Anaerolineae > Aggregatilineales > Phototrophicaceae > JAIOHN01. The sequence continues at coordinate 5,766 of JBBSQD010000222.1, read as the reverse complement.
GATGTGGGGCTTAAATGTCGAGAATTTGCTGCCGGTGCACAATGTCTATCTGTTTATCTGGGCGGAGCAGGGCTTGCCGGGTTTGGCGCTGTTTTTGCTGGGCTGCGGGACGATTCTCTGGCGGTTACGGCGAACCGATCAGCCGGAATTACTGATCTGGACATGCTGTTTTCTGGCGCTGTGTACAATCAATCTGTTTGACAATTACTTGTGGGCTGTGCATCCCTTCCGCGTGGTCTTCTTCTGGGTCATCGGCCTGTGGTGGGCATATGCCTACCCGCTGACTTTAACCATCCCCGAAACCGCACCGACACCTGCCGTGGAATAGGCTCCAAAACTTCAAGCCTCCTTACTCTCGCACAAAACTGATGGTTAGCACCTTTGCCACATCGGCCATCATGTGCGGATTCAGCACTATTTTGCGCCCATTGGATTCATCTGGACATATAGTGACTAAGCTTTAAGTGGGTAAGGTTAAGTAATAAAGTGCCTACTTCGGCGACTCGCTCCAAAAGTTTTATTCCGTTAAATATTTTATGTAGGAGAATTTTAGAATGCGTAAAGCAATAAATTCAGTTTTGATTTTTGGACTCATCTTTGCCCTCTCAGGCATAGCTGCCGCTCAGGATGAGCCGGTTGAACTGACCATGTGGACATGGAAAATTTTCCATGTGCCCGGCCTGCAAGCAGTTGCGGATAATTTTGAAGCTGAAACCGGCATTAAAGTCGACATTCAGGCTTATAACCCGGATGATGTTTACCGCACCCGCATTACCACTTCGGCTCAATCTGGTGAGCTGCCCGACATCCTTTCCTACTGGTCCGGTGGACAATGGGAACTGGCCGCCACCGATAATCTGGTCGAACTGACCGATGTCGTTGATGCCGAGTGGGCGGGGCAGTTTTTACCCGGCACCTTTGAAAAACAATCAGTGGTGACACAGGATATTTACGATAACTGCCAGGCAGATGTCGATTGCACCTACTCCAACCTTGAGATGGATCAGGTCTTCAGCGTGCCTTATCTGGCGGGACAGGCCTTCTTTGTGTATGGCAACAAGGCGCTGATGGAAGAAGCCGGGTTAGACCCCAACACAGCCCCAACCACAGCCGAAGAATGGCTGGGTATGATGAATACCATTAAGGAACAGACCGGTGTGGCCGGTTTGGTGACCGGTGCGCAGAATGCCGATGTGCTTCAATTCTGGCTGTTCAACCCACTGCTGATTACCAGTTGTGGCCCCGAAGTCTACGATGCGATCTATGCTTCTGAAGACAGCTTCACCAACCCCTGCGCCATGCGCGTGCTGAACTGGATCAATGAAATCAGCACCAATGACCTGTGGATGCCCGGTATTCTCAGCACCAACATCGACCCGGCGGATGTGGCTTTCTCGCAGGAACGCGCCGCGTTTGACCTGGGTGGTACCTATACCCTCGGTTTCCTGATTGAACAGGGTATGGACCCCGAAAACATTATTTCCTTCCCGGTGCCCCCGCTGGAAGGTTCTGAACTGGCAGTACTGGAAATTGCCCCGGCGCCGCTGATTGACGCGATGGTGACCACCGACAGTACACATCCCGACGAAGCGCTGCAATTCCTGCGTTTCCTGACGACACCCGCACAGATGGAAGTCTTCGCCAAGACCGTGGGTGATCTGCCCGCCGTCGCAGTGTCGGCTGACCCTGAACTGGTTGGGTCGGTGATGCCGGGTCTGCTGAACGCCATTAGTGACTACTCACCTTTCCAGGATGCGACCACGCCACAGTTGGCTGACCCCAGTGATGTGCTCAAGTTAGGTTTGCAGCAGTTTATCACGGGCGAGATTACACCTGAAGAACTGGCACCCAATATTGATGCCGCGAATATAGCTGCCTGGGCCGATCGTACAGGCCAATAAGCTGACCTGATAGTCGAAGTAGGCGAATTGTAAATCCCATTAAAGGGATGCGAACCCGCATCCCTTTATCAATCCCTAACTATCAGGAGTATCCGTTATGCCCTCAGCAATGGATGTCTATCCAACTGCGTCAGTGAAGCCACGCCGCAGCCTGAGACAGATCCTCAATGACAATATTGGCTTTCTGTTTATCCTGCCGGCTCTGTTGCTATTTCTCATTTTTGGCTTGTATACCGTGGTTTTTGCAATTGCCCTCAGCTTTTTCCGCTGGAATGGCTTCGGCAACTTTTCGATTCTGCCCCCGGCTTGCGACCTGCCGGAATGCGCCTTTGTCGGCCTGCGGAATTTCCAGGACTTTCTGTACGCCAACCCCACTCACTCGCAGTTTTTCTGGCGCGCATTACAGAATAACATCACGATGGCAGTTGTCGTGACTGCTGGCACGATTCTGATCGCGCTGCCGCTGGCGCTGGCGCTCAACCGGGCTGTGCGTGGGCAGACCATCTACCGCACGATGATGCTGCTACCGATGGTTACGGCAGGTATCGCGGTGTTTTATGTCTGGTCATTTATTTATGAGCCGGACGGTGCGCTCAATGGCATTCTTGAGGCAGTGGGATTAGGCGTGCTGCGCGCAAGACAGGGCTGGTTAGGCCAGACCAACACGGCCTTAGGCGCATTGATGGCCGTTATGATATGGGGTTCCGTCCCCTTCGCGATGATTCTCTATCTGGCGGGGCTGCAAACCATCTCGAAGGATTTGTTTGACGCGGCGGCGATTGATGGCGCGAATGCCTGGCAGGTGGTGTGGAAAATCGTGTGGCCGCTGCTGCGCCCCATCACCGTGATTATCGTCATCACCAGTTTTAATGGTTCGATCCAGGGGTATGAGCAGGTCTATCTGATGACCAATGGTGGCCCGGCAGGTCATACCGAGGTGGTGGGACTTCAGATTTTTAATTATGGCTTTGGCGACCAGCGTCAGTTAGGCATGGCGAGTGCGATGTCGTGGACATTGTTTGTCATGGCTTTCATTGTCGCGATCATTAATCTGCGGTTTTTCCGCGACCAGACCTGAGTGAGGGACATATCATGAGTGTTGTGAGACGATTTCTGCCGAGCAAGGCATTCTATTATGTCATCCTGACTTTTTACGCGATCATCAGCGTCTATCCCTTTCTGTGGATGGTGTCATCATCCCTGAAACCCAACCGTGAGGTCTATTCCAACAAGTCGCTGATTCCCAACAATCCCCAGTTTGATGTGCTGATTAACACGTGGAATGAGCTGGAATTTTTCAAGTATTCAATCAACAGTGTGGCGATCTCTGTGGTGACGGTGCTGGGTATCATCCTGATCTACTCGATGGCGGGCTACGGCTTTGCCAAAACCGAATTTCGCGGACGGGATATTTTCTTTCTCGGATTTTTGGGCGTGCTGCTGGTGCCGGGTATCTCCGTGCTGATTCCGCTGGTGCAGTTGGTGCGGTCATTGGGGTTGGGCGGCAGTGGCGCGAGTCAGGCGGCGACCTATGCCGGTTTGATCCTGCCGATGATTAACGGCGCGGGGCCGTTTGCGATCTTTTTCTTTCGCAACTTCTTCCGCTCGTTGCCCAACGAACTGCATGATGCCGCCCGTGTGGATGGCTGTACGGAATGGGGCATTTACGCCCGTATCTATCTGCCGCTGTCCGCGCCGGTGATCGCGACGGTGGGTATTCTGAATTTTATCGCCAGTTGGAACGCCTATATTCTGCCGTCGATTCTTCTCAACAACGAGGATTGGTTTACGCTGCCGTTAAAGCTGCGTGATCTGGATTTGCAGGCGGTGATCCAGTGGAATGTGCGTATGGCTGGTTCGCTGATTATGGTCGTGCCGATTATTTTGCTGTTTCTGCTGCTGCAACGTTATTACATTCGCGGCCTGACCGCAGGCGCAACCAAAGGCTAAATCAGAGTGCAAAACGGCGGGCGATTGTCCGCCAGTTGACTGTTCGATGCGCTTGAATCACGCGGCGTTTGGTGAGCATGGCGCGGCGCAGGCTCCACACGGAACGATAAGCCGCCAGCGACGAACGTTCGCGCAGCAGCACATAGGCCAGAATGCCGAGATCGTACAACGCGATCAGCGGTAAATCACGCAGGAAATGTGCCGGATGCTCATTTTTGAGCAGGAGCAGATAGCGATTGCGCAGGCCGAGAAAGCGCATATACGGCGAGACATTTTCGCGCTGACCGGGGCGAAAATGCCGTATATGGTGAGCGATGGCATCCGGCACAGAACGCGACTCCCAGCCGCGCAACTGCGCCCGCCAGCAGACATCGACATCTTCCTTGTGCATGAAAAAGTCCTCGTCGAAGATTTCGCCTTCGATGCGAATATCATCCAGCATGGCGCGTCGATAAAACGCGGCGGCTCCGTCCGGGCCGAAAATGGGCGTGATGGCTGTGGGTCGCTGCTCGACTGGCAGCCCTTCCGCACGTAAGCCCTGCCGCCGATTGCGCCGCAGATACAGACCAGCGGCATCCACAGCCAGCGGCGCAGAATCGAGCGCCTCCACCCGCAGCAGACAGCCGGACGCCGACCCCACCCGCGGATTCGCCTCCATGACCGCGATCAGCGCGGCCAGAAAACCCGCTCGCAGCGCCACATCCGGGTTGAGCGTAAGCACGTAATCACTGTCGCTCTGGTCGAGCAGGCGATTGTGCGCAGCGGCATAACCGAGATTGACGGCGCTGGCCGTCACGGGGAGGCCGAAATTTTGCGCGATCACCACACTATCATCGGTGGAGGCGTTATCCCACACATGGATGCTGAAGTCCGCGCCATGCGCCAGCAGAGCCTTCAGGCAGGCTTCGAGTGTGGTGGCGCTGTTGTGGGTGACGATCTGGACGGAAATGATGGGCATTTTTTACAGACCGCATTCTCCAATCGGATATGAAATTCTCAAATAAACGTTTACTTTTTTGAGGCAAAAAATTTATTATAAGACACGGGAATGTACGACTCGAAAACCGCTTTCATTGCCACGATAATTTGGAGGATTACAACTACGAAATGAAACATGTGCAAAATTTTGATTGATGAGCCATGAACCACCTCGTAATACCCGCCAGTCAGAATTACGATTTACATCATTCGTGCCATTATCATAATCCGTTCGACACCATTCCCAGACATTACCCACCATATCCACTACCCCAAAGGGACTATCTCCTTTCCCTTCATATTGGCGAACAGGGGTCGTTTTTTGAATACCTGTTTCTATGGTGTTGCAGTAACGATACTTCCATGTTGCTGCCCATGGATACTCACGTCCATCATCTCCTTGTGCAGCATGTTGCCACTGAGTCTCGTTTGGTAATGTAATCTTTTCATCAGTTACTTTACTTAACCAAGTGCAGAATGCAACGGCTTCATACCAAGATACACCAACTACAGGGTGTTCATTATTGCTCGATTGTTTATTATTCCATGCTTCTGGCTGTGTCCAAGCTTCCTCATTTCGAAACCGCCAACCATCTTCGGTCCACCACTTTTTTTCTTTATAACCGCCCGAGTTTATAAACTGGGCGAACTGTAAAGTAGTTATGGGATATTTAGCAATTACGAATGAATGCACGTTTATGGCACTCTCAGATTTCAAGTAGCTATATAATTTATCCACATCATCAGGAATAAGTGTTATTCTGCCTGCTGGAATTTCGACCCATTCAAAAGGGCGGGGCAATATATCGTAGACTTTGCTAAGCCACAAGCCGAAACTTGTCCAACAGACGGAGGCGGTTGGGATGGTTAAAGGTGTTCTGATCAGCCATCACCTGAGTGACGGTTTGGACAAGCTCCTGCAGGGAGCGGTGCAAGC
>JBBSQD010000221.1:0-10778 GCA_038258185.1 Aggregatilineales bacterium | reverse complement strand
GCGATGCGTCCTAACTCGGTCTGCATGCCGGTTTCAGCCACCACTGCCGTACCACGTCCATAAGTGACGGCGGTGCCCATATAGACCATGTTACGCCGATCACCTAAGGGCAGATCAGCGCTGTCGAGGGCGACCGTATCTTTTTCCACAGGCTGCGATTCGCCTGTCAGGGAAGCTTCCTGCACACTGAGGTTGATGGCTTCGACCAGACGCGAGTCGGCGGGGACGATGCTGCCCGCTTCCAGCAGAACCACATCACCCGGCACCAGTTCACGTGACTGAATTTCCAGCAGGCGACCAGCACGGCGCACACGCACCAACGGCGCGGCCATCTTTTTGAGGGCGGCCATCGCCTGCTCTGCGCGGTATTCCTGCACCACGCCCAGCGCAGCGTTGATAATCACAATCGCCATGATGGCGATGACGCTGTCGATCTTGCCCAGAAAGGCCGAGATCACCGCGGCGAAAACCAACAGCAGCACCAGCGGATTGGTCATCTGCTCCCACAGAATCGCCCACGGGCTTTTCAGCGGCTTTTCGACCAGTTCATTGGTGCCGTATTGTGTCAGTCGTTTCTGGATTTCAGTTTCGCTTAAACCCGCGCTGGGGTTGGTGTCTAGCTTGCGCAGGGCTTCGTCTGTGGGCAGCATGTGCCACGGGGTGCTAACGGGTATATCGGCTGCAGGGGCACTCGTTGTTTTAGTAGGTTCAATCTGATTGATCGACATTCGATCCTATTCCTTAATGGGTAATCGATAAAGCGTGTGCATTGAGTAACATCATAATGACTGTCATGGATAATATGACCCTATTGTTATATTGGGTCACAGATTAACCCGGACAGACCGTATTCATTCCCCATACTTCCGGGGCTTGAGAAAATTTCACTTAAACTGTCCAAATGTTTATACTGGAACTATAAAGAAATAATTAAAGTGACTTTCGTCTGCTTTATGCTTATGAATCATAGATTGCTTAGCGAGTTCGGTCAATGAATTTCTTAATGCTTTCCCCCTAGAAAATGGGGGTTTAGGAGAGGTGTAAGTCGAAAATTATCGATATTCTTATCTCCTGCTTACCTCTCAAAAACCTCATAATCGCACTTTTGTTCTACAACCACTTGCGCGTCGGTGTTACAATAAGGATAAATTACTGGCAATCTCCCTATACTTATACCGTTACTATTGATCTTTGGTGAAAGAAGGTTTTTAACCACAAAAGATATTACGACACCGCAATCGCAGTAAGGAAGGGAAAAACCTGTGAAAGATTCAAAGGCCATAACCAAAAATGGAGATGAGAGTGACAGTCCGCAGCCGCTGATTGTCATCGCTTCTAACCGGGGACCTTTTTCATTTAAGGCCCATAAAGATGAGGGCTTTACCGTCAAGCGTTCCCCCGGCGGTCTGGTGACCGCTCTAAGTGGGCTGGCAACCAGCCATGATGTGCTGTGGGTCGCCACCGCTCTGAGCAAAGGGGATCAGGAGTGGGCCGACGCGAACAACAACAAGCCGCAGGTGATCGAAGACATCAACCTGCAATTTGTCCGCCCCAGCAAGAAAGCCTACGACCAGTACTACAACGTCATCAGCAATCCGTTGCTGTGGTTTATCCAGCACGAATTGTGGGATCTGCCGCGCAAGCCCAGCATCACCCGCGAAACCTGGAATGCCTGGAATAAGGGCTATGTCGCGGTCAATAAGCAGTTTGCTCAGGTGATCGCTGAAGCAGTGGCGGATAGCGATCGTCAGGTAATCATCTTCCCGCAGGACTATCAACTTTACCTCGTTCCCTATTTCCTGCGGGAACTGATCGGTTTTAAGGTGCAGATCCAGCCGTTTATTCATATCCCGTGGCCCAGCCCGGATGCATGGCGCATTCTGCCCGAAGAGATGCGGACGATGCTGCTGACCAGTCTGCTGTCGTCCGACCGAGTCGGCTTCCAGACCAAGCGCGATGCATTTAACTTTATTCAGACCTGTCGCTTTTATCTGGGGGATGCCCACTCACACGGCAGCCGCGACTCCATTCATTACAAAGGCCGTAAAGTCGGCGCACCCACTTATCCTATCTCGATTGATGTGAAAAAGGTGGAGGAGATGGTGGAGGAACCGGAAACCAAGATGTTCCGCGCACAGGTGCGCAATTATGTGGAAGATCGCCAGTTTATCCTGCGCACGGATCGAGTCGAGCCGAGTAAGAATATCCTGCGCGGTCTGGAAGCGTACCGTGTGCTTCTTGAAGAACACCCGGAGCATCAGGGGAAAGTGCAGATGCTGGCGCTGCTGGTACCGTCACGGATGGAAGTGGATGAATATCAGAGTTATCTGCGGGGCATTATGGCCGAAGCCGGCATGATTAATGCCGAATATGGCGATGGTGAGTGGGAACCGGTACGCATCATGCTGGGGAATAATTACCGACGGGCGTTAGCCGCGATGCAGCTTTACGATGTGCTGCTGGTCAACCCCATCGCTGATGGGATGAATCTGGTCGCCAAAGAGGGCGCGCTCGTCAACCAGAACGATGGGGTGATGGTGCTGTCAGAACATGCCGGTGCGTTTTATGAATTGGGCGAGCATGCCCTGTCTGTCTCACCGTTTGATGTGTACAGCACGGCGGAGGCGCTTAATCAGGCTTTGACAATGCCGCTATCCGCGCGGCGTGAACGGGCAGAAGCACTGCGCAAACTGGTGCAAAAATCCGATGTGCAGCACTGGTTCCAGCGTCAGCTGGATGACGCGCTGGCTGATTTTAAGAGCCAGCCCATAAATGACTCGACACCGGACACGCCGGAAGCCATTAAGTCGGCGCTTTCCTGAACTGCGGCAGGCATATCCGCAGACTCGACCCCGATGCCGACGGCGTAGCACACGCCTTGCTCGCGCAGGTTACGCGCCATTTTGAGGGCATCCACATCGGTCGTGTCATCACCTAAAAACACGGCAGCGTCCAGCCTGTAGCTTTCGATTAAGGCGAGCAGGGCGCTGCCTTTATCCACCTCAATCGGTGGTCGCAGCTCGAAGACCATACGCCCCTGAAAATAACGTAAGCCGTGGTTGTGGGCGATCTCCGCCATGATCGGGCCGTAGTGCTCACCGACTGCCAGCGGATTGGGCGTGTTGCGATAGTGAATGGAAAACGTCGCGCCTTTGTCCTCGACATACATGCCCTCAATGGCTACATTGCGCACGTCGTGCAAAGCGGCTTCCACCGACGGACGATATTGCAGCGCTTCCGGCGTAAGTTCGACCTGATTATCCACCCAGCGTTCCAGCCCATGATTCCCCACATAGACCAGTTCCGGGAGGCCGACCTTGGCCTGCACGTCGGTCACGGCGCGGCCACTGACCACCGCCACCAATGCGATTTTATCGTGCAGCGCCTGCAACAACTCACGATTACCGGGTGTCACAGATGCCTTGTCCGGCTGATCAACAATGTGGCTGAGTGTGCCATCCATATCGCTGATGAGTCCGATGCGCTGACCCGCGGCCAGCGGCTTGAGAAGTGTCTCGGTTGCGTCCTGCCAGTTCATAGGTTTGGCTCCTTATAGTATGCCATCTACCCTAGCACACTCTGCGCCGTAATCAAGGGAAATGCGGTATTATTAAAATCAGTACAGCCTTACGCACAGGGATCACCACGCCGTGAAACACGTTTTTATCTCCTACTCCCGCAAAGATTATGACGATTTTGTCAAAAATTTCATAGCGGAACTTCAGGATGCCAAAATTCCGGTTTGGATTGACCAGAAGGGGTTACCCCCTGGCACACCGGATTGGGAGCAGACGATACGCGACGCGATTCGAGATGCTGAAGCAGTGTTACTGGTTGCCAGTGTGAACTCGCGTAAATCCGAAGTCGTGCGCGATGAATTAGAAGTGGCTCGTATGGAGCAAATCCCGATTTACCCGGTATGGGCGAAAGGGGAGGACGGTCGCTATGCGGACTGTATTCCTTTGGGCTATTCCTATCGTCAGCGCGTGGACATGCGTGAGGGGCATTACGACGATGGTTTGAGTATCCTGTTCAAGGCATTGCGAAGGGAAGATTATCATCCTGTTTTAGATAGGGTTAAACGCGCAGCAGAAGAATGGGATGCAGCGGGACGGCCAGATTATTTGCTTTGGGTCTGGGAGCAGCAGGAACCCGTTTATAAAGTAATTGATCAGCTTAAACCTGATTTGGATGAAACTACTCAGGCTTTTCTTGTGCCAGATTATGAACGGCTCTTAGAGCAGTTTATAAACGCGCCAAGGTATCGTCAGCAAACAATTATTGAACGTTGGGAAGAAATTGGTGAATCATGCCTTGAGGTCATGATTAATGCCTTACTTTACGTCGAATACGATCTTAGTTTTTATATACCAACATTTGACTGGTATCAGATAGAGGTTATGGAACACAATAAGGCATTTTATGATTTATTGGATATTTTGAAAGCTTACCCACATCAAGTTGCTACGAGAGTTATTTTTTATTTAGAACACGAAGATATGAAAATTCGGCATCTTGCCGTTCAGGTATTAGAAGATTTGAAAGATCAACGATCTGTTAAACCCTTAATTGAATTACTTAAAGATGAAGATATTTACGTTCGATCGTATGTAGCTGAAGTCTTAGGTGTTCTCGGTAGTAAACGTGCGGTTGAACCTCTTATTGCTGCTCTTCAGGGTGTATACGGAAACATTCGACTAGAAGCAGCAATAGCCTTAGGTAATATTGGTGATAACAAAGCAATTGAACCCCTTAGTGCCGCGCTCAAGGATTTAGACATAAATGTTCGAAGAGGATCGGTAATTGCTTTAGGTTTGTTTGGGGCTAAAAAAGTCACTAACCTGTTGATTGACCGTCTCCAAGATGAAGATGAATATGTCCGTCGCTATGCAATATGCTCATTAGGACAATTAGGAGATGCTCGCGCGGTTGAGCCTTTGATTAGGTTACTTAGCGACAAAGAGGCCTTTGTTAGATCTAGTGCGGTAAAATCATTAGGGCAAATCGGTGAAACAGATACTCTTGAATCAGTAGCCCTCTTATTAAGAGATAAAAGTACCATGGTTCGTAAGAACGTGATAATTGCACTCGGCTTATTAAGAGATGAGCGCGCAATTAAGTATCTTCTTGAGTCAATCACTAATGACTATGATAGAGAAGTATTTTCAAATTTTAATGGACAATTGATTGAAGTTAAGCATTTTATGTATGCTGCCAGCGCTATTGAACAAATTGGTACACCTGAAGCATTAACAGTTTTAGATCGTTGGAGGCAAGATCATCCTGCTTTATATCAAGAGTGGCATGATTGGAAATCAAAAAATAAGCAAGAATAAAAAAGAGGCGACTTGCGCCGCCTCTCGTAGAGCTTAAATCAGTCGAGCTTATTCAGCCGGGGGCAGGATCACCGCGTCAATCACATGGATCACGCCGTTAACTGCATCCACGTCGGTGAGGATGACGTTGGCTTCGTTAATCATGATGCTGCCATCTTCCAGCAGCGTAATGGTCACGGGGCTGCCCTGAGCGGTCACCAGATCGAGGCTCATCGGCTCCATCATCATTTCTTCAGTGGCTTCCATCATGGCTTCCTCAGTCATTTCCGGTTCAGCCGTTTCTTCCATCGCGTCCATGTCACCCATCAGCGCATTGGACACATCACCACTGTGATACACACCATCAGCAATGACATGATACAGCAGAATGTTGGTCAGCATGGCCTGGTCAGCCAGCACAGCATTGAGGGTATCTTCACCCAGGGCTGTGAAAGCGGCATCAGTCGGTGCAAACACGGTCAGCGTGGCATCCGGGTTGCTGAGTGTTTCCAGCACTGCCGGGTCAGCCGCCTGGACAGCCGCCAGCAGCAGGCTGAATTCAGGGGTTTCCATGCCTGAGAACTCGGTGACGATTTCAGCAATGGTGCGATCATCCGGGGTAATCACGGCATCAATCACGTGGATGACGCCGTTGCTGGCCTGGATATCAACCATGCTTAAATTCAGCGGTGCGCCATCAATCAGGATACCGCCTTCAACGGTGCCGGAAATATCAATGTACTGACCGTTCACGGTCGGCAGAGATATAGTCTGGCCTTCATTAGCATCCAGCGCTGCAACCACATCAGCCGAGGTGTAAATGCCGGGGACGACGTGGAAGGTCAGGATACTGGTCAGCACGGCGGGATCAGCCAGAATAGCATTGAAGTCATCACCCAGGAATTCGGCCAATTCGGCGAAAGCCGCATCGGTGGGGGCAAAGACGGTGAGTTCTTGTGTAGGGTCGGACAGTACTTCCAGCACAACCGGGTCGGCGGCCTGGACAGCGGTCAGCAGGGTGCTGAACTCAGCCGGTTCGCCAGTGGCGGATGCCACCACAATGTCGGCAATGGTGCCGGGGGTATCCTGAGCCATTATCGGGAAGGCGGCCAGCATTACTAACACAGCCACGATCAACAAACTTAAAGTCTTACGCATATCAACGTGCTCCTCAACATAACAATGAAATTAAAATCGTAAAGCTCTTAACACTCCTGAATATTACTGACGCAAACTGAGCGCAAATGAAGTGGGGCGTTAGAGGGGTCTTAGCACATGCTTGGTAGAAGATGAGTAGAGGACGATTGCGGTAAAATAGAAGAAGATGATGCAAACTTATCGGAAAGTCTATCCCAAAATGACAGCTATTCTGATCGTCGATGATGAAGCAAACATCCGCAATCTGGTGGAGGCCTACCTCAAAGTGGAGGGTTACACCATCCTGGTCGCTGCCGATGGCCCACAGGGTTTAGCGATGTTCCGGCGCTATCAACCGGAACTGGTCATCCTCGATGTGATGCTGCCGGGTATGGATGGCTTCGATGTCTTGCAGGAGATTCGCCAGGAATCGGAAGTGTATGTGCTGATGCTCACTGCGCGTTCGGATGAGCCGGACAGGGTAGTCGGCTTGACCATCGGCGCGGATGATTATCTGACCAAGCCCTTCAGCCCGCGTGAACTGGTCGCCCGTGTCAAAGCAATCCTGCGGCGCGGACGTAACCCCGCCAGTCAGGAGGAATCGCTGCTGGTGTTCGATGAGCTGCGCATCGACAGCCAGAGCCATGAAGTCTGGCGCGGAACGGAGCGCGTTGACCTGACCGCGCTGGAATTTAAGCTGCTGCGGTTGCTGGCAACCCATAAGGGCATGGTGCTCAGTCGGGAGCAGTTGATCGAAAATGTCTGGGGGTATGATTTTTACGGGGATGATCGCGTCGTGGATGTGCATATTGGTCACATTCGCCAGAAGATCGAAGCTGACCCCACCAATCCGAACTACATCCTGACCGTGCGGGGTATTGGCTATAAATTCGGTGGAGATTAACCATGCGCTTGCGAACGAAATTCTTCCTCTCCTACCTGATTGTCGTGCTGGTCAGCATCGGCCTGTTAACTCTGCTCACCGCGTTTATCGCGCCCTCGGCTTTTCTCCAGATGTCACGTGTGGATGTCGTCTGGCAGGCGGGTCGTCCCGTTTTCCTCCAACGTGAGACGACCAGCCCCATCCTGCTGTTCGATGATTTACGCCTCGCCATCAATCAGGCGCTGTTGATTGCTGGAGCGATTGCAATTTTGTCGTCGATAATCACCAGTTGGTTTATGAGCCGCCGCATTATCCGGCGGATTGGCGCGGTGGCTGCCGCCAGTCAGGAGATCGCTGGCGGGAACTATGACCGCTTGCTGGAAGTTCGCGGTGATGATGAACTGGATGAACTGGCTTATAATTTCAACCGCATGGCCGCGGCGCTTTCCGAAACCGAGACGACGCGCCGCCAATTGATGGCCGACATCAGCCACGAACTGAAGACACCGCTATCCAGTATCAAAGGCTACATGGAAGGCTTGGAAGACGGTGTGATCCCCGCCACCACCGAGACGTTTCACCTGGTCTACCGTGAGGCCGATCGCTTGCAGCGGCTGGTCTATGATTTGCAGGAGATTTCGCAGACCGAAGCAGGGATTCCACAAATGCACCTGATGCAATTGAATCCGGTGATATTGGTACAATCTGCCGTCAGCCGTTTGCAGCCCCAGTTCAGCGAAAAGGGGGTGCAACTTCACCAGCGGATCGCGCCGGGTTTGCCCTCTGTTTGTGCTGACCCCGACCGCAGCGGACAGGTTTTACTCAACCTGTTGGGGAATGCTCTGCAATACACGCCTGAGCAGGGCACGGTGACTCTCAGTGTGGCGCAGCAGGGTGATTATGTGCATTTTAGTGTGCACGATACCGGCATTGGTTTGCAGCAGGACGACCTTGAGCATGTTTTTCAGCGCTTTTACCGTGTGGACAAATCCCGTGCGCGTACCAGCGGCGGCAGCGGCATCGGTCTGACCATCGCCAAATATCTGGTCGAGGCGCAGGGTGGGCGCATCTGGGCGGAGAGTGCTGGTCTGGGGCAGGGAAGTACATTTCATTTTACGCTGCCGAGCGTGCTATAATTTGATATCATAAATCATGGAGACTAATCAATGGCGATTGCTCAACCTCCCGCCTATGAAGAGATATATCATTTTCTGGTTTCACAGCCAACTCATAAGCAGATTATTGCATTTCGCCCTTCTGAGGCAGCACAGCGCCGGGTTTATACCTTGCTTGAAGCGGGAAAGACTCGCGGTCTAAGTGTTGAAGAGCAAGCTGAGTTAGATGAATTTGAACAGGTCGAGCATTTTGTACGGATGCTCAAACTGCATACCAGAGAGTTAACGATGTAAATATAAGTGACACCATGAGTAAATATAGCTTTGAAATAAAAAAGCCACAGCATACAAAAAATCCCCTTCCGTTTCAACTGGAAGGGGATTAGTCCAATATGCGATTGAACACTGGTGACGTGCTTAGCTCGCGCCGTAGAGGCTGTTCACACTGTTATCGAGAATGGCCTCGATTTTCTCCATCACATCATCGGTTAATTGCGGGACGATATCCAGCGCATCGAAGTTTTCTTCAACCTGCGAGACCCGTGAGGCGCCGGTAATCACCGTGCTGACATGCGGATTTTTCAGGCACCACGCCAGCGCCATTTTCGGCATAGTCGTGTTCAGTTCTTCAGCGATAACCGCCAGTTCCTGAACTTTCGCCACACGCTGCTGGCCTTCTTCACTGAGCAGCATGTTTTTCAGCCATTCGTAACCAGGCAGATTCACACGGCTGTCTTCCGGGATGCCGTTATTGTATTTACCGGTCAGCAAACCGCTCGACAGTGGCGACCAGATGGTCGTCCCCAGCCCGATAGTATCTTCGTGATACAGTCGGGCGTACTCATTCTCGAAGCGATAACGATGGAACATATTATATTGCGGCTGCTCCATCGTCGGCGGGATCAGATCATACTGCCGGGCGACTGCATAGGCTTCCATCAGTTCTGTCGCTGACCATTCGCTGGTGCCCCAGTAGAGCACATCGCCGCGGTTGATCAGTTCGGTCATAGCGCGGACGGTTTCCTCAATCGGCACTTCGCTGTCAGGCCGGTGACAGAAGTACAGATCCAGATAATCGCATTGCAGGCGCTCGATGGCCTGATAACACGCTTCATAGACATGCTTGCGCGAGAGTCCCCGCTGAATGGGTGACGGATCCTCCTGTGAGCCACCAAACACCTTGCTGGAGACAATATAGCTATCGCGCCGCCAGCCGGATTTGGTCAGGGCTTCCCCCATGATTGTTTCGGCCTGACCTTTTGCATAGACTTCAGCATTGTCGAAGAAATTGCAGCCACGATCATACGCCGCGGTCATAATTTCCAGTGCTTCATCCACGCCATATTGCTGACCAAAAGTCACCCAGGCGCCAAACGACAGCGCACTGACTTTTAAGCCAGACTTCCCTAGTCGTCGAAATTCCATTGGTATTTCCTTCCTGTAATTGCAGTAAATCTAAACTCAGTGGTGCATTAATCTATGCCCGAATAAGATTTTACCCCCTGCGAGGGAGCGTTTCAAACCCATTGGACGGAACCAGCATGGTTTGAGAGGGTAATTTGATTAAGGTTTTGCGAGAGATCAGGTTAAAACGGGGCAAATGAGAGCCATTTGCCCCGTGAGGCTGTCTATTCTTCAAACGGGATTTCGGGGAAGCCACCGGCAAACGGCACATCAGGCCGATCATAATCACCCATTAGGGCACGGCGCAGCGGGGTAGTGTTTTCCAGAAAGGCCGGATCAGTGAAATCACGGTCACTGCGGCGCAGCCACGGCGGACTATAAATGAAGTGCATGTTATAGCGGTCAAAGTCCATGTTGTTGGGCATGGGCGAATGCCACACGCCGTTATGGAACAACAGCACCGAGCCACGCTTGCAGCGGATATTATGCTGAATCGGTGCGACCTGAACCTCACGCCGCGACTCCGACGGAAGCCCAACCGGGCTGCGATGACTACCGGGGATCATCATCATATTGCCCATAAACAATTCGCTCTGGTCGGTCAGGTTAAAGCTGGAGCGCAGTTGCAGCAGCGGCACCGGAAAGGCCAACTGCTTGAAGTCATACGCGCCAGAGCCATCCTGATGCCAGCCGACACTCTGACTGCCAGCCGGTTGCACCGTGCACCACGCCGCTTGCAGCACAAACCGGTCACCGTACAGGGCGCGGACTTTGGGCAGTACCGCCGGATGGTCGATCAGATTAGCAATTGAGGGTTCATTCTCAAAGCCTTTGCCGATCTGTAACAGGCGTTCTTTCGGCTGGTCATGATGCAGTCGCTTGGCTGCCTCCAGCACCTCATCACATTCATCCTCGCTCAACTCG
>JBBSQD010000220.1:0-10786 GCA_038258185.1 Aggregatilineales bacterium | reverse complement strand
TGACTTCTCAAAAGAACATATTCTGGAAGCGGTTGATGGCAGTCTTCAACGGCTGCGCACGGATTATCTGGATGTGCTGCTGCTGCACCGGCCTGATGCTCTGGTCGAACCGGAAGAAGTCGCTGAAGCCTTCACCATCCTGGAGGACAGCGGCAAAGTCAGACATTTCGGGGTCAGCAACCAGAATCCGATGCAGATCGAGCTGCTGACCAGATTTGTCAAACAGAAAATTGTTTTCAACCAGCTTCAGTTCAGCATCACCAACACGGGCATGGTGGATGCGGGTATCAATGTGAATATGGAAATTGATCGCTCCGTTGACCGTGACGGCAGCATTCTGGATTACTGCCGCCTGAAAGACATCACTGTTCAGCCGTGGTCGCCCTTCCAGTATGGTTTCTTTGAGGGGGTTTTCCTCGACAATGAGAAATTCCCGGAACTCAACCAGTGCATTGACGACATGGCCGCCGCTAAAGGCGTGACCAATTCAGCGATTGCGATCGCCTGGATTCTGCGCCATCCCGCTCGTATGCAGCCGATTGTAGGCACGACGAACCCGGAGCGTTTGAAGGATATCTGCCGCGCTTCGGATATTACGCTGAGCCGACAGGAATGGTACGAAATCTATCTGGCAGCGGGCAACACACTACCCTGACAGATTATTTAGCTTTGAAGTGATTTCTGACCCACCTCATATTTACGAGGTGGGTTTTAAGTGGCAAAATCGAGTCAAGCAACTCCTGGAAGGGGCTGATGGATGTGGGCTAGAGTGGTGAATTTGACGTTGATAATTTGTTTATGAATAATTGAGGCCAGATCAGAAAACATATTGTTCTTAAAAGAACTTACAATGATATAATTTTCATGATTTACAGAATGGGGAGATTTACCCTCATCCACGCAACAGGTTCTTCAGGAAACTATCGAACATAAGCTGTCATTGAATTATCGTCTGACTAAGTTTGAACCGGAACGGTGAACGTGAAAAATTTTAAACTCTGGATATTATTGATATGTGTCATGTTGGTGCAATCACCTGCAAGTGCGCAGAACAATCTTGTCAGCGATGATCCTCCTTACCCTTGCCCATATTCTAATGGATCATACTATCAGGCCGGTGCTTTTGCTCGGTTTGACGCTCCAAGTCAATCGCTGTTACTGGTCGCCGGAAACGGCGAAACGGTAAATGTTCTCGATACCATTGACGAGAACGTGCGTATTATTAACTGGTCACCTGACTGTCGTTATCTGACGGGAGCCGTTGGTGTGATACGTTATGGATCTGAAGATTCTTACCCCTCGGTAAGAAATCAACAGATTGTAAGTTGGGAACATAAAGACATTGTATTTTGGGATACAGTCACTGGCGGACGTGTGCACACATTTGAAAACAACGCGGGACGTTATCTGGCATCGGTTGTCCAACCAGTTGTAATCTGGCAACCTGAGTCTGCTTATGCGGTTGTATTAGGTGGCTGTGGCAAAGTTAGATATACGTGTGTCTATGAGCGAATTCACAAAGACTACATCTAGCAAAGAGAGTTGAATGAGGCTTATCGGGTTGGGCTACTGCCAGAGAATCAGTTTTACCCCGGAAGTCGCACACGATTTAATCAGTATTATTGGGATATGAGCCGCGGCTGGTTATGGGGTAGCGGCCTGGGTGGTGTTTCTGCATATGACATCCATAGTGGTGAAGAAGTTCGCGTTTATCCCACGCGCGTGCAACCAACAGGCATTGAAACGCGTTTTCGTTTCTCACCTGATGAATCGCTTGTCATTGTTTATAGTGTGGGTGAACCCGGATATATTGACGGGGGCATTACTGTGTATGATATTGACACAGCCACGCCAACCTACGTGAATGCTGAAGGCTTTGGCGCACCCAACATCCCGTTAGTAGATTATCATCCAGTCGCGCTTTCCGCAGATAATCGCTATCTGATTGCTGGTTATGATGCAATCCGTGTGTGGGATCTTCAGAATCTAGTGGAAAATGATAAAGACCGTTTACCCATCTACCGGCATGGCGGCCCCCAGGCTTCAATCTGGTCACTAACATTCTCCGATTGGGGAGTCGTTGAAACCACCAGCGAAGAGGGTGTGCAACACTGGGATCTTCACACTGGCGTATTTATTCCGGCAAATTAATCAACGTTGCGCGAGGCTGGAATGTCGGCTACAAATTAGATGTTCCAAGAGGAAAGTGCATGACAGATCAGCCCAATTCAATTCCTGATGGGCTTGATCTACATGCACTAAACCAGATCATCAATCGGCCAGCGGTATATTGAAGAATGTCTCCAGCACCAGCGGATCATCTGACGCACCAAGTACCAGATCGGTGCCAAGAATATCGCTTGCTGTCGATGCCCTGCCGCGATTGGTGCTGACGACTGCGATGTTCACCATTTTAGCGTCATTCAATAACGCAAGCGGGATTTGCACCTCGATCACCGATTCCGCCCCAGTCTGGATGCTCATATTTCCGGTGAACGTGACTTCGTCCCACGCGCCATCTGACCATTTGCCCTGTAAGTTGCGCTTGACCAGTCATACACTGTGCGTCCATGCGGATGGCAGTGACATGGCCCGCGTCGCTGTCCGGATTGTGGATCAGTTTGATAATATCCTGCCCTATCAAACATCGGGTGTGACCTGGTCACTTGAAGGGGATGCCCAGTTCATTGGCGAAAATCCGATGGTGTTATTGGGTGGGCAGGATGCCTGCTTTGTGCGGGCAGGGCATCAGGCTGGTAAGATAAGCATCAGAGCGTCGGTGCCCATGTTGCAATCCGCAGCAATCGAGTTGGATATAATAGACTAAACTTTAATACCACCCTGAGAATGGGGATATATGGTCGATAAAAATCGCGTTAATCAGTCCGACGTCGCAAAACTTGCGGGTGTATCGCGCTCTGTCGTCTCTTATGTGCTCAACGATGGCCCACGTCAGGTGGCTAGGGAAACACGAGAACGCGTTTTGAGAGCCATCGAAGAGTTGGGTTATCGCCCCAATGAACACGCGCAACGCCTGAAGCAGGGCGAAGATGTTGCGACCAATTCGATTGGTATTGTGACCGGCGGCACGGGCTATCAACTGCTGGAGCGCCCTTACTACAATATTTTAATCTCCGCCCTGTACGAACATGCCTATCAGCAAAAGCAGCAGATCAGCTTTCTGGCGTATTGGGACGTGCTTAAAGACCCCATTTTTTTCAATAAGCATATCCATGACAATGAAATTTCGTCGCTGATTTTTATTCTGCCGTCACTGATTCCCAACACGGAACTGGATCAGGCATTGCTCAGCGAAACGATTGAGCGCATCCCGAATATTGTCTGCCTCGAAGAAACCGTCCATGACTTACCAGCGGTGACGTTTGACCGCGCTGAAGCTGCCCGACTGGTGATGCAGCATCTCATTTCATTAGGACATCAGCGCATTGCATTTGTCGGTATCAATGACCAGCGTTTAACCGGTTACAGACACAGCCTGTTTGAGAACAATATCGCCTTTGATGAGCAACTCGTCGATTTTATTGTGTCTACAAAACCACCCGCAGAATCGGCCTATGACATTATGGTGGGCCTGTTGGCGCGCAAAACCGAGTTCAGCGCTATTTTTACCGCCAGCGACGAAGCGGCTATCGGCACAATCGCTGCGTTAACCGATCACGGTTTGCGCATCCCAGAGGATGTGGCGATTGCATCCATCGACAATCTTGAGATATCCAGCATGATCCGTCCGGCATTGACGACGGTGGATATTCCGAAACGCATGTTAGCGAAATTCGCGATTCAGGTGCTGCAAACTCAAAAGGATTATGGGGTCGATAGCGCTGTTTCGATGGTTTTGCCGACTAAACTGATTGTGCGCGATTCCTGCGGGAGCAACCAACACGGAGGATAGATGGTGGATGCCGATGAACAGCATCACACCATCTGTAGATAACCATTCAATGGTGTAATCAGGCGAGTTTTAGTGCTTCAGGATTTCCACTAAACGCTGCTGAACGATCTGATCTTCACCCGCTTCAAGCGTCATGGGGTTCACAAAGATGCCCGTGTCACCATCGGATGCAACAATGATCGCAGGTGTGCCCGTTCTAAGCTGCTCCATCACGTCATTGCTGCTTAGTCCTAATTGTTCAGTGTCGATGATAATATGACAGCGTGGCAGCGGTTGACACGCCTCATTGGGGAAACTGCGCTGGGCAGTGACGCCATCAATGCCGCTCAGGGCATCACACCATGACGTAACCGTGGCTTCACTATATTGTTCCAGCACTGCCGGGTCTAAGTTGACGTAACGCTCCACCGCCGCCAGAACACCCGCAAGCTCCTCTTTGCCAACTTTCATCGGACGACCTACGTTTGGATTGGGACAGCCATGTTTGCGGCAGGCTTCAACCAGATCCTTGCGCCCTAAGACCAGCCCGCTCGATTGCGGCCCGCGTAAATCCTTGCCGCCGCTGAAAATCGCCAGCGCTGCACCGGCATGAGTGAAGTTCCACAAATTGCTTGCCGGGGGTAACTGTGCTGCGGCGTCAACGATCACCGGAATGTCGTGTGCATTCCCCAGCCTGATAAGGTCGGCCAGCGGGACATCATCCGCAGACGTCATCGCCCCCTGGAACCAGAAGATCGCCACCGTCATGTCGGTGATGGCCGCTTCAAAATCCGCCAGCGTGGTTTGACCGGGCTGACCCACATCAATGATCTTTGCGCCAATCTGCTGAATCGTATAATCGTAACCGTTGCGGTGGCTTTTATGGACGAGTACCTCATGTTTCAGCCCATCCAGATGCGGAAAGCGGTGGATCAGCGCGGCATCATCGCCTGTGATGCAGGCCGCCGTCGCCAGTACCAGACCAGCGGCGGCACCTGAACTCACATAGGCGGCCTCGTTGTGCGTCAATTCCGCAATCCGTTCGCCCACGCGCCGTTGAAATTCCTCCATATCGATAAAGCAGACCGCCGCTTCGTTCATGGCCTGAATGACTTCCGGCGGCATCAGTGAACCACCTAAGCGGGTCAGGGTCGCGCTGGCATTAATGACGGGACGAATGCCTAAACTTTCATAGATACCCATTGATTGCCTACCCTTTCGGCTGACGAATTTTCCAGTAGGCTTCAGGCGCATCTTCCCACAGCGGCATGGTCAGGCCGTCCAGATCATAGACCACCTCACCGGCGCGATAGGTCAGTTTGCAGCTTAATTTCTGCGTGCCGATATATTTCGCTTTGCCACAATCGGTATAGCCGAATTCGCCGTTTTCCAGAACCAGCACCGCAATGTCGGCTTCAGCGCCTTCGCTGAGTGTGCCCAGTTCGGGATGCCCGATTTCTTCGGCGGGTGTTACGGTCGAGCGGTAAATCGTATCTTCCAGTGACATGCCCATGCACAGAAACTTGGACATGGTGGTGATCATATCGTGCACCACCCCATTGACATTGCCGATGTGTAAATCGGTGCTGATCGAATTGGGGATAAAACCGCCGTCGAGCATCGGAATCGCCTGCCGAAACCAGAAACTGCCTGCGCCATGCCCCACATCCAGCACAATACCGCGCTCCTGCGCCTCAAACATAAACGCTTCGGGCTTATTATTGGCATCCAGAATGGGAAACTGCTGGGCGAAGACGTGCGTATGAATATCACCGGGCTGCATCTTTTGCAGCAGTTCCGGGTAGGGACGTTCCGGTCGCGGCCAAAAATCCACCATAAGCGGTTTATGGCAGATCGCTGACGCTTCCAGTCCACGGTCAACCGCATCCCACGGTTGATGGGTGGCATCCCACGGCAGATTCGTCCAGTAATGGGCGGTCTTAATGCCGACGCAGATTTCCGGATAAGCCAGCACAATCGACGCGGCCAGCTCAGGGTCCATTTCGACGATATCCTGCTCAAATGGCCCGATCATGCCCGACTTCACAATATTGATAAACGCGAAAATACGGGTTTTGGCGGTATCAATCACAGTGCGCTTAAAGTGCAGAAAATGCTTTGCGCCAGCCGTGCCCGTATCGACCATCGTCGTCACACCGGATCGGAACGAATGATGATCCGCGAAAATACTCAGACCTTCCGGTTCGCGGGTATGATAGGCGTGCACATGAATATCAATCAGCCCCGGCGTCACATACAGCCCGCTGACATCGACCACCTGCGCAGCCAGTTCCGGGTTGATGTCGGCGGCCACTGCGGCAATTTTGCCATCCTTGATCGCCACATCGAGGAGTGCGTTGCGATGATTTTTGGGGTCAATCACATGCCCCTCCTTCAGCACCACGTCATACTGCTTCGTATCGTCCATATTGAATTATTTTCTCTGTTGGTTGGAGGATAAACGGTTATAGATGAAGGTAACGAATTTTCTAATCCTGTTGCAGGGCTTTCTGATATAAAGCTGTGCCATAAAATTCATAAGATGCCGCCTTATCCGGCACATCCACCACATGAACGGTAAAGCGCGCCGGGACACCGTTATCCGGACACTGTTCTCTGAAGAACTTGCGATAGGCTCTGGAATACGCCTCGCGCAGGCGTTCCTGCTCTTTGATGTATCCGGCAGGGTCAACCAGTGGATGGGGTGTTTTGGGCTGGCAGCCAAACGCGTGAATCTCGATAAAATCCACATTCGCAATGGACTGGCAGATTCCCGCTTCCTGTAACCAGCTTTCCCAACACCGAAAGACCAGCGGAATCTCGGTGTCGGGGTCCATAAATGTCACCGTATCCAGCTTGAGGACATTCGTTGCCGAATAGCCTCCGGTTAAGCCGGAAAAGCAGATTCGCAGATCCCCATCGGCTAAAGTCTCAACAACCAGACTCGATAAGGTGGGGTCGTCGCCTTCATAATAGTAGGTGAGCTTGCCGCGTATTTTGATATTAAATGCCATCTGTACCTCTATTCAGGCTGTCGGGTGGGTCGCGCCAGCGGTTCCCAATCCAGCAGGCGTTTGGCTTTGGACATATTCATGGTTTTTTGTTCGTAATCACCGCTGATCATAAACGCCTGAAAACCGCCCTGATATTCGAGTGCGGCCTGCATCGCGCGGCTCACATCTGCCCCTGTGGTGGCAATCGTCGGCGTACCCGTGACCGTTTCCGCCAGCCATTTTTCTTCAGCCGTGGGGTGACACAGGCGCAGCGCATTCACGTTCATGCCCCAGGCACGCGCTGCATTTAAGCACACCAGCTCGCCCATGTGCTTCGTAAAACCATACAATCCAGTAGAGTCGGGCGTGATACCCTCATCCGGGAAATAGCGTTGCAGCAAATCCCCGCCATAAACTGACATACTACTGGCGTAAACCGCCTGGGTGATGCCTGCCTCATGGGCCGCCAGTAAAGCCAGATGCACACCTTTGATGTTGACATCGAAGGCCGACACAATGCCGGATGTTTCCTGCCAGTGTAAATTACCCATCGCCATGTAGAGGATCGCATCCATACCGGTCATGGCTGCGGCGAGATCATCATACTGTGTCACATCACCCGCTACATAATCGTAGTCCCCATCCTGCGGCGGACGCATATCAAAGATGCGCAGACTATGGATTTCAGCCAACCGTGGAACAACCAGCTTCGCGACAAGTCCGCTGCCGCCAATTACAAGAACTCTCATTGTTAGCCTTTTAAAGCACCCAGAGTGATGCCTTGTTGAATTCTGCTTTGGAAGAGTACATAGACGATAAATGTAGGGATCATAATGATGGTTACTGCGGCAAACAACGCACTCCAGTCATTCTGATACGTTTGCTGCTGGAGCATGAACGACAACCCCTGCGTCAGCACATAATTATCTCTGTCCGACATGAGCACCAGCGGCAGAATAAACTGATTCCACATCCCCAGAAAATTGAAAATTCCCATCGTGATTAAACCGGGCTGCGCCAACGGTAACATCACCAGAAAAAAGACCTGATACTCGTTCGCGCCGTCAATCAAAGCGGATTCGTGCAGTTCCGAGGGCAGCGTTTTGAAGAAGCCCGTCAGGAAGAAGACGGTAAACGGCAGCGAGAAGGCCGTATACACCAGGATGAGGCCGTGAAACGTATCGCGCATCCCCAGATCATCGACGAGGAAAAACAGCGGCACCAGCGCCAGAAATACCGGGAACAGCAGCCCTGCTAAGAAGAAATAGAAGATGACGCGATTCCCTCTGAACTTGAAGCGCCCCAGGATATAAGCGGCCATGGATGATATTATCAGCGTTAAAATCAGGCTGGGAATCACCACGATCATGCTGTTGATGAAATACTGGCCGATATGCACTTCGACCCAGGCGCGTTCAAAATTATTCCATTGAATTGATTCTGGCAGCGACCAGGGACTGAAAAAAATTTCCTGATCGGTCTTGAAGGAGGTATAGACCAGCCATATCATCGGGAAAATGACGACGACCGCCCACAGGGCCAGGCTCAAATTCAATATGGACTGACCAGCGATAGTCCTGGCGGAAAGTCGCTCTGGCCGCCCGATCTGTCCGATATCGGATTGTGACTTAGAAGTGATGGCCATGTTAGTACTCCAGCGCCTCTCGTTGTGTAAAGCGCATGGTCAGCGCGGATAGGGCAAACGCCAGCAGGAACATCGCCATAGCAATTGCGGTGGCATAACCAAACCGGTAATTCTGGAAGGCGCGTTCATAGACGTAGGTTGCCAGCACATCGGTTGATCGATTTGGCCCGCCTCCCGTCATGGTCTGCGTGATGGCAAACATATTGGTGGCGGCGATTGCCAGGAACACCATAGCCGTGCGGATAGTATCCCACAGCAGCGGTAAGGTAATCTTCCAGAAAAGATCCCAGCGGGTAGCCCCGTCAATAACCGCGGCTTCATAATAGGAAGTTGGTATCGATTCCATACCGGCTATGAACAGCACCATATAAAAGCCGACGGCCTGCCAGACCACGACAGCGCCCACCGCAATCAGCGCGGTATCGGGATTGCCGAGCCACGCCACCGTATCCTCGATACCCACTAAGCGCGTCAGTCCCGTCAGAATGCCGATGCGGGGATGATAGATGAAGCGCCACAGCACACCAATCGCCACCAGTGACATCACCTGTGGGAAAAAGAAGGTAATGCGATAGAACTTGCGGAACCGTGCCTTGCCGTGGGTCAGCAAAAATGCCAGATACAACGCAATCGCGATGATGATGATCGGCAGGACAATCAGGTATTTAAGGTTATTGCTGAGAGCATTCCAGAAGAATTCATCCTGGAGCAAATCCTGAAAGTTTTCCAGACCGACAAATGTCGCTTGCGGCGTAAATCCGCGCCACTTGTTGAGGCTGATAAACATGGATTGCGCATAGGGATAAACTACAAAAACTGAGTAAAGCAACACAGCCGGTAGCAAAAAGGGGATAATGATGTGGTACTTGTTTTTACGCATCCGGTTACCTCGTAGCATAAAAAGCACCGCCCGGCAGTAGATTGGCTGGTGAGTAGACAGGCACAGGCTGCCAGGCGTGAACTTTTGAAACGTGATGGTCTGCCATATGGGTTGAACCATATGGCAGGATGTCAGGTTGTGATATGACTAGGAGGTGCGGGTGTATTTCGGAATGTCGTCATTGGCCTTGATGTCGTCGGCAATAGCCTGAACAGTTTCGACGAATTCTTCCGGGCTGATACGACCCGTCATCAGCTCGCCCATAGCGTCACGAGAACCATTACTCAGGTCGGTGTACCAGGTGCTGAATTTGCGATCAAACACTTCATCACCCGCAGCGGCGACTGCATCATTCGCAGAAACGAGCGCAGCACTGAGTTCAACACCGTCCGTACCACCTACCACTGGCATAATCACGCTGACTTCTTTGGCGAAGTACTGGGCGCTGGCCTTGGATAACAGGACACGCATGAATTCCATACCGCCGGTTACATTGGCTGCATTGATCGGCACAATGTAAGGCTCACCCGCTGAGGCTAACAAGGAAGCATAGACGTCCTCAGTTTTTCCCGGTACCGGTTTGACAACCATGTCAAAACCTTCCGGCGTTAATTCGCGCATTTCATTTTCCAGCCAGGAGCCACAGGGGATAAAGGCTGCATTACCCTGAAGCCATTCCGCCTGAGATTCTGTATGGGACAAGCCTTCGGTGCCATCCAGAATGTAATCATTCTCAACCAACTGAGCCATCATCTGCGCTGCTTCGAGCACCGGAGCACTCGTCCAGGCACCATCAACCAGATTATCAATGTCGATAATGGCCTGCAGGCCGCCATTCTTGTAAATCAAGGGCTCCAGAACGCCGAAGCGCATGTATTGGGGATACTGACCCTGATACGTCCACGGGGCGATGCCGTCGCTCTTGATGGTTTCACACAGCGCGAGCATTTCGTCCCAGGTCTTTGGATAGACCCAGCCCTTTTCTTCAAATAAGGTTTGGCTGTGCCAGATACCATAAACGGTATAAGTAATGTTCAGAACAAGCTGCTTGCCATCATATACACCGCTGGCCTGTGAGCCGGGTAACAGTGTTTCGGCAAAGGTCGCACCGGGTGTGTCCAGTGACGGTGCTGCCATTAATGCGGCAAGATCGGCAAGCTGATTTTCAGCAACGAGTGCGTCAAGCGGAAGATTGCCGGCACCACTGTTGTCAATCACATCGGGCGGATTGCCACCGATGAAGCGCGGTTGCAAAACTTCACCAACGCGTTGGATACCCTCAACGGTCATGGGATTATCCGGATGCAAAGCTCTGAAAATCTCGGCAGCATTATCCAGATAGGCTCGCCCAAGTCCACCTTCAAAGAATACACCAT
>JBBSQD010000219.1:0-10837 GCA_038258185.1 Aggregatilineales bacterium | reverse complement strand
TTCTTCCAGCGGAGTCACCGGGTCAAAACCGTGAATCTGATACAGGTCAATATGATCCGTCCCCAGGCGCTTCAGACTGGCTTCAACCGAGTTCATAATGTGATAGCGACTGAGGCCAATGGCGTTAACATCCTCCGACATACGACCGCGTACTTTAGTCGCCAGCACATAACTATCGCGCGGACGGTCAGCCAGGGCTTTGCCCAGTAAAGTCTCCGACTCGCCAAAAGAATAGACATTGGCCGTGTCGATAAAATTAATCCCGGCATCCAGCGAACGGGCGACAAGTTCACTGGCCACCTGCTGCCCCTGCTGGCCGATCACTTCCCAGAAGCCCTTGCCGCCAAAGGTCATCGTGCCCAGGCACAGTTCAGAGACGAGTAGACCCGTTCTCCCCAACAACCGATACTTCATAGTCCTGTTCTCGCTCATGCTCTGCTTCCTCATCCTGATACAAACCGATTTTGTAGTCGATGAAGCTCAAAGTTTCCAGCAGTTCATCCACCCGTGACTGGACGATTTCGCGGTGGGCTTCCAGTGTTTCACGGCGGGCCCTGGCCGTTCTGGTGCCACCCCGATAGAGCGCAATAAATTCGCGCATCGTCTCAATCGACATGCCGGTCAGACGCAGCTTTTTCACCATATCAATGCGCCGCAGGTCATTATCGCAATAGCGCCGGTGACCATTGGCCGCACGTTGAATAGGATCCAGCAAACCGATCTCCTCGTAATACCGCAATGTGGAGATCGGCAGGTCGGTTTTGCGGCTGACTTGTTGAATGGTGTAAGTGCTGTTTGAGTTCATCATGCCCTCATGCTACATCCTCAAGTGAACTTTAGGTCAAGTAGGCAAAAATAAGTATCGGATAAGTGGCGTTCGTATTGAAAATACAGGACAGTCTGCCCGCTTGCAACCTTACGCCCAACCGACGCCTTCTGCCTGTGCGCACCCTACGCGCTGCTGCCGCACTCTGCGCGCAGAGCTGGCGTAGGGTTGGCGTATTGACCGCGAAAAGCTGGCGGCAAGCTGCGGTGTATCAGCAGTCCATTTTAAACGCTCCACCCGGCATATAGTCAGATTATCAACTTTAACCAATCACACACATCACAAGGAGTTCCAAATCATGTTTAAGAAATTTATCGCTCTTATGGTTCTGGCAGTCATTATCGTCTCCGCAGCTATCCCGGCATTTGCCCAGGACAGCACGGCCTGTAATCCAAGTTTCGATTATGCCGCTCAGGGTTGGACATTGAAAAAAGCCGGGGATAAAGCGGGTGCAGTCGCCGCCTTTGACTGTGCGATCCAGTTGAACCCCACCAACGCTCGCTCATACTACGGACGCGGCGCGGTGCTGTGCACAATGGGTCAAACCGCTAAAGCGCTGGAAAATTATGAAATGGCAATTGAGATCGACCCCGAATACGCGA
The DNA here is from genome assembly GCA_038258185.1 of Aggregatilineales bacterium. GTDB lineage: Bacteria > Chloroflexota > Anaerolineae > Aggregatilineales > Phototrophicaceae > JAIOHN01. The sequence goes on along the minus strand of JBBSQD010000219.1, from coordinate 9,409 downwards.
TGGCCTGGAATAACCGTGGCTGGGCAAATTACCTGCTGGGCAATTATCAGGACGCTATGGACAGCCTGAATCAGGCGCTGGAGATTGACCCACAGCTGCACTATGCTTATAACAATCGCGGTCTGGTGTATCTGAAATGGAACATGATGGACGAAGCGCAGGCCGATTTCGAACAGGCCGAAGCACTGGCAATCCCGCATCCGTGGGCAGAGATTAACCTGGCAAACCTGCAATATATGAACTAAATCGGACACAGATAGCCATATAACAAACAGGGGCGTATAGCACGTCCCTGTTTTTCTTCTAAGAAGCGGATACCATTTCCGGTGTTCGGGTGTGCCATTCAGTGGATTGTTCATAGGCATGGCCGACGCGCAGCACCAGTTCCTCGCTGAATGCCGGGCCGATCACCTGCATGCCAATCGGCAGGCCGCTGCTGTCAAAGCCGCAGGGGACATTCAGCGCGGGGACACCGGCCAGACTCGCCGGTAGCGTAAACACATCCGCCAGATACATCTGCATCGGATCATCAGTATTCTGGCCGAGCTTGAAAGCGGTGGTCGGTGCAGTCGGGGCGACAATCACATCGACTTTTTCAAATGCCTGTTCAAAGTCCTGCTTGATAAGTGTGCGCACCGCCTGCGCCTTGCCATAGAAGGCATCGTAATAACCGGCAGACAACACGTAAGTGCCGATCATGATACGCAGCTTGACCTCTGCGCCAAAGCCTTCGCCACGGGTGGCTTTATACGTCGGCCACATTTCGCCTTTATCCACGCGCAGACCAAAACGAATGCCATCATAACGCGCCAGATTGGAGCTGGCCTCCGCCGGGGCAATAATGTAATAGGTGGGCAGGCTGTATTCGGTGTGCGGCAGGCTGATCTCGACTACTTCCGCGCCCAGGCTTTCCAGATGTGTCACCGCCGCACGGACGGCCTGCTCAACTTCCGGCTGAATGCCTTCGATAAAATATTCCTTGGGGATGCCAACTTTTAAGCCTTTAACATCGCCCGTTAACCCCGCGACATAATCCGGCACTTCCAACTGCATACTGGTCGAATCCAGCGGATCGTGACCAGCAATCACCTGTAGAATACGGGCCGTATCCTCCACAGTGCGGGTTAACGGGCCGGGACAATCCAGCGACGAGCCGAACGCGATCAGCCCATAACGCGACACACGGCCATAACTCGGCTTGAGCGCGGCCAGCCCACAGAAGGCCCCCGGCTGACGAATGCTGCCGCCTGTATCGGTGCCTAACGCGCCTGCCGCCAGATTCGCGGCGACTGCGGCAGCACTCCCACCGCTGCTGCCACCCGGCACACGCTCCATATCCCACGGGTTGCGCGTGGGGAAAAAACCGGAATTTTCGGTCGATGACCCCATCGCGAATTCATCCATGTTCAGCTTGCCCAGCATGACCATTCCGGCCTGCTCCAACCGCTCAACCACCGTCGCGGAGAATACGGGCTTATAGCCCTTGAGGATTTTCGAGCCACAGGTGGTTTCAATATCCTTGGTGGACAGCACATCCTTGATCGCCAGCGGCACCCCCAGCAACGGGCGTTCACGGCCATCCTTACGCATCTGGTCGGCTACGTCCGCCGCGCCCATCGCATAAGTACCGGCCACATGCAGATACGCACCCAGCCGATCATTCAATTGTTCAATGCGGTTGAGATAAGCACGGGTGAGCTGCGCCGAAGTAATTTCGCCCGTGCGCAATTTTTCCAGAGATTGGGTGATCGTCAGATCAGTTAAGTCGGTCATATAGATTTTTCCAGGTGGTTAGGCGAAAATACAAACAATGAAGCAGCGCAGGGCATGGGCGCTTATGCCAGACATGCCCCCCCGTGATAGGCTTAGATGTAATTATTGGCGTTGCTCTGGGTGCCCACGCGACCATCCGGCCAGACGGTTTTATTGTTGGAGATCAGGCCGTTGACGATGGCGTTTTTCATAATCGCACCCTGCAAATTCGCATCACTGATATTGGCTTTGCTCATATTCGCCTGTTGCAGGTTGGCACCCTGTAAATTCGCGCCGGTCATATTGGCCCCGGTCAGGTTAGCGGCGTTCATGTCCGCACCCGGCAGTTGCGCCAAGGTCATATCAGCAAAAAAGAGATAAGCATTCCGCAGTACCACTTCGCGCATTTTGGCATCAATTAACTGCGCCTGCTTCAAATTCGCGCCGGTCAGATCCAGCCGGGTCGCATCAATCTGAATCAGGTTTACACCGGCCAGCCGGGGGTTTTCTCCTGCGGAAATCAGCGCCAGGATCAATTGTTGGCGGGTTATCTCAGGCATGGTATCTGCTACCTTTCGTGTACTTAGTGTGTACTCAGATGGCTACGCAATCCAGATCGGCAGGCTGCATCAGCCTGGAAATGTTGAAGCAAGCCTGCGAATTAATCTTCGCACAAACTATATCACATTTTTGGTCACAAACTACTGTCCACGCAGGGCTATTGGCTGTTCTACACAAAAATGACTCCGCCTTTATCTTTGCACAAGACCAGAACCTGAACCAATGGTAAAATAATCCCTAGTGATCATTTGGATTGGTAGCTTATTGTAATATGCGCTTCTGGACTTTGATTCTATTGCTTCTGTTGGCTGCACCGGCTCTCGCCCAAAACGAAACCCCTTACGGTTTTTGTGGCGTGGTCGATTCGATTGAGTATCCGATTGATAATCTGGTCAAGGGATATGATGACTTTGGGCTGTATCGGGAACGCTTCGGCGGCAATCACGTCGCCATTGATATTGGCTTTGACCGCTGGGGTGAGCCGGTACACGCGGTAGCGCGGGGACGTGTCACGCTGGCAAATATCGAGGAGTGGGACACCGAAAAAGGTGTCGTGGTTATCGAACACACTTTCCCCGATAGCAGCATCGTCTACAGCCTGTACGGTCACATGGAAGAAAGTGACGAGAATAAATTCCCGAAAGTCGGGGATTGTGTTGAAGAAGGCACTATCATCGGCGGCATCGGCTGGCCTTCTCGCGGCAGACCGCATCTGCACTATGAAATCCGCTCCATGCTGCCCAATGAGGGCGGCCCCGGTTACGTCACCACCAGTCCGCTGGATCTGGGGTGGTATCATCCGCTGGACTTTACCGAGTTATGGCAGATGCGTTTGCAACCCGGTTTTGTCAGTAACGCAACCTTTAAGTCTATCCCCTCTGTTCCGCCCCTGATTTTAGAAAATGGCAGTTTCGTGGTCGCCAGTGGCAGCCGCATTGAAGGCACACTCGCATCCGGTGAGGTGTTGTGGCGCATCCAGACCGATGGCGAAGTCACCGGCTTGGCCGCGCTTTCTGGTGAGCGGATTGTCGCCTATACTCGTAATGGGCAGGCCTTTACGCTGCAAAATGGCCGTTATGTGGCTTTATGGTCATTCCAGGCGTTGGACAATCCCTTCCTGGTGCTGAACGACGAAAAGCTGATTTTCGCGCAGCGTGGTGGTGGGGTAGCGGCTTATGATGCCGCTGGAAACGCGCTGTGGTCAGTAAGTGGAGTCTCGGCTGCTGACCGGCTGGCCGATTTTAAGACCAACGGTGCACAGGTCGCGGTGGGCGTGCGTATGGACGATACAGAAGATATCAACTGGCGGCTGATTGACGAGGCAGGTCAGATAGCCTATGAAACCACCTTCAAGGAAATGCCGGTCAGCGTGGCAGACGAAACCGGAAACTGGATGGCACTGGATGGCGCAGAAATCCGCCATTTTATTGCAGGGAGCAATCACAACCTGGGCAACATTGCCCCTATGCCGGGACGCGCTCCGGCGCTGACCTCGGATGTATTGGGCAACAGCTACATCTATCTGGGTGATGTGGGGCGTACGTTGATCGCTGTCGATAAAGATGGCGAAGTCCGCTGGCGCAGCACTTATCCCTCTGCGCCGCTGTCACTCCCGCCGCTGATGGCAACTGGCAACGGCTGCATGTTATATATGCTGGATGTGGACGGCGCATTAAATGTTTTTGATACTACTTCCGGCGAAATGATTAATCAGGTGAATTTATACGCGGGTGGTGACCGCAACAGCAGTCCCCGAGCACGTTTGTTACAGGTCGATGCGGGTGAACAGATCCAGGCGGGCAGCGGTTTTCTGAGTCTGGTCACTTTAGATGGCTGGGCACTGGGAGGCGAAACTGCCGCCAACTGTCGTCTGGGGTAAAACCTATCGGCCAAAAGGCGGAGAAAATACCCGGCCAATCTCCGCCTTTAGTCAGTGGAAGCGATACGGAAGATCGTCTTCAATTAAAAGAGATTTTTAACCTGGAGAATTTATCTAAAATGTCCCGAATGATTCGAATTATTCTGATGTTCACGCTCTTGTGCCTGTTTGCAACCAGCGCGTTTGTAAGCGCTCAGACAGAAACCAGCCCCACAGACTGTGCAGGTTTCCTGCCTTCTCGTCTGGAAATTGGCGGCTATGGCCGCGTTATTCCCGGCGGTGATCTGCGCAACAACGTCCGCAGTGAAGCGGACACCACATCCCTGATTGTCGGCAAAATTCAGCCGGAAGAGCAGTTCTATGTACTGGATGGCCCCCGTTGCACTGAAAACGCGGCCTGGTGGTATGTGGTCACCTATCAGGGTATCACTGGCTGGACAGCCGAAGGTCAGGACAACACCTATTATAAAGAGGCCATCCCCTTCACAGTACAGGTGCCAGACACTTGTACAAGTATGACTCAGGAACGCGCCTATGCTTATGCGACCGCTTTTCAGTTTCAGGGTACCATCAAGGCCTTCAACTGCCTGATTGAGGCTGGTGAGCGCAACACAGATTACACCTACAACGTGGCCTGGGGGCATTATCACTTAGGTGAATATGAAGAGTCCCTGGCGTCATTATCCAATACGCTGGAAATTGATTCGGATTATGCTGAGGCCTATTTCCTGCGCGGGTTGATTTTTAGCATTCAGGAAAATGAAGAAGCCGCCATCATAGCCTACAACCGTTCTATTGAGCTGGACCCGCAATCGCCCTATGCCTATACCAATCGCGCCAATCTCTACTTCGACCAGGGCAATTATGAAGCGGCTCAAGGTGATTATACCGAGGCGGTAAAATACGACTCTGTCCTCGACACTTCCGATTTTTATAATCTGTACTACAATCGCGCGCTGTTGGAAAAGGAACTTGGCAACTACCAGCCGGCCATCGACAATTTCAAGCAGGCCTTAAGTGTCGAACCCAACGATGCCAATGTATACAACGAGATTGCCATCTCGGCCTATAACCTGGGTGATGACGAACAGGCCCTGACGAACTTTAATCGCGCAGTTGAACTGGCACCCACCGACTCTGTATTAGTCCGCAACCGTGGCCTGATGCACTATAACCTTGGCGATCAACTAGCCGCAATGGTGGACTACAATCGTGCCCTGGAACTCAACCCGGATCATCTGGATGCCTATCTCAGCCGCGGTAATCTGTATGTGGAACAGGGCAAATACAGCGAAGCACAGGCCGATTATATGCGTGCCCTGGAGATTGAACCCGAATCCACTTCAGCTTTATATGATCTGGCGCTGTTATATGAAGCCACTGATGATAACGCCAGCGCTTTGAACACCTACGAGCGTATACTGGAAATCGAACCGGAAAATGATGCTGCGCTGATTGGTCGCGGCAACATGTACTATGCGGCTGAAGATTATGAAACTGCCATGCAGGATTACGCTAGTGTGCAGGAGATTAATCCCGAAAACCCTGATGGTTTCAATAACATGGGGCTGGCGCTGGATGCGCTGAATAATGACAGCGCAGCCGCCATTGAGAATTACACCCGCGCTATCGAGCTGGCACCGGATTATCTGAATGATGTCCTCAACAGCCGCGGCTATGATTACTATCTGTTGGACGAGTATGATGCGGCCCTGGCAGATTTCGAGCAGGTACTTGCAACGGCACCTGATCAGGTTGAAGCCAATTACAATCGTGCGCTGGTCTATTCCCAACTCGGCGAATCCGAAGCTGCCATTGAAGGCTACACCATCAAGCTGGAAGCGGACCCGGATTATGAATTTGCGCTGTCGAGCCGTGCCTTTGAGTATTATCTGCTGGGCGAATACGAAAACGGACTGGCCGACCTCGATTATCTGCTGGAAGTGAACCCCGATAGTACCGATGCGCTGCTGTATAGCGCCTATATCTACGCCGACATGGGTGAACCAGACAGCGCGTTAGAGGCAATTAATCAGTATGCTGAAACCATCGGTGAAGAGAACTACACCTTCTATGGAGAACGCGCTTACATTAATTACCTGTTAGAAGAGTACGAAGATGCGGTCAGCGATTACACCGCTGCACTGGAAATAAGCCCTGACACCGCTACCTATATCGCGCGCGCCTCAGCCTATCTGGAATTGGGTGAAATTGAAAAAGGGCTGGCTGACGTGGATTCTGCCCTGGAATTAGACGAAAACAGCACCGATGCGATCCATATGCGCGCCACTCTGCTGGCCGAAAACGATCCTGTGGCCTCCGCCGAAGTGTTTTATGAGTGGTTAGACCTTACAGGCCAGACCCGGGCAGACACACAATCAATCGCTACTGATGACAGCGTAACTGTTGATGTAGAGCCGGATAGTGTCTATCCATTCACCTTTACCGTAAAGGCGAAAACCACGCTGGTTTTTGAGACAGAAAGTGACTCCAGCATTGTAGACCCGCTGCTTATTCTGCTGGACGATGAGGGTCAGCCGCTGCAAGCCTCAGACGATATTGATGTCGACACGGAAGATTATGATGGCCGTATCGAATACACCTTCAAGACAGCCGGTAGCTACACCCTGCTGCTGGCGCAGTCCGGTTTTGCCGGTGAAGCCCCTGTTGAGCTTTCTATCCAGCAGAACTAAGCGCACATTCTGGCTATAATAAAAACAGGCCACTCATATATGAGTGGCCTGTTTTATTAACGGATAAAGCGAGGCTTATTCAGCGTCGATATAGCTAACGCTGTCGATTGAGGTGATTTCCAGCAGCGTATAATTGCCCAGGTCGTCACGAATAGTCATGGTGGACAGATTATACATGCCATCGTCCATACCATTACTCATCTCGGTATCCGCCATCGGTGTAAGGGTTACATCTGCGGTCAGATCCTCGGTCGCTTCCATCATGGGTGTGGCCATCAGATCCTCAGTGGCTTCCATCATCGGTTCTTCGGTCATGTCCGCCATTGGGGTTTCCATAGTGTCAGCGGTATCGACCGGATCCATCATACCTACAGTAGAAATTTCGTTCAGGCCGCCTTCAGCATAGTTGGGATGCACAATACCGGTCACGGTCACACGCTGGCCAGCAGTCACGCGTAAATCAAATTCACGCCCGCTGTTATTGATGACCAGCAGCTGATCATTATCCAGCAGAGCATCCTCATCGAGAATAAACGAACGCACGTTCACCAGCTCAGAAATAGTACCTTCCAGCGTGACTTCCTGCCCATAATACGTGGCTGGATCTGCCGTCACACTTTCCAGTGTCGGGCCTTCGTCCTGCGCCAATACCACAGAACCAAACAGCCCCAAAATCACACATAACGCTAGAAAAAATACCGATTTAGACTTCATTACAATCTCCTGATTAGAATTAAATCACTTACCATGCTTACTATGGCATTTTGCCTGTTTTGTTACATCAGACATTAAGGCAGTGTTGGTATAGTTAGAATGTCCCGACTGCGTATCCCCAATGTGGAGGGGGCCAGTTGGGGGATAGTTGATTGTGCTGGTGAAATGGCAAAAACTCTATTTACATAACGCGGTTCTAAGGCTTCAATATCAACCGGATACTTTCCATGTTAGAATATCGTTTATTACAGCAGGGGGCAGCTTATGTCACAGGCACAGATTGATCAGGCAACGCAAAAGTTATATGAAGACATGACCATCCGTGAAGATCTGACAGATGATGAAAGTCAGGTGTTACTGGATTGGGCCGAAGTGCAGATCAAGCGGTTAGCCGCCCAGGAAATGGATGATTCCACATTCGACGATGCTTTCTCAGCACTGTCCAAAACATTATCGCGTATGGGTCGGCTGGCGGCAGAACGTGATAACATGCAGGCAGAAGATGTTGAAGCTGGCCTTCAGAAAATTGAGGAAACTGCCGCCAAAGTGGGATTAAAGGCTGCCGAAAATATGTTCCTGGCGCAGAGTGCGACGGGCGACGTACAGGGAAATGTCGAAGCGCTGATTACCTATTTATCCAGCGGCACAGCAGAGCAGGATACACCCGAAACCACAGGTTCAGCTCTCATTCTCGCACCCGTTCCAACACAAGATAAGCCTTCAGACACCGGCGACAATCCGGCTGAACCCCCTGTGGATAATCCACCTGAAGCACCTGAAAACGATGCGCCTTTAGCTTCATTTTTTAACCGACTCACTTCACAGATAGAGGAATACCTGGATGGCGAAGAAAAGCCCGAATAACTCGCAAGCACGCTCGCTTATTGGCACCATACTCGCAGCGGTCATCTTACTTATCGCTGTGCTTGCAGCGGGAATCACCGGCACCGACCTGAATCAGCTTTTGGGCGTGTTGGGTCAGCCCACGCTGGATGTCCCGACTAGCGCTCCGGTGACGGTGACTGTCGCGCCATCGGTGACTGTCGCGCCACCTGCAACTCTGGTTCCGGGTCGCACACCCTTACCCACCAAAACCACTGGCACGGATAGCAATGGCGTAACGGTCATCCCGGTTCAGCAGGGTTTTGGCGCAGAGCGTGACTTCTGGAAAGTATTTTTTAACGCCCCGACCGGCAGCCGCGATGCAGCGACTTATGTTGGCGGGATTGATACCTTCCTGGCGACAGCGCTCAATGGCGCACAAACCACCATTGATATAGCAGCCTTTGAATTTAACAGTGTCGTACTCACACGGGCACTGCTGGATGCCAAAGCGCGCGGGGTACAGGTGCGCATGGTCACCGACAACGAGCACGGCCTCGAAGATGATGAGACCACCATCGGCCAGTTGATTGACGCCGGTATCCCCGTGCGTGACGATAATCGCAGCGGCCTTATGCACAACAAATTCACCATCATTGATGGCCGTGAATTGTGGACAGGCTCCATGAATTACACCATCAATGGCGTTTACCGCAACAATAACAACCTGATTATGCTGCGCTCTAACCGCGCAATTCTGAGTTATCAGGCAGAGTTCAATGAGATGTTCGATTCAGGGGCATTTGGGCCACGCTCATCCCGTGGCAACAGCGTCACCTACACCGATCGTGGCGTGTCCATCCAGACCACCTTTGCCGCGGAAGATGATGTTCTGAATACCATTCTGAGTAAAGTGACCCAGGCACAATCCAGCATTCGCTTTATGGCGTTCTCGTTTACCCAGGATGATATCGCCGACGCGATGATT
>JBBSQD010000218.1:0-10966 GCA_038258185.1 Aggregatilineales bacterium | reverse complement strand
TTAGTTGGGCAGTTAAGTATGCTGGTGATGCAACCGGGTGCCTTTTTCAGGTCATTACCCGCCCTCAATACCGAGCGAACCTGGCTGTGGGTCGCCATCCTGATATTGCTTCTTGTCGGTTTTAGCGCTGTGCAGCAGCAAAAAGCGGCTTCGGGCTCAGACACTGGCGTAGAAGTCGGCAACTCCGCGCCAGACTTTGAAGTTCCGCCCGATGGCGGCTTTGGTTTCGACCCCGGCTTTATCCCGGAAGTACCCGGCGGAGATGCCGGTGCGACGGGTGGCGCTGATATTTCGCAATCGTGGGCCAGTGCTTTAATGGCTGGCAGTGGCATGTTGCTGCAATGGTTTGTCCTCGCGCTTTTGCTCTGCGAAGTAACCATGTTCAACGGCATTCGTCCCTATATTGGTAAAAATCTTGCCATTGCAATCTGGGCGAGCGTTCCACTGGCTTTCATGATTGTGCTGCAACTCATCTATCAGAGCGCTGGCGGCTCATTGGGTGCACAGGGCATTTCTGGACTGCTCATCGAGGCTGAAGGATTTCATCAGTTGCCCGTTTTCATTCAGAATATACTGTACTCTCTCTTTTCGAGAGTGACGCTGTTCTGGGTCTGGAGCTTAGGTCTGCTCTACCTGGGTGCCCGCCGAGCCTTACATGGCAAACGCTGGTCAATCCTGCTGACGCTTGCCGCATGGGTGATTATTTTATCTGTACTGCCGGTCATCAGCGGTGCGATAGAAGCGCCCCAGACTACCGTGACCGACGAATTACTCCTGCCGGATTCCGACTTCGATATGCCATCAGAATTTATGGGCGACGAAAACGGTAGGCCAGTCTCACCCAATCGCGAGGAAACAATCTCGTCTGAAGGTGAAGCAGGAACTCAGCGCGAAGTCATCGCACCCGCAGCATCATCAGAGCAGTCGACGGATTAAAAAGTGCCAATATGGCGGTCATTGCGTCTCCAAAATCCCCTATCATCAGTGGCAGGGGTCTCTATAAACGTTTCCAGCTTGGTGCTCAGGAAGTCCATGCGCTGGAAAACGTATCCTTAAATATTCCGAGCGGCCAGTTTGTTGCCATTATGGGGCCCAGCGGCTCCGGTAAAAGTACATTACTGTACATCCTCGGTGGTCTGGATCAATCCAGCAGCGGCGAAGTCATGGTCGCGGGGAATCGGCTGGAACACATGCAGAGCGATGAACTCGCGACTTTTCGCCGCGACTCGATTGGCTTTATTTTTCAGGCCTTCTATCTGGTGCCGACGCTCACCGCACTGGAAAATGTCGCGCTGCCGGGTGTTTTCGCCGGTATCCCCCGTGAGATACGCGAACGTCGCGCATTCAAATTATTGAATGCCCTTGGCATGGGTGAACGGCTTGACCATCGCCCTTTTCAGCTTTCCGGCGGTCAGCAGCAGCGGGTGGCGATTGCCCGCGCCCTGTTTAACGACCCGCCCATCATCATGGGAGATGAACCTACCGGTGCGCTGGATAGTAAAACAGGCACCATCGTGATGAAATTGCTCCGGCATCTGTGCCGCAATAAAGGCAAAACGATTGTCATCGTCACGCACGATCCGGGAGTCGCAGAATACGCCGACCGTGTCCTGAATTTACAGGACGGTCATATTATCGAAGATCGCATGTCTGAACAGAAAGAAGACTGACATGTTACGCCAATTCAGCAGTTTTATACTGCTTTTGCTTTTCACGTTATTAACCAGTGTGGTTTCAGCGCAACAGCCACAGATCACGCAGGTTCAGCCCAATCAGATCGTAAGCGGTCAAAGCGTCACGCTGACTATTCAGGGCGAGAATTTCACCAATCCCATTACCGTGACATTAAATGGTTATGGTCAGCTCACGGTAAACAATGCCAACGCCACAACCATCACCGCCGACCTGCCGGGAAATGTCCCCGCCGGCCAATATGCGCTGGAAGTGAACGTAGACGGCACACCAGTCACCATGCCGAATGCGGTTACGGTACAAAGTCCCACTGCTGTCCCCCAGGTCAACGCGACCAGTTCTGAGCCGAAACGCATCATCGTCGGCCAGAGTGCCACCTTAGCCATTCGCGGCAACAATTTCACCGCCACCACCCAGGTCAGGCTGTTCGGTTATGGTGATCTTAACACCACGTTCGTCGATGCCACACGTCTGCGGGCCTTCGTACCCAATGATGTCCCTGTGGGGCAATATGATATCGTCGTTGATGACACTGCCAGCGGTGGCGGCACGTCCATCATCGGGCGGGGCTTGCATATACAGGAAGTCCCGCCGCCGCCGACCGCCCAGCCAGAACCGACTGAAACGCTCCCCCCTCCAAGTCCGCTTCCGGGGCAGCCATCGTTATTGGTTAGCGGCTTCACCAGCAACCCCAGCACCATTTCCGCCGGAGACAGCGTCACCCTGACTTTCACCGTCGTCAATCAGGGTAATCGCATGGCCGAAGGCGTGTCGGTCGCGCTGGATAGTGGCAGTCAGTTTGTTGCGGCTTCCGGTCAGGCGGCTGTTCCTTTGCCCAACATTAATCCCGGCAGTGCGTATACCGCCAGCATCACCATTACCGCGTCTAACGAGGCACCTGCCGGGCCAGTGCCCGTGCCGCTGACATTGACCTATCGCGATTTCAGCGCTGAGGTCTATACCAGTAAAGCAGAACTCAGCGTCAATGTGCTTCAGATAGAGCAAATGGCACAGATTACGCTGGATAATTACGCGGTTGACCCCAACCCGGTCGTTCCCGGTGAAGCGGTCATCATCCGCGCGACCATTACCAACGCCGGCAATCAGATTGCTTCCGGCGTGCTGGTGCGTGTCAACGGCTCAGAGAATGTCCTGTTCGCTGGCCCGGAGGGTGATAGCTTTACGCTGGGCGATATTCAACCCGGCGAAACTGCCGCAGTTGTGATGCCGCTCATTGCCAGCAGCGCTGCCGAAGCCGGCCCGCAATCGCAGTCCATCACCATCAGTTATTTCCGTAACGGTGAATCGCAGCAGGTCAGTGACAGCCTCACCATCAATATCGCTCAGGTAGAAACACCCGAAGCGCTACTGTTGCTGTCATCCTATGAAACCAGCGAAGATGTGCTGAAACCGGGGGATCGCTTCACGCTGACGATGGCGCTCCAAAATGTGGGAGCCGCCAGCGCCAACAATTTGCTGATTACTTTCGGCACGGTCGAATCTTCCAGCGACGGAGGGAGTGGCAGCGGCGGTTCTGGATCAGGTTCGGGCAGCACACAAACCACGTCTACATCACCCAGCTCGACCTTTGCCCCGCTCGGCAATGGTGGCCGCATTTACATGGGCAATCTCGCCTCCGGCCTCATCAGTGAGATCATTACGCAGGACTTCATGGTCAGCGGTGATGTCGACAGCGGCATCTATAATCTGCCCATCACGCTTAATTACCTGAAAGCCGATAACAGTGCCGTTAAGGAAACGCTGTATGCCGGTGTGGTCGTCATTGTCCCACCGCGCTTACTCATCACGCTGGATACCCCCCTGCCCGAATCGGTCAATGTCGGTGAGCCATTACCCATATCACTTACGCTGGTGAATGCAGGCACCGCAAAAATTAACCTGACCGGCGCAGAAGTCACAGGCGGCAATGCCGAAGTGCTAGAAGGCGCCCAAACGACCCTCAGCCCTTTAAGTGCCGACGATGATGTCAATGTGGCAGCGATGTTCGTAGCCAATGATGAAGGCGAAGTCACGGTCAATGTGTCGCTGCACTATATTGACGATCTCAATCGTGAGCAGACGATCGACAACATCTACTCAACTGAGGCCTTGATGCCACCGCCACCGCCCGAAGAAGTCTTTGAGCCAGAGCCAGTGGTTACCGAAGAGCCAGTCGAAGAGGATGATTTCCTTCAGCGCCTCCTCTTTGGCTTGCTGGGATTAGGGAGCTAGCCGATGTTTTACGAGCTGCTTCAACTGGCGATTGGCAATCTGGGACGTGCGCGTGCCCGCCTGATTATGACCTCAGCCGGGGTACTGGTGGGTACATCTGCGGTGATTTTGCTGATTGCGCTGACTATCGGCCTGCAACAGGCCGCTGAAGCCAGCATCGGCAGTGACGCATCATTGACGGAAATTCAGGTTTACCCGAATTACGATCGGCGCTCCGCAAGCGAAAATGTGCCGCAGCTCAACAACGATGCAGTACGCGCCTTCTGGCAAATTTCGGGGGTCGCTGTCGTGATTCCCATGCTTAATTTACAGGGTGGTGAGTTACAGTCCGATGATTATCAGGGTTATGCCTATCCCATTGCCGGGGTTGACCCGAATCTTCTGCCCTATATGGGTCTGCAAACTCAGGTCGGCCAGCTTTCTTTACAACCCGGCCAGGTGCTGGCCGGGGGGCTGATGGGGGACAACTTTTACGACCCGGAAGCCTCCGGGGATGATTGGCAGCCGATTCAGGTAAATGTCATCGAGAATCCGCCCCGTATGCTCCTTTATCAGATGGGCGGAGAAGGCAGCACGACCCGCAAAATCGATCTCAACATCAGTGGTTTACTCAGCGAAGGCAACAGCAATTACGACTACGGCCTGCTCATGCCGATTCAGGATGTGATCAGCTACAACGAATGGATTACCGGCCAGAAATTCGACCCGGAAACCTTCGTCTATGATCAGATTACCGTGCGGGCTACCAGCCGCGAAACGGCCAATAGCGTATCGGATGCCATCCGCGAACTCGGTTATGGCACCGGCGGCATGGGTGATTATCTCAATTCGCTCAACAGCTATTTCACCACCATGCGGATTATGCTCGGTGGGATTGGCGGCGTCGCTTTGCTGGTCGCGGCTTTTGGCGTAGCCAATACGATGATGATGGCTATCCTTGAGCGCACCCGTGAAATCGGCCTGATGAAAGCCATTGGCGCGACCAACCGCGATGTGCTCACTGTCTTTCTGATTGAAGCGGGTTTAGTTGGTCTGACAGGGGGGCTTGCCGGAGTCGGCCTGTCATTGATCCTGCAAAATGTCATCAATCAGGCCATGTTGAATATATCTAGCGAGGGCGGCGGGGGCGGTTTTCTCCCACTCGACCCTTCACAGATTGGCGGCAATCTGGTGGTAATCCCAACAGAATTAATCGTTGCGGCCATCATCCTGGCCGTGATGGTGGGTGTCGTCGCGGGTTTTTATCCCGCGATGCGCGCCGCTCAATTACCGCCTGTCACCGCGCTCAAACAGGAATAGATCAAACCACGAAGCGCTCATAATCATTTTCAGTCGGCAGACCCCACACGCCCCAGAACTCATGCGTACCGGAGCGCATCACCACGGCGCAGCAGGTTTCGGAATAGTACGGCGGTTCCGACATGGCGCACACGCTGTAAGCGCCATCGGTGCGATCGCGTGTCAGCGCCATCAGCGTTTCAGGCGTAATCGACTGCTGGCTCAAAAACTCATTTGCACGATTCACGCGCGTGTCGGAGTCCTCAATCGCGTCATCCATCGGCGCACGCTCCACAGCTTGTGTAGACGGTTGCAGACACTGATTCGCATGCGCCAACACCTGACCATCCAGATCAGTCACATGCACGGCTGAGGCCATCGCTTCGACATTATAGCCCTGCCCCGCCGCATCCATCAGCAGATAATTGTGCCCACCTGCCAATTCTGCTTCTGTGATACAGGCCAGCGCATCCTCAATGTTTGTCTGGCTCAGAATTTTCCGGCAGACAAACGGCCATGTCACGCCAACTTTACCATCCGCCCCCACCAGATTATTAATCCCAACCGCGATACCCGCTTCATTCATGCCGATCATGCCGACACAGCCTGTAATCGTGAACGCCAGAAAAGCCGGTTCATTTTGGGGCTCACCGCGCAGCAGCAGCACATAAGGAGTCGCTGTCGCGTGCATGTCCCACGTCTGACTGAGCATGCCCAGCCCATCCTGCGCCATATCCGGCCCTACCAGCGCGGAGGTGCATTCATTGGCGATGCGGGTTGGTTCCACGCGTTCAGCGTCCATGTTGTAGATCACATCCACAAAATCAGTGAAGCCATTTGTGATAATCAACTCCGCAAGGCTCAGGCCGGTGGCATCCGCCATGCCTTCAAGCTGGCGCATCTGTTCCGGCGCATAGGCATAATGCGCATCCAGGCACTTTTCCGCTAACGCCAGCACATCCTGACGCGGCATGCTCCGACCCGTCCAGGTTTCATCGCTGCACAGATGAATCCGTTCAGCCGTAATTTCTCTGATCGGGTTCGTATAACGTTTGCCATGTGTGAAACCCATCTCATAAGGGGAGCCGCTGATTTTCAGGACGCGAATCGGAGGCATGGACACTTGCCTTTCTATAACTACTCAATTGAATTGTCAGGTGGGTTTTCTAGTGTAACATTAAAACAGGTGATAATCGACTTAATAGCCTATTAGGAAAGTATAATCGCATTCAGATTGCAGATAACGCATCATCCCCTAATCGTCAGGTCACTGATAGAGCAACCGTGTGCTGATGCAGCGGATTATTCCAGACAATTAGCACAGCGCCTCAAGTAGCCAGGCTGCTGAAATCGAAGATTACACTAATTACTTGCTGTTTTAGATTTAGAACACTATAAAGATTCTGTGGACTATTCCAAACCATATCGCGTCTCGACAAATTTGCTCTAGATAAAGGATAAAACAGTTATGCAAGACATCCTCGACTTTCCAAATTCCGATAAATGTCATTGCAGCATTATAGGATACATGAAAAGTCATTCTTTTATGGAAATAAAAGTTGACTGTATTAGCATGAAGAAATCCTCAAGTGTATTCTATATAGCATTTGAGGGGGTCGAATATTTTGATGCCCCAATGATTTGGCAAGGCGGGCAATTCAGAATAATGCCATCTGTTGATTGCCTTAATTTGCTGCATAAACTGGGAAGGTATGAAGGAATCCCCGATGAATATCTGCTAGAACGCTTTCAATTAATCATAACTTCCGTGACTAATGCGCTAGGGAGCAATTTGCAAGTCAGGATACTAGCAGCAAATAGTATTGTGTCTTCCTCACCATCTCCATATTTCCCGGCAATTTCCGACTAAGAAATTTCTGGGATAGAGGTTATTCATTAATGCCCTAGCTTCTCTTATACTGGACAGGGTTTACGGTTAACCTTTGGCAACTTTCGCCTATCTCTGCGTCTCTCCTTAAAAGAATGTTACCTGCGACAGAGCAACCCCCCATCGCAGATAACGCATTATTCCCCTAATGGTCACGACGCTGAGAGAGCAACCGTGTGCTGATGGAGCGGATTATTCCAGACAATCAGCACGGCGCCATCATTCGCCGCCGCGCACTCGGCATAATTTTCGATCACTGCACGCGGCTTAAATCCGCGGTTGATCTGCATGGTCACGGTCGGATCTTTAATTTTCCCGGCAATGACCTTTTCGCCGTATTCGCGCACGGTCATCAGTTGGCGATATTTCTCATAACCGCGCAGCATCCCACCGGCATAAAAACCGCGCAGCTTCAGGCGCTGCACCAGCTTAAAGCGCGCCTGATACATCAGCGTGCCAATCCCGCGCTTGCGAAAATCGGGATGAATACCAAAATCCACCCCATACAACCATCGGCCATTCGACTCATGGTTATCAAAATTTATTGCGCCAACTGCATCCTGCCACGACAGCGGTTTAGCCTGCGGAGAGCGATTGGTGCGCATCGTGATGGCAAATCCCACCACCTGTTCTTCCACCATCGCCATAAATATCGCCTGCGGATAGCGTCGCACATGCCCTTGTAATTCAGTCTCATTATAGGTGTCGCCCCACACAGCGTGGATAACACTATTCACAGCCGCACAGTCCTGCGGTTTAGCATGGGTAATTTGAACGGGTGTAGCAATCATTTCATTCCTCAACGGGTTATTAAAATCGCGAATCAAACTAAAGTCGCTGTGCACGAAACCCACAGCGCTCAATGAGTGGAAACATTCGGTTGTTAGCGTGCGTTGAGGGACGTCACTTAAAGTGTGAGGGGTATTTGTGCAGACTCTCGAATCGTTCGATCAGCAAGGGCAGCATGTGACAGAATTGTGCCGTGGCAAAGCGAGGACTTTGGGAATTAATCGCGTAGATTTGTGAAGGAGATTTCAGTGACATGGATTTTTACGAGCAGCGCTCCTACGTACTCGCACCTTTCATATATGGACGTGTAAATATACTATAAGGCATCTCGCAGCACTTTAGCAAGCCAGGAAACAGTAAATTTCATGAAAGTCTGTATACAATGACCGTGCCCTTGTCCTGTACACCAAAATCTGATATGATTTTTCTCATAAGCCCCTGTAGCTCAGAGGATAGAGCGTTGCCCTCCGGAGGCAGAAGCACAGGTTCGAGTCCTGTCAGGGGTACTATCTAGGACTTTACTCGAACAGGCGACTTCACAGTCGTCTGTTTCGTTTATGGCACGGTTCTCCGAGCTTCCCTCACTACCACTCACCTTCTGGCTGACTTCCCGCAGATAGGCAAATGGCGGTAGTAAATCCACACGTTGTATCTCGCCCTCTGTACTGACGACGACTCTCTCAACGACGTTCCGCAAGAGTTCCTTCTGGTCACTGCACGGTAACGTCTCATACAGTATACCCAATTTTGCAAGGATCGTGAGTGCCTGATCCAGATCGTCGATGTAACTCTCGCATTTCTGGTCCAGCAATTCCAGACTGGCACGCAGCCTGTTGCGCTTGTCCTGCCATTCTGCCCACAGATTGCGCCAATTATCCTCCGTCACCATGCTGGCGGCATACAGGCGAAGCACCCGCGCTTCTTCCTCGTCAATCTGTTTCAGCGAGCGTTCGATTTCTGCGCGCTCGTCGGGGCGCAGCCGTCCGAGCTTATCAGCCACTTCGTTGATGTAGTAGTCACGAATGAGTGGGACAAGCACGTGGTTGACCTGCACCTGCATCAGGTGATGTGCGACCTGACGCTCAATCTCACCACATAGAAAGTGAACGGGGTGGCGTTCCAGGCGGTAATGCGCTGTACCACCACCAGAGCGTCCCGCGTTTGAAGTTGAACCTGTCAGGCGGTAGAGCTTATCTCCCGGTTGTGTCGCATCAGCCGGCGAAGCGGTCAGGAAAATCAGACCTTTGAGCAGATAGTCATGCTTCCGCCTGGCATATTTGTGCTGGGAACGTTTCTCCAGGATTTCCAGGCCATGCTCAAACTCTTCGGTGGTTACCAGCGGTTCCCAATCCCCACGCAGGGTCCGGGGGAGAAGGCCTAACGCCTCGTTGACAATCCAACCGGCAAACGTCCAGTTGTGGAAGATATGAGACATCGTGTTGTAATTAGCTTTGCGCCGCCCATTGGCTTGCACATAGATAAAGGGACGGCCACTGCGGTAACGATACCCTCGGGTATGAAGTTCTTCGCAGATTTCTGCCAGTGTCATCCGATCTTCAAGCAACAGATCCCAGGCCAACCGCCAGATGTGAATGCGGTCCGGATCCTGCTCAATGTGATGGGTTCGACGCGCATAGGACTTGCGATGCGGTTGGTCATCTTCAACGCTCCTGTAGCCATCAGGTTCCCGCCCGATGTAACCCCCGCGCTGACGTTTCGCTTCAGTAGCACCCTTATTCCGCAGACTGGTCATCATGCTTTCCCGACGCGCCAGCGTGAAAGTCAGCGCCACAACCACCCGATCATCCGGTGACATCGGGTCAAGATCGGGCTGGTTGGCGAAGCGCACGGCTACACCAAAATCATCCAGCTCATCGATAGCCCGTAGCGCTTCGGTATCATTACGTCCGAAACGGTCAGCTCGTTCCACAATCACATGCGAGAACAAACCCATCCGTGCGTCATCCACCATGCGCTGGTAACTGGTGCGGTATGGCGTGCGACCTGTCAGCACATCCACGTACTCACCAATAACCGGCAGTTCAGAGCGATCCAATACCGCTCGCTGAATCAGGAAACGCTGGCGCGACTGGGATGCTTCCGGGTTCTGCGCTTCTTCATCACTGGTACGAAGATAGATCGCCCAGCCGGGAGTCGGAGTGATAAGGTTCTTTTTCCTGCTACGCGCCATAGGTGTCCTGTCCAATCTGATGTTGAACTCTACAGTACATCAGGTTTCTATTTTTGTGTTTTTTGCAGCATTTCACTGCCCGCTTGTTGTTTCAGTTCCCGGTTTTCAGATGACCTGGACAGGAGTTCCGCCACCGTCATCACGCGCGTAAACATCTCTTTGACCTTGATCTGTTTGCGTGGTTTGGTTTCAGATCGCACTTGGATGTTTCCTCCAGGTTGATGTCAGCATTGCTCGCAGCATACCACGCCGTGCGGATGGTCAATGTCCTAAATAGGACATTTCAACGGGAAAAATGTCACATGGGCAGGGTCAAAACAGGATGCTAGATTCCTGTTCAGGACATCGGAATAGCTTTCGATCGGTATAGAGGAGACGCACAACCGTGGATCAAGCTGCCATCGCCGCCATCATCGACCGCCTGGAATACGACTTCCAGCAGTTTGAACTGTACCACTTCATTGACCAGGTTGAGCGCTACCAGCGGCGGCAGATTGTGCTGCAAGGCTTCCCGCTGGAACTGACACTCTCCGCCGTCTGGATGCGGGGCGATGAAGTCAACTACATCGTCTACAATGACCGGATGCATGTCGTGCAGCAGCGGCATAACATCCTGCACGAGATCGCCCACATCGTGCTCAACCACCGTCGCCGTCCGCTGGAAGAGGTGCTGCCACCGGAATTGCTGGCGCAGCTGCTACTACTGGCGGCTCAGGGTCGACCGCGACCTACTGACCCGCGGCTGCGCGTGAGTCCTGAAGAACAGGAAGCCGAGGCCTTCGTCCTGCACATCCAGCAGCGGCTGGTCAAAAGCGCAGCGGCTGCAAGCCCTGCTGGGACCGAGTTCCTCCAATGCCGGACTGGATCGCTGGGTGGACAGCATGGCGTTCGGAGAG
>JBBSQD010000217.1:0-10969 GCA_038258185.1 Aggregatilineales bacterium | reverse complement strand
GCGCCAGTTGACCAGCCAGTTACCGCAGGGCGGGATGAAAGGTTATATGTTCCGTCCGCGTGAAGCGCTGACCATGCAGGGTCTGGTGGATCAGGTGTTGCAGGCTGACGGAGTCACACCGGAAATGATGGAAGCCCAGCGCGCTCGTATCCGTCTGGTGGAGACGCTGCTGCAAACCCCGCCTGACCAGCTGCCTGAGGTGATCAAGCAGCATGACAGCGAGATCGACTCGCAGCTTTTCCAGGCGATTATGGTGATGGCGCAGCGCACCATGCAGGAAAATCGCCCGGATATTGCCGAGCGGTTGATTATGCTGCAAAACGAAGTGATGGAACATTCCACCGTGGGGCAGGAAATGCTGGCTCAGGGTGATATTCAGGAAGCGGTTGTGCGCGAAGTCGTGGCCGATATTGAAGGTCTGGGGCAGGGTGCCGAGATCAGCGACCTGATTGAACTGGCGATTGGATATGCGGGTGACGATCAGCGGTTACAGGCGCTGGTGGGGTTGGTCCGCCCGGCGCTGGACGACACATTTTTCCAGGAGATGACCGCGCGCATTGGACAGGCTCCGGCTGACGAGCGCGAAGCGCTGGAAAAACTGCGCGAGCGCCTGACCGAATTGACGATGCTGGTGGACCAGCAGCAGCAGATGGCGGTGCAGGGTGCGGTGCGCCTGTTACAGGCCATTGCTAATGCGCCTGACCCCAACGAAGTGATTGTGGCGAACCTGCAGGCGGTTGATGATACGTTCATGGCCGTGCTGAATGCCAATATTCAGGAAGCGGAACGGCGCAATGATATTAATTCCAGCGCCCGTCTGAAGCAGATTTATCAACAGGTGGTCAGTGTGCTGCAACAGAATATGCAGCCCGAACTGCGCTTTGTAAATGATCTGCTGAGCACTGAAAACGACGAGGATGCCCGTAAACTGCTGTCGGAACATGCGGCTGATTTTGGGGAAGAACTGCTCGACGTGATGGACGCTGTCGGCCAGATGCTGGCCCAGAATGGCGACCAGCAAATGATCGAGAAACTGTCGTTCTTAAAGCAGGCCGCACTTCAGGAATTCAGCTAATTCAGCACCCCCTCTGGTATTCGTATAGTCATAAAGGCAAAGATGTGAACAGCTTATCTTTGCCTTTTTCGACTGTTCACAAACCACCGATTAACCTGCTGCATCTTGAAAAACCAGACTTTTCGGGTAGGCTTATACCTCAATCGTAGTTATACGTATAATGATCAAGGTAAAGAGGTATTCCCGAAATGCAAAAGAATCATCGCTCACTATGGCAAGGTATGAGCCTGGCCTTCCTGGCAACGCTGCTGGTCGCGGGGTTCACGTTGAGTGTACCTACCGGGGCTGTCTCCGCGCAGGGGCCAACGCCAACACCGAATGATCCCGTTTGGCGCGCGTTTTCGACAGTCCGCGATGCGATTGAAGAAGAGAAGTCGGTTGATCTGGAAATTGTGCAGAACTGGTCGTTCGAGCAATCCGAATTTCAACCGGGTGGTATTGACAGCTGTGTTGATCTGGACGACCCCAATAGTGGGCGTGAAGTCTATTTTGGGTGGACATTTGATATTACCAGCCTGCGTGGCACCACCTACCAGGCGCGTGTCAGTTTTGATCTGACAGAAGTCGCCATCTGTGACCGTGTGGTGGAAGCGGCAGCAGCCCCAGTAGCAGCGCCAGACGGTAACCTGCCTGCTCCAGTTGCCGGTGCGGGTGCCAATGGCAGTTTTGAACTGGGTGGTCACGTCCTTGAACTAAGCGCCAACACCAAAGCACTGATGAATCGTGCGGGTATGACCTGGGCGAAGAAACAACTCCGCTTTTCGCTGGGTGATGGCACCGGTACCGCTGCCGGTATGATTAACCAGGCCAAATCGCAGGGTATGAAGCTCCTGTTAGGTGTGGTGGGGCAGCCTTCACAAATGGGCAACTTTGATGATTACATCACACAGTATGCCAATTTCGTGGGCGAAGTCGCCGCACTGGGCCCGGATGCAATTGAAGTCTGGAACGAACCGAACATTGATCGCGAATGGCCGAATGGTCAGGTCAATGGGGCGAATTACACCCGTTTACTGGCGGCTGCTTTTAATGCCATTAAATCACGTAATCCCAATGTGATCGTCGTAAGTGGTGCTCCTGCACCGAGCGGTTACTGGGGTTCGGCGGGTTGCGGTGCTGATGGCTGTAATGATGACGTGTTCATGCAGCAGATGGCCGCTGCGGGTGCTGCCAGCTATATGGATTGTGTCGGCCTGCATTATAACGAAGGTATCGTCGCGCCGAACGTTAACAGCGGTGATCCTCGTGGCGAGTACCCGTCCTACTACTTCAGCTCGATGCTGCAACGTGGTTATGGGCCTTTCGGCGGGAAACCGGTTTGCTTCAGCGAACTTGGTTATCTGTCCGGTGAAGACCTGGGTCGCGCCATCCCCGGCGGTTTCGCCTGGGCAGGTAATACCACTGTCGCCCAGCATGCTTCCTGGTTAGCACAGGCAGTATCGCAGGCAGCGCAGAGTGGCCGCGTCCGTCTGTTGATTGTCTGGAATGTCGATTTCCCGGATACGGGTGGTGCTGACCCGATGGGTGGTTACGCGATGCTGCGTAAGACCGGCGATTGCCCGGCCTGCGATCAGCTTGGCGTGGTCATGGGTAAGTAACCCATAATCTGATTTATAAGCTCAAAACAACAGAGCCAGTCAACTGACTGGCTCTGTTTGCGTTAATCGCCACTTGCAAGCGAGGGGGATGTCCCCACATTAATCTCGCGCAGGCGCTTGCGGTAACGCCGTAACACGGGATTTCCATAATCATTAAAATGGCCTTTGACCGTGTTCTCGTCCAGCAAGGCCGACGAATCCGGCTGCTTGAGATCCGGCGAAAAGCGGCGGAATTTGCGCTTGTATTCCCATTGTTCCAGCCAGCCGCCCAGCCGCCCATTCAGCCCAGATTCGCACAGGTTTTTAAGCCACTGCCAGCCGCCTGTCACCTGATAGTCTGGCTCCTGATAAAACATTTCGCTGGCGTTGGGGAGATGAGCTTCTGTCCAGGCGTTCGTCCGGCGGAACTCCCAGTAAAGTGGATGCCCATACAGGGGAATCATCTGGCAGATTTCGTGGGCGATAAACAGGTCTTTGCGCTGCTGATCCAGCGCGGTTTCCGCCAGAACATAATTGGGGCAAATGGTCACGCCACGGAATTTTGCCAGCCGCACCAGAATGATCGAAAAGGCCCGTGCCAGCCAGACACGATTGGCCTGAGTCACCAGCATATAATCCAGATCATCATCATGATCCGCGACGTTGTGCACCGCCAGTGCGCCCGTAATGGCGACCATGCGCACAAAGGGCAGTCGCGCCAGCCAACGCCCATAATACAGCGCCAGCGGCCACAAATGCTGCGACGCGGCCTCACGCTGGGCGCGTTTTTCGATTAACGCCAGTCTTTCCCAGCAGACGACATGCTCGCCCCGGTAATGCAGATGGAGTTTTAAGTCATTGGATTGCTTAAGGGCGGTTTCAATCTGCCCCAGAGTCACGGGCTGATCGTGAATCAGAAAATGATGAATCTCAGATGGGGTGAGCGGAAAATTGAACAGATCCGCATAAATAACAGTTCGCAGAATGGCTCGGTCAATTGGGTTCATGGGCGAATGGCTACTTAAATGCTCGGTCATTCGCCCCATTATAACGCAGTTTAATTATTGGGGATTTAGTCCCAGCTCCACAGCCAGGTATCGCGGAACTGACAGTTGGTGACAGTGGGTTCAAAGTTAATGGCCGCGTTGCCCATCGACCCGGTGCGATTTGCTCCGGTCGTCTCACCAGCCCACAAACCATCAATATACAAATCGAAGCGATTATCATCAGCGATCACCAGCATATGATGGGTTTCACTATTGGCAAATAACGAATTTTCGCCAAACAGCCCCGGCTGGAAAGTTTGCTGTACGCGCTGTGAAATGCCGTAACCGCCGGTCTGGTCAAGATAGGCCAGCATGTAATCGGTGCTATTCTGTGCGCGCAGAATCAGGCCGCAGCCCGCAGGCTCATCACCCTGAATCTGCCAGGAAACGGTCGTGCCGATTACCTGTTTGCCAAAAGTCTGACCCCCGCCCAGCAGAATCTCATTGACACCGGGCCGGTTCAACGTGGCAGAACTTTCCTGAATGGTCAGCCCAAGCCGACCTTCCGCCGGAATGACCCCGCGCCGTTGTAATTCCTGTACCATCACTGTGGAGTTGCCGACAATCAATTGCTGGGGCAACAGCGCTTCGGCGGAATCCGTCAGTGGTGCGGATATTCTGGTGTTGGCATAGCGCACAATCGTTTCGTTGTCGAGGCTGTCGTTTGTCTCTACTGTCACGCCGAGCTGACCAAAGGTGTTAAGCGTGTTGTCGATGACCGTGCCGATAAACACGTCATTATAGAAAAAGTCGAAGCCGTGATTACGCGCCAATACCGCCTGTCTGAAGGCCGTTTGACCCGCCACGATCGCCGGATGGGTGACCCAATCGCGCAGGATGCGATCTTCGCCATTGAGATGCACCAGCGCGCGCCACTGGCCGCGCTCATTCACCTGATAGAGATAATACGCCTCAGCCCGCTGCATCAACGCCATGCCCACATTCCAGCCAGAGCGACTGCTGATTTCCAGAATATCAGTCTGGGCATAAAAAGCTGCGGGGAGGGTGACACCCGTTAAGCTGACGAGTCCGCGCTGCTGCGGTTGATTCATGACCAATGCAATCTGATCAGCGCTGACATCAATCACGGACTGGTTATCCAGCACGAGCCAGTTTCCCTGGAGTTCGACGGTTGTATCCAGCACGGTGCTGGCAAAACCCGCATTGACCGTTAATTCATAGGTGCCTGCGGTTTCACCAAAGCCGCTGACTGTCACGCTATAGGTGTCGAGGCGGGGGATGGTAATCGCCTCTAAGGCGGCGTTTTTATCCTGTGGGGGATTGTAATCGTCATTGGTCAGCAGAACCGTGCCGCTGCCCGTGCTGAGGGTCACAATCGGGTCGAGATCGTCCGATGTCGCTGTGGCCGCCAGCGAGATTACCTGCCCCTCGGACAGCGTGATTGTCCACGACTGAGAATCGCCAGCGGAGATTGTGCCTTCAACCATCTGGAAAAGGGCCAGTTCGGTTGTGTCCTGGGCGCTGACCCCCTGCAAGCCTGCCAACAGACTAAATATCAGCAGGTGGGCGACAAGGCTATACAGGCGGATCATTTTACAGGGAATGGGGCGATCAGTCATTAAAGTACGGAGGGCATCCATTGCGGGTAGTGCTCTTGTAACTGCTTGACATAGTTGACAAAGTCATCCTGGTTCATTTCGGCGCCGCTCATCCAGCGGGCGCTTTCCGCCGTGTGCAGACGACGCTGTACGCCTGCCAGCCGCAGATCGGTCTTGGCTTCGCCGCTTTCTTTGGCGCTCGTCAGCAAAGTGAAGTGAGTCGGCACTTTGAGTTTTTCGTTGTCTTCAGGCGAAAGAAAGGTGTAAACCGGCAGGTAAATATCATCCTGCTCCAAAGCACAGGCCACCATAAACCAGCCCTTGGGCACGCGGGAACGGCGTTTGATTTTGAAGCGCCATAACAGCACATTCACCTGTTTGTCCGCGTCGATACTTTCCTGAAGCTGGTTGCCTTTCATAATCCGAATATGTTCCGGCGTGATGTCGACCCGACGGCCACTGGGCCAGCGTGATCGCAGCAGTCTTTCTAACTGTTGCGTAATGATGGCTGTCACGACGAAGCTGCCGAACATGGCGATAATGTTCAGCCCTTCGCTGGCGATCAGCACGTTAAGGAGGAGATACGTCACGATCCAGGTGACCACAAACACCAGCACTACACTGAGGCGGATGCCGCCATGTTCGGCATCGACCGGGTAGCTGAGGGTGGGGGAGTTATCCAGGGTATTGCTGCTCATAAATCCGTTCCTGTATTATGGTTTCTTAGCGATGAAAATAACCCGACTGGCAGAGGACAAACCCGGTTCGAAGGGTTCAAAGCTCAGGTTCAGCACCTGCATGTCCTGAAAACCGCTGCGCTGGAGCAGACTGGTCACCGCCTGCGCCGGATAAGCCCGCAGCGTGCGCAGCGCCTGGCTGCGCTGCCAGACCGCATTGTGCTGTTGAAAGCAGGTATAGTGCAATTCCTCGACCTGCCGCTCATAATCATACTGGCTGCGCGAGAATAGGGAAAGGTTCGCATCATTAATCATAATACTATCACCACCCCTTGCGCGTTCGGTCAGCCCCTGAATGGTATACATATCAAAAATAAATAATTTTTCCTGACCTAAAACATTAAACACATTTTTGAAAATGATTTCCAGATCGCGCAGGTTGGTGAATTCATTCAGAATATCCAGCCCCAGTGCCAGATCAATCGTGCCAAAATCGCGCCCTAACTCACGGATGTCCCGTTCCAGAAAAGTCGCATCCAGGCTGGCAGTCTGTAAACGCTCGCGGCTGCGATCCAGCATTTGCGGGGTGTAGTCCACGCCGATAGGGATGTAACTGGAACGCGCCAGCCAAGACAGACTCACGCCGGTGCCACAGCCTAAATCGAGGATGCGTCTGCCCATCCAGCCGGTGCGCTGGGCATAGTTGATGAGTTGGGGAGTGAGTTTTTCGGCAAACTGAGCCATGCCGATCTGGTCATAAATGGGGATAAGGGAGGCGTATTCTGCGGGCAAGGTGTTGTCCTCTCTAAATAGGTGCCGAACTAAAGACGACACCATAGGATCGGCTGTAGATGACGACACTGTTATACTGGCTGAGATCAACCTGGGCGGGTATCTGGTAATTCTGGCTGCCGAGTGTGCCTTTCAACAAACCGAGCTCAAGATCAATATTGTTGAGCTGAACCTCTTCGCTGGTCAGCGGTTGTTCACTGGCGGACAGCACAACCCGCAGATCCGGCCCGTTGGCAACTTCAAAGTCCTCGAAACGCAGCAGTTTGGTACTGTCGGGCAACTCATAAATATCCATTGTTCCAGTAGCCCAGCGGACCGCGTCAATCGCCCGAAAATTTGACCCATCCAGAATAAGCTCTGCGCCCTGCACATCTGGCAAAGCCTGTTCGTTTTCAGGCACGGCACGAGGCGCAGTCAAGGCCGCGCTGATGACGGCTGAACCCATCGCGGTATCGGTCGCAGTCAGTTCGCCAAAAGCCGTTTGCTGGTCGGCAGGCAGCGCGTCAAAAGCGGACTGCTGGGCAGTCGTCAGGCCGGGTAAGGTGTCTTCGACCACATTTCGTTCGAGCAGGGGCTGCCAGATCGGAAAGGTAAAAGTCGCCACAACCAGAACTGCTCCAATCAGAATAATGATGAGTCTGAGCCGTAAAGTCATAGGGTTAAACGATACCTGAAAATTGAGCCAAGCGTAACACAAAATCGACCTGGCTGACAGTCCAGGTCAATCGTTGTGTGGGTTACTGAATGATATTGCAGGCCAGCGTTAATGCCGTCCGTTGGGCATCCGATAGCCTTCACTGGGGATGGTCACAATGTACGCTGGACGGCGGGGATTTTCTTCGATTTTCTGCCGTAAGCGCGAGATGTTCACCCGTAAAACTGAGTAATCGCCTTCATACTGCTCTCCCCAGACTGCCCGTAACAATTCATCGTGCGTCACAATCTGACCCGCATTGCGCATCAGCGTGATGAGCAGACCGTACTCTACCGGGGTCAGGTGCAGCTTACGACCACGGATAAAGGCCTGCCGATGGGGGATGTCCAGTTCCAGTTGCTGCACAACCAGCTTGGTTTCTGGCTGGGGCGTCCATTCGACACGGCGCAGCAGAGCGCTAACGCGTGCCAGCAGTTCTTCCGGCGAGAACGGCTTGGACATATAATCGTCGGCACCGGCTTCCAGGGCGCGCACTTTATCGCGTTCCTGGTTTAAACCGCTGAGCACGATCATGGGTAGGAATGAACGGTCACGCACACGGCGCAAGACTTCCAGACCATCAATATCCGGCAGGATAATGTCCAGTAATACGAGATCAGGCGCGAGCGAAGCAATCTCGTTGAGAGCACTTTCGCCCCGGTCGACAGCGAGCGTAGTATAACCGGCATCTTCTAACAACGTAGAGACAACTTCAGCGGTATCTTCGTCGTCTTCGACGATGAGAATTTGTCTGGTCAGGTCTTGTATCATCACCACAACCTATTAACTGCAGATAAAAAGCAAACGAATATCACATATATCTAACCGATTATATTGCATAAACAGAGCTAAATCCAAATTTTTGGTTAAATTTTTGAAATATGAATTTTGTAAACGGACTATCGTCACCCTATTATTACAAAAGCATCTGTAACTGGGGCGCATTTTGGGCCAGCAGCGTAATAAAGGCACGTTGGATGGGGGTAAACGGTTGGCGCTTATCCCATACCAACATTAACGGACGTTTGAGGTCAAACTCGCTGATCGTTAATTTATGAATTTCCCCGCGCTCGATTTCTCTCTCGACAGAATAATCCGGCAGGATAGCCGCGCCCATCCTGTTGAGCAGGGCGTATTTGATCGCGCCGGGGCTATCGAGCTCCGCGATATTTTTCAACTTCAGCTGATTTTGCGCGAGGGTGTGTTCCAGCCAGTGACGGGTACGGCTGGCCGGTTGGCGGTTGATAAACGGCTGCTGTGGCAGTTCAGCGGCCGGGATCGTCTCTAATGCCGCCCAGGGATGCTGCGAGTTGACCATCACATAATAGTCAATGTCAAGCAGACGCATCTTGCCCAGATGTTCCGCGTCCAGTTCTTCCAGTTCACCTTCCAGAAAGCCCAGATCATAGCGCCCGTTGAGGACGTCGCGCACCACCTCCGCCGTGAGGACGGTTTGCAGCGACACATTGATATTCGGATAAGCCACCTGAAACTGCTGAAGCCAGACCGGCAATAGATAGACACTGATGCCGGGGGTGGCGCTGACGGTCAACTGGTGATTCTGCACCTGGTCAACCTGCATGATTTCGCGCTCGGCCTCGGCCAGCAGATTCAGCATTTTACGGGCATAGTCATAGAGCAGTTCTCCAGCGGGAGTCGGCTGGACACCCTGCGGGCTGCGCTCGAACAGGGACGCCCCCAGCGCTGCCTCCAGGCTGTGCATGTGCTGGCTGATAGCTGATTGCGACAGATAGAGTTCCTGGGCTGCCCGGTTAAAGCTGCCGCGTTCATAAACGACGATGAACAGTTTGAGTTTGTGTAAGGTAATCATGGTTTTGTGCCAGGGTATAAGTTAAACCGATAACAGGCTATCACAGGCTGAGGTCTACTGTAAGGTGCAGTTTAATCATATCCTACCAGTATGTTTTGTCATGGAATTCTACGCCATTTGTCATATTCAAAAATGACCAGCGGCAGAAGATAAATCAATTCGAGGTAGGCAAAAATGGATTATCGTACACACGTTTCGAATGTTCTGGTGATTGGCTCCGGCGCGGCAGGGATGCGCGCCGCGATTGCAGCCTATGAAGCCGGTAGCGATGTGGTGATTGTGGGCAAAAGTCTGAAGCGGGACGCGCACACCGTTCTGGCGGCGGGTGGCATTAACGCCGCACTGGGCACAGTTGACCCGGAAGATAGCTGGCAGCAGCATTTCGCGGATACCTTCAACGAAGGCTATCACCTGTCCGACCCATGCACGGTTGAACTGATGGTCAGGGATGCACCGCGCGCGATTGAAGAACTGGTGAGTTATGGCGTGCCATTTGCGCGTCAGGCCAATGGTCAACTGGATCAGCGTTATTTCGGTGCGCATACCTATCGCCGCACCTGCTACGCAGGGGATTATACCGGACGGGCGATTTTGTTCGGGCTTGTGGAGAAAGTCGAAGAACTGAATATCCCGGTGCATGAGCATCAGTATGTAACGCGGCTTTTGGTCGATGATGGCCTGTGTTTTGGCGCGCTGTCGTTTGATCTGAACACGGGCAAACGCACGATCTATCTGGCGGATGCGGTGATTCTGGCAACCGGTGGCCATACGCGTTTGTGGCGGCGCAGTTCGTCACGTCGGGATGAAAACGTGGGTGACGGGATGTATCTGGGCTTGCAGGCGGGTGTTGAACTGGCCGATATGGAGCTGGTGCAATTTCACCCCACGGGCATGGTCGCGCCGGAAAGCAGCGCCGGGACGCTGGTTACGGAAGCCGTGCGCGGTGAGGGTGGGCATCTGCTGAATGCGTTGGGCGAGCGCTTTATGGCGAAATATGATGCTGAACGCATGGAGCTTTCGACACGTGACCGGGTGGCACTGGCGAATTACACCGAGATTATCGAAGGTCGCGGCGGCCCAAATGGCGGCGTGTTCCTCGATATCAGCCACCGCAGCAAGGATTACATTCTGGAAAAACTGCC
Organism: Aggregatilineales bacterium; assembly: GCA_038258185.1. Taxonomy (GTDB): domain Bacteria; phylum Chloroflexota; class Anaerolineae; order Aggregatilineales; family Phototrophicaceae; genus JAIOHN01. The sequence goes on along the minus strand of JBBSQD010000217.1, from coordinate 576 downwards.
GCGCATGTACCGTCAGTTTCTGGAATATCAGATGCTGGATATCAGCCAGCAGCCGATGGAAGTCGCGCCGACTGCCCATTACACGATGGGCGGAATTGTCGTGGAGCCGGAAACGCACGCGACCCGTATTGCCGGATTGTATGCAGCAGGGGAGGTCACCAGCGGTCTGCACGGTGCCAATCGGCTGGGGGGTAATTCGCTGGCGGAAACGGTCGTTTTTGGGCGCTATGCCGGGGAAGCCGCGGCGCAATATGCTTTCAGCCTGCCAGCACAGCATCGCTCAAACGCGGTGATCCGCGCGGCACATGATGACCTCGACGCACTGATTCGCCCCGGTGAGCAGATGGCGCGGCCTTTACAGCGCTCCATTCGCAATGTCATGTGGGAAAACTGCGGCGTGGTGCGCAGCGGTGAACGGCTGGAGGCGGGTTTGCAGAAACTGAATGAAATCCGCGAAGCCGCGCAATTGCTGGATGTGCGTCCGTCTGCTGAGGGCTATCAGGATGTCGCGCTGGCGCTGGATGTTCGTGCGGCGTTGACCTCGGCTGAGGCGACCATCCGTAGCGCGATTGAACG
>JBBSQD010000216.1:0-10969 GCA_038258185.1 Aggregatilineales bacterium | reverse complement strand
AGGGGATTATTGGCTGACTGTGCCGGGGCAGTTTGATTAGTTATGGTTGCCATCAAGTCCTCGTGCAGATTCATGCGTAACAGGTTCCGGCAAGGTCGGAACCGATGTCGCAGCGTGTAATTTACTTTCCAGCGTCAGCGAGGCGACCTGGGTGGCCTCGGCTACCGGTTCGGTGCTTTCAGCGGCTTCAGTGGCTGCGCTGACAGGCAGCGGATACGTCGGCGGCAGTGCCAGCCGTGCGTCCCGGTGTCCCATCGTAAACGGCAGCAAAAACATGACCATCACCGCTATTGCCGTCAGCCCAAAGCGCATCCGTACCGGCGCAAAAATCGACGGTGGCTGCGGGATTTCGCGCTGGATGTTCGTCCACAACGCGCCGAAATCCGGCTGCTGACGCTGGCCGACCAACGGCACAGACCGTTGCAATTCTGCCCGTAAGTCGCGTTTTTGCCGGTAAGCCCGGTAACAGTCCGGGCATTGATCCAGATGCCGCGCGACCCACTGCCGCTTGCGGGGGGGCAGGTCATGATCCAGATAAGCATCCAGGTAAGTTTCACAATGTCGAAAATTAAAAATCATCCAGTGATTCATCGTTTAGTGATTCAACAATTCTTCCAGTAAACCCGGGGCGGACTGCTGCAAAACCCCGCGCAGCGCATCATGCGCCAGCCGTACCCGGCTTTCGGCGGTTTTTTGGGGGCAGTCCATGACTTCAGCAATTTCACGATAGGTCAGGCCGTGACCGTAACGCAATACCACCGCCTCACGCAGCCGCGGCGAGAGTACCGCCAGCGCATCTTCAATCGTGTCACGCGTATGCTGTTCGACCAGAGCGCTTTCCGGCCTTTCCGACTGCGGCGCCGGCAGTTCCAGATTCAGAAGCTCCGTGATGTCAATCAAAGTCGGACGTTTGCGCCGGTACTGATTACGACAGCGGCTGATGGCAATCGTATACAGCCAGGTCTTAAAACCCGCCCGCTGTGCATCATAGCGGTGCAGATTCTTAAAGGCATAGACAAACGCCTCCTGCATCACGTCCTCGGCATCCTGGCGTTGCAGCAGCAGGCTGTAACACAGGCGGTAAATGCCAGACGCGAATTGGCTGTAGAGTGCTTCATAACTCTGCTGATCGCCCTTCAGACAGTTGGCAATCAACGTTTCGATGGGTGGTTGCTGATCCATATATTTTTTATCTATCGCCGCTGATGGTCGCACACGGTTGAATATACACCCCCATTTAAAGTATTCCTCAATTCTGGGCAGCCGGGTCGAAAGGTACGCCATTATAAACATCCTGACGCAGCCATAATACCAGAGTCTGATCAGGGACAGCAGGTACACGGGTGCGCCGCTGCGCCCACCACGCCACAAAATCGAAACCCTGTAACGTCTGTGGCCGCCAGACACGGCTGACAATAAATTCCTGGCCGACATAATCTCCGGCTAAATCCGGCGATTCTGCCGCCAATGGTAACAAAGCAATTTCCTGACCCCGCGCCTCACTGGCATCGTTGATATAAGTGGTGTTGATGTAATCGCGCAGAATCCAGCCACCGATGCCGTTAGGATCAACCAGCGCGTAAATCGGCAGTTCGGGCTGGCCGCGTGTTTCACGCTCGCCCACTTCCGCCAGCGTTTCGCGCAGTAAAAACACCTCGCGCCCGGTCGCCTCGACATGCCACAATTCCGCCGGGTCTTCCACATGCGTGACCGCGATTGACCAGCCGCTGCCCAGTGAAGTCACCAGACCGAACAGCAGCAGACCTAATGCACCGCCGCGCAAAGTGGCCGTGGCGCCCCATAGTGAAGCCGCCAGAAAACCGCCCAGCAGAATCAGCGCCAGTGCGATTAACGCCCAGATCATATTCACGGGGTCGACCGCTATCGCCTGTCCGGCGGACTCACCAAACAGCGACATCGAAATGCGCTCACCGTAACCCTGCACCAGCGTCAGAATTGAGCCTTCCGGTGTGCGCAGCAGCGACCGCCCCACACCCTGTAAATTAATGGCGAAAATCGCCAGCAGCGCCATCATCGTCAGCGCCAGCAGCCATTTGCTCCAGCGCGGCACATCCAGAAAGGGGTGCGTCACATCTTCCAGAATCAGCGAGAAGGTCCATGAGGCTAAACCCGCCGCCGGGATAATCAGCCACAGCGCATGCTCTGGCCCGGCTCCGCGATAGATCAGCGATGCCACACCTGCCAGCACCAGCCACGCAGAGAAGAACCGCTCGACCAGTGTCATCTCGCCGCGCCGCGCCGCCAGCCATACCCCAAAAACACCGAACACCCACAGGAAAGGTTCATAAAACAGGGCGCTGATTAACGGGAATAAAGGCGGTGCGTTGGGGCGCGGCTGTGTGAGTCCAGCCAGACCGCGCCCTAACAGTTCACTCACTGCGGACAAACCGGGAGTGTAGGACATCAGCAGAGTGGCGACAGCCACCGTCACCAGCACGATGACCAACAGCGAAGCCAGCCAGGGCCACTGGCGAAACCGTTCACGCACATGCAGATTTTCGGCCTCGTCCGGCTCGTCACTCTGCTCCCACGTCAGCGCGATATAGCCCGCCGCCAGCAGAATCAGCGCCAGTACAAAGCCTGCTGGATCGGTCAGCAAAACCACAGCACCAAAGAAACCACTGGCGACCAGCGCAAAGCCACGCTGACTGCTTAACCACCAGCGCCACAGCGCCCACAGACCCAGCACCGCCGCTAACATCGCCCAGACAGCAGGCGTATCCAAGCGGGATGCCGCAAACAAAATCGGTGAGCAGAACAGCAGCAGACTCAACAAAAATGTACGGGTGCGCCCCAGCATATCGCGGAACAGCAGCGGTGATGCGATCAGCAGAACGCCACCCAGCGCTGTCGCGATGCGCAGGAAACTTTCGGAGCCACCGAACAGCGTCAAACTGAGGCTGTGCAGCGCGAATAAAATCGGGCTCTGGCTGATGGGTGCGCTCACATCCGCCAATGGATGCAGTGTGCGCCACGCCGCTAACGCTTCGGTTGCTTCACGGGCGGTCAGTGGCACAGTGTCCAGCTCCGCCACCCGCAAAATCAGCGCCAGCACGATCAGCACCAGATAAGCGACCCATTCCAGACTGACAGTCAGCCCTTGCGATTGCGATTGTGCCTGTTCATAAGTTGCCGCTTGCATATGCCCCTCGATCATCCATTCACCGCTGTCGCAACAGCCGGTGTTACCTGATAAAAGCGACTGCCACCCCGGTCACACACCACTTGCAGGTTTTCGGCGAATTTATCTTCACCACCCCCGCCATAATCGTTGCGTTCGTTCAGACCGTAAAAGATATAATCAATGTCGTACTGGTCGATAATGTCACGGGCGATATCCCAGCGCAGATCGCTGTACAGCCGCTCGACATCCTGCACACGGCTGCCCACGGACTCGCCATAAGTCGGCCCACGCCACTGGCTTTGATGCCCCGGCCAGTTGACCACAATCGGGATGCCGGTCAGGTTCGCTACCCGGCCATAACCCCAGCCATACGAATTACCCACGGCCTCCGCGACGACCAACTGCTCATCACCCACCAGCGCCTTCAGACAGGTAATGGCTTCCAGATCACCTGCGGATACGGTTGAAGCGGCACCATCCAGCGTATACTGAACCGCGGCATTCCCGCCGACCAGCACCCACTGGCTGTAACCGATCAGCCCATAAACCGAGCCGGTGAGCAGCACAGTCACGACCACCGCTGTCAGAACCGCTCTCAGCGCTGGTGCTGGCAACGGCAAACGCACATCGGCCAGCATCGAGTACACCGAATACGCCCCGGCCACGCTGAACATCACCCACGCCTGATAATAAAACTTAAAAATGGTGTTCATGCGGGTGCCGAAATTATCACGCAGATACACAAATTCCGGGATCAGAGTCAGCACCACCCCCCCGCCGATCAGCAGCAGCGCGAAACCGGTCGCGCGGGGATAAGCGATCACCTGACGTTGTTCAATCGGCGCATCTTCCGGCAAATCGCGTACTTCCGGCGGACGCGCAAACATGCGCCCGACAATCAGCAGCACCGCGCCGACCAGCAGCAGCGTCGTCGGCAGTGTGATCAAACGGCGGCTTAATAACTGTGGCAGCACAGTCGCCCAGCCACCATTTAAGTCTACAAATCCTACAACCGTATTACGCAGTTCTTCGACCAGGCTGCCTGCCAGCACCAGCATGAGCATCAGCAGAAGCAGTCCGCCCCACAGGCTGACCGCGACCACTAAGCCCAACCGCCAGTTCATGCGTTCCCGTGCGCGCCATGCTTCCAGCAGCAGATAAGGAATGAGCAGCAGCATAAAACCACCGAACATCAGGAAATATTGCTGGAAGCGCGTCGGATACAGCAGATTCGGCAGAATACCCCCGGCCTGTGACCGGAAACCCAACAGAAACGGATAATACAAAACGCCCGTCAACACCAGCAAAGCCAGCCCTAACCCCGCCAGCCGCAGCCAATCGAACAGTGTCAACCCACCAGTTCCGTTGCGATGCAAACGGCGCAGCGCATCCGCGCCCACCAGCACCGCCATATAAATCGGCCCATCCCAGGTGTTCAAAAACACCAGCCCACCCAGGCACACGCCATAGAAAACAATCTCCAGCCGGTTTGGATCGCGCATTGTCAGCACGACGTTCAGCGCCAGCCCTAACGCCAGCACCGCAAACGGCAGCGCCAGCACATGCGGATGCACATCCGCCAGCAAAAAGCTGAACTGCGGGAATTCGTCAATCACTTCGTTGACACGCTGGCCCGTCAGGTCGCGCTCAGTCAATGTGCGCGAGGCATTGAACCACCAGTAAAACGCCCGTTGCGCATCCACCGGATTCAGCAGATTGAGCGCCGGTGTGCCTTCCTGATACACATCGCGGTTTTTCGTGTCCCAGAAGCGCAGATAATCCTCAGACGCCACCTGCGCCTGATACGGCACTTCGACCACTATCGGTTGCAGATTGGAGAAGAAGATCACAAAAAACGCGCCGAGTAATCCCGTAAGAATGGCGGGGCGAATCAGGGTTATGCCCTGGCTGGCACGTGATCGCACCAGATTAGAGACCACGCCAAAAGTCGTCAGCCCGGTCAGCGCGAACAGCAGCGAAATGGTCATGTTAAAACCAGCCGTGCTGGCAATCCCGCTCAACATGGAGAGCATAGCCGACAGCACATAGCCAAAATAATAGTAACTGATGGCATAACCAGACAGCCATGCGTCATTGGGCGGGAAAGTCTCGCTGCGCATGACGCTGCTCATCATCATCAGTTCCATCGTTTTTTCGGTGCCGGTCAGGTTGTTCTGCTGGGATCGCAGCAGCGCCCAGCCCACCAGCAGCACGATAAACAACACTTCCCCGACTATCACTACCGAGCGATTTTCGCGCCACCATGCGCGCCAGTCAAATGCCAACCCGCCACGTAAATAGATGACCAGGCTGCCCACCAGCACGATGATCCATGCCAGCAGCATACTGCCCGTCGTGTTGCGCAGAAATCCCAGGCTGACCAGCAACCAGAAGACAAACCCGACCACCAGCAGCCCCGCCGCCCGCGCCAGCAGATAACCTTTATCCGGCAGGCCGCCCAGCAGACGCACCAGCGCGGGGAAAATCGCCGCGCCAGCCAGGGTCACCAGCGCCCACCAGCTTAAAACAATCCAACCCTCACGCGCCAACCAATCCAGCATCACTTACCTTACCACTCCAGCGACCTGCGTCAGGGTCGCATCCTGATTAACGCGATAGACCGTGGATTGCCCCTGTTCATAGACTTTTTCCAGCAGCCCCGTGCTCACCATTTGGTCAAACTTGCTCAGGCTTTCGGTTGTGAAATAGGATCGCTCCAACGCGCCGACAATCACATAACTGACATCATAAAATTGCAGCATCTCCCACGCAGTCGGAATATCCGTCGTGGCATAAAACGCATTGATGTTCGCGCGGCGTTGGTTGACCATCTGCACTAAAGCGTCCATCGTGCGCTGCTGTGTCTGATGGAAACGCCAGCCCAGTACCGAGGGCATCCCGGTATAAATCGCCACCCGTCCGCCCCACAGATATTCCCGCCAGCTCTGGGTTTCCATCACCACGGGTGTACCTTCGACATTTTCCTGCAACCAGCGGATCATATCGTAATCATCCACCAGCGGGAACCAGACATTATTTTCGCCCTGGCTGGCGTATTTCATATATTCCATGCCATCCAGCGTGATGGGTACATCATACGACATGCGATCGACCGCTTTGCCACGGCTGCCCATAATCGGATACAGTGCCGCCACAGTGAACAGAATCGCCGCCAGCGTGAACCACGTATTCCGCAGCCAACCCGGCCAGTCCGGCGCACCATTAAACAGCCACGCCACCGCCGCCCCGCCCGCTACGCTGAACAGCAGCCACGCCTGAATATAAAACTTAAAGACGGTATTCTGGCGGCCAATATCGCCACCGATCACGATAAATTCAACCGCTGTCGTCAGCCCGAGCGCGAGGCCGGTCAGCGCCAGCACAAACTGCATCTCGCGCGATTGTCCCTGCCGGAAGAATAAAACCGTTACCCACACCAGCAGCGGCACCGAAACCAGCACCACCTGATAATCCGCCGCCGCGACGAGTATCACCGCCAGTCCAATACCCACCAGCCCGACTAGCAGTGACAGCAGTATCGGCCACATACCACGGAAAGAACGTACATATACACTCCGCAGCCAGCGTCCCGTATCCCACACCAACAGAGATGCGATCAGAAACAGGAACAGCCCGTGAATATCGAGATACGCCCACAGCGGGGATTTATTACCTTCCCACACATTGATCGAGCCATAAACCGTAGCATACCAGGTGATAAATGGCAGCGACAGCAGGAAGCTCAACACGATAAATCCGCCCATGCGGCCTGCGAGACTGGCCAGTGACCAGCGTGAAATCCGCCGCCATTGCAGCCACCACGCAAAGTCCAGACCCGCGATGCTCAGTACCATAAAAGTGGGCCAGTCCCAGGTATTGGTCGCCCGTAACATGCCGACTGTCAAGGCACCCAGCGCCAGCGCGCCAAACCTTCCCAGACGACCACGCTGATCACGCCCCGCCAGCAGCACCTCATTCAGCACAAAGGCCATCACCAGCAGCAGCAGCGGCATAGCGATCATATGCGCGTGCAGGTCACCATATAAAAAGGTGAAGAATGGCATCTCGGCAATGGCGTTGCCGGATTCGACCGGGGGTTCACTCAGTACACGGGTCGGCGCCCAGTACCAGCGATTCGCCGCAATCGGCAGTTGATCGCCCCCCGCCAGCCGACCTGCGCCCCGCGCCAGACTGCTGACCAATGCCGCAGAGTTGCTCAGTTCGTAGCGGACGCGATCCACAATATTCGGGTTATCGGCTGCATTGAGGATATTGTAGAGCGCTTCATCATCGGGCATCGCGCCGTTTTCCTGCGTGTATTCGTTCACCAGATATTCCTGGTAACTCACCGGCTGACTGTAGCCGCCCATCTCCGCCAGACCACTGCCGAACACCCGCGGCGTATCCAGATTGCCCAATACCGCCGCCAGCAGCAGCGCCGTGATCCCGGCCACCCACGGATTACCCAGACGCGTCCAGTTGGCCGAAGTTTCCGCTGAGGTTGTGCGTATCCGAAAATGGCTGACGACATTAAACGCCACACTAAACGCGCCAATACCCGTCATGGCAAACAGCGTCGGCAATATCAGATTGTAAGCAATCGACGGGACGACACCCAGCAGCAAAACCGGCGTCCCCACAATCACAAAGCCGAAGTAATAGTAATTGATGTAACCCCCCGCATACCACGGGTCAATCGGCGGGAAAGTCGTGCTGCGCAGGATGCCGTTAAAATAGGCGAAATCCATCGGTTTTTCGCCGCCAAAACTCGGATGCCACAAGTCCGGATTGGAGAGACGTACCAGCAGGAAGCCCAGAAACGCCAGCAGCGTAATCACTTCAATCCACATCAGCCGCTGCCACGACTCGCGCAGATACTGACCAAACGCGCGGCCATTGCGGACAATCAGCAGCAGACTCACCAGCGTCAGCCCGGCCATAATCAGGCCAATACCCGTCCGTGACCACAGCGGCACACCGATACTCGACGCATACCACGCCAGCCAACCAGTCACAAAAACGCCGACCAGCTTGGCGATGGCATAACCGCGATCCGCAAACGACGGAAAAAACACAAACAGCAGCGGCCAGACAATCCAGCCAAACGAGATAATCGCCAGCCACCACACCACCACGGTCAAAATCGGTTGGGTGTTAATCGGGCTGCTGGTATCAAACAGATCCGACCAGGTGCCGCCGTCGTACTGCGTTTCGCGCGAAGTTTCCGTCAGTTGGAACTGAGTCGGCGTGACCGCGCCTTCCAGCGAGGACATAGTTGCCACATCCACCAGCGTGGTATCACAGCCACCGCCGCCGGGACGCAGATAAATCTCCGGACAGGTCGGCACCGGGTTAAATCCGGCGTTGTTCACGCGGTTAATCGGCACCCCATTCAGGAGGTCATGCACCGCCTGCGAGTCATAATCGGCGGATTTACGGAAGATAAACACCACCGGATGATCGTACACATGGAAGGCTTCTTCGGCCTCGAATTCATTCAGCCATTCTGGCGCAGCATAGGTCGGTAGATACTGGTCGGAAATTTTGATCGGCCCCAGCTCATACGTGCGCTGGAACACCTCGACCAGATCATAACCAAGCTGCTCATTAAACAGGGCTTCATAATAAGCGTTGCTCATCGGCCAGCGGATGGGAATGCGGCTCACCCCATCATAAAAACGATTGCTGCTGATGGTCAGATAATCACTGTTATCCAGCGCCTGCAAAATGCGCTCGCGCTTGATCGGTTCATCTTCCCACGCCAGTTGCATTTCATACCCGCTCAGCAGACCTGACCAGGCGTTGCGTCCGCCGCAGTGATCGGCATCCAGCAGACCGGGAGGCGGATCGTCCGCCAGTGTAACCCCCACCGGCAGCGTACATACGCTGTAGGGAATCGAGTCGTCCCACGCGCCTTCATGCGAAACGACCGAGCCACCTGTAATCAGCGGGCCGCCGGACAACACCTGAAACTGCACCGTATATTCATCGCCGGCAATCACATTGACCGGGGTTTCCAGCGCAATCGCGTAGGCATCCCCCAGCGGATGATTGTCGCGTGTAAATGTATCGGTCAGCGTGGCTTCACTCAATACCACCTCGGAAAACGCGCCGATCAGCGCCGTGCGGACAGTCGTCTCGCCCGGAACATCGGCCACATTCCCCAGATGTGGAACCCGAATTTCATTAATCACGCCATCGGCTGGAGCCGTAAAGCGATAGGTAAAATCGACTCCGCTGTAATGGGTAGAAGACTGCGAAACCAGCGCGTCCTCCGACCCATTGGTATAGCCATTGGCAATCGCGACATTGACCAGCGGCGTGCCTTCCGGCGCACCCTCAATCTCGATACACAGGTCACCGCAGACACTTTCCCACACCCAATGACTGGCCGCGACTCGCGTCAGTTGGTGGCGGTAAATATCCGTAAACATGACCGCCCACAGGGTCGTAAATCCGATGACGCCGATCACCAGCGCCCACGATAAAGCACGCCGTACCGGATAACTGCGCGAGCGCTTCACAATTTCCACCAATGCCCACGCCGCCAGCACCGCCAGCATCGGATACATCGGCAGGAAATAACGCATCGAGCTGACCCAGTTGCGTCCCAGCCAGCCAAAATAGACCAGCACCCAAACAAACAGTAGAATATTCTGCACAGCACCCGGTTTGGCACGCACCAGCCGCCAGCCCGACCATAACCAGCCGAACCAGCCCGTGAGCCCCAGCGCGATGCCCATGCCCCACGTCACCATATTATTCAACGGGAACAGATACGGCGTGCGTCCCACCCACTGCCAGTTCGGCGGCATCTCCGCCGCACCGCTGACGAGATACTGCGCCTGACTCAGGTCAGCCAGCCAGCGCGGATTCGGAATCAGACCGAAGATGCCCGGCCCGGTAAAAGCATAAGGGTTCCACAGGCGGAAAAATATCAGCGTCAGTGCCCCGGCTAATGCCAGGCCAGCGACATTATTCAGGATGATTTTTTCGCGCTCCCGCCAGATCATGCTGCCATCCAGCGCGGGGATCATGCGGACGAGTGCCGCCAGCACCAGCAAACCCGCCACAGGGGCGAGATTAATGCGGCTGGCTAAGGCTGCCGCACATGCCAGCCCGAACAGGCCGTAATCGATCAGTTTACCGCCACGCTGCACGCGAATCGCAAAGTAAACGGCCAGCGTTGTGAAGAAATTCGCCATCGCATCAGCCGTGCCAAAGTGCGACTGCTGGATCGAAAACACGGTCATGGCATACAGCGCCGCCGCCACCAGCCCGACCCACTTGTTATGCAGATGTACGCCCATCAGGAAAACCAGCAGAATCACGCCAATTTCGGCCAGCGCGGATAACGACCGCCACACGAGATGCACGACGCTGTAACTGTTCCACACCGGATTCCCGCTCAGTTCTACTGCCAGATCACCGGCACCCCGCGCCATAAACAGCGGCAAAGTCCCGTAGACGTACAAGCCCTTGCCCACATTATGCGGGTTCAGCAGCGAACATTGCGCGTCGAAATAACCACCTGCGCCGTTGGTATCCGGGTAGCGCGCGCGGCAGTTATCCAACTGGGTTTGCTGGTCAATCGGGTTCGGTTCACTGGAACGGAAGGACACCCCCAGCGATGAAGCCACATCCGTTAGAAAGCGTTCATCGGGGTGCAGATGCGTGAAATCATCCCAGTTCTGCCCCTGAAAGCGTAGAAAACCGCCCATCAGAATGATAAAAACCAGCGCTACGCCCACCAGAATATCACTTCTGGTGATCGATTCCGCAGCACTTTGTGATCGAATTGAGTGACCAGCCGAGCGTGTTTCT
>JBBSQD010000215.1:0-10971 GCA_038258185.1 Aggregatilineales bacterium | reverse complement strand
TGCCGGGTTCAGGCTCTCAAAAAGCAGCATGGTCGAACCGGTGAGTTTTTCCTCAACATAAGTTCCCGCTTCGGTATGCGACTGGCTCCAGCCACGGTCATTCTGTGGCCCAACGAGAATTACCCCAAAAACAAAATCCTCATCCTGGGCGGCTACAGGCATGACTGCCAGAATCACCAGCGCAACCAGCGCCAAAACAAATATGCCCTTATATTTCATTGTGACAAACCTCCAAATTTATGCAAAGTAACCAGCCGTAGTTTAACCTTTCATAACAATTCGACAATGATAAAAATCACTAAAATACCCTTGTGAGAATTGTTCAGACAGTCCATCACTGGATCGCTAAGCGGGTAATACTGTCATTCAGGAGTCCGTATTGAACCGCAACCCAGCCGTTTTGGCCGCCATAACGCACCAATATCCAGTTATTGTCCGCTGTCCGCCCAATGGCATCGACAATCGTCGTATACGGAATACGGGCCAAAGTCTCGCTGCTGGTGGTCGGCGCACTGCGCAGCCGCAACGCATAGCCCACGGTAAATTTCAACGTGATGCTGTTACTATTCGATACTGCTGCATTTTGCGGCAACTGCCCCTGCGATACTGTCACAAACTGACCGTACACATAACCAGTCTGGCCGTTAGTGGAAATCGCATACCAGCCATCAGCGCCGCCGACAACGGGCGCAGAATCGCCGCGATTCAGCGAGCCGATCTGATCAAAGTTGATACCCGGCCCACTGCGGACGCGCAAGCGCACATTGGCCGTGACAAATTCCTGGCTGATTACAGGCGCAGGATTGCTACTCGTCACGACAGGTTGGCCGCGTGTCCCGTACAAAAAGGCCTGATCCCAATAGACGCCATTGGGGTTCGAGGGCGCATCCTGGGTGGCAAACAGGAACAAGGTCACCACACCCCCTTCTGCACGAGCACGTGTACTGAGTTGCACCCACTGATAGCGCGTGCCAGAATACGGTGTCCATATCACACTGGCGCTAAAGGGATTCGTCCCGCCTGTCGGATCAATGCCAAGGCGAATCAGGCTACCACCATTATTTTCGGCATAAGCCCACGCGCCACCTTCGACATCGGTACCGGGCACGACATTGACCTGCTGATAGAGATAGGCCGTAAAAGTCCCGCCACCACGTGACATATGAAACGAGCGTCCGCCTTCAATTTTAGTGCCTGCCGTATGCGGAAAGCCGTTAGCGTGAGCATTGCGCCACGACTCTGGGCCGGGAGGTTGAACCACACCACCCCACCAGCCTGATGGCGCGTTAAAAGTGGTTCCGGGGTCATTCGGATCCCTGCTAACCAGACGGTAATCCGCACTTTCAAAACCGCTATCCTGTAACAGGTTTTCCGGCTGCGCAACCACCGTATAAGCGGATATGAACAGCATCAGTATCAAAAACATTCCTTTGCGTCGCATGTATTTTGTTTTCCTTTAAGCCAACATTCACACAAATATAACAACGTCTGTGCGCATCGCAATCTTTGCTTCTGCACATTTTTCTGATAGAAGCTATTAAAAATCATTTGTCAGTTTTCAACAAATTGAATTGGGTTGGATATCATGCGCAATTTCTACCAAGTAATTGTGAATAACAAAAATGAATGCTATGCTTGATTATGCTGTAGGTACAAGGTAAATAAGCGCACAGCATGACACTTAACAAAACCATGCTTAAAGCATTCCCCAGGCACTATATCGCCATAATCCTCGTACTTGGGATCATGGTAAGCATTGCTTTGCTTATTACCGTACCTGCTCAGGCCGCCCAGTTTCAAGTTGATTTATTTGATCCTGACCCGAATGCCGATGCGCCTGATTTTAATCCGGCAGACGGAAATTGTGCGGTCGCACCCGGTGGGGGTTGCTCGCTTCGGGCAGCCATCGAAACCGCAAATGCCAATAACGAAGGCGATAGAATTACCTTTGCTGGCCCCGGCATTATCACGGTCAATTCAGACTTACCCATTATCAACAGCAATGACCCGCTTAACATTGATGGTTTAACCGCAGGTGGCGCTGGTTATGGCGGCTCGCCGCTGATTCAGGTGGATAATGGCGGCGGTGCCAACAACGGAATTGTGCTGGAAAGTAATCAGAATGAGGTCAATGGCCTCTCAATAACTGGCTTTAATGATATTGGTGTCGTGATAACCGGTTCGCGCAATCAGGTTTACAGCAGTTATATCGGGCTTGATCTGGATGGGCAAACGGCAAATGGCAACCGCATTGGCGTGCAGATTCAAGGCATCAATGCGAATAACAACCTCTCCGGCAGTAATAACTCTGATTTTCGTAATGTCATTTCAGGCAACACTGAAGTAGGTATCAACGTTAATGACGTTGATTCTACGGCTGGCAGCAGCGCCTCATGGAATTTCTCTAACGCCAATCGCATTCTCAATAATTATATTGGCAGCAATGCCGCAGGTGATGCAGCCGTTGGCAATGGTAGCGGCGGAATTTCAGTTACGGGCGAGGTGCGCTATCTCATTATTGGCACACCCAACAATGGCAATGTTATTTCTGGTAACAATGGAGATGGTATTGCAGTTGTCGGCGCCGATTCAATTGCAATGAATATCCGCGGCAATTTTATCGGCACGAGTGCCAATGGGGGTGCCATCATCGCCAACATCGGCGATGGCATTGATTTTAATCTCAATCAGTGGAATTTAATCGATGGCAACGTGATTGCGGGTAACACCGGTAATGGCGCATCGCTTACAGGCGATGATCTAAAAACCTCAATCTGTGATAATTTAATTGGCCTCAACCCGGATGGGGACCCGCTGGGCAACGGCGGTAATGGCTTACTGTTTAATGGCGGCGGCCTGGGTGTTGACGGCAATTATGTCGGCTTTTCGCCCCCATTTGGTGCGATTTCTCCGCCTGCCTGCAACACGGGAAACACCATTGCGAACAACAATAACAACGGCGTTTCTGTCGCCGGCGCTAATCGTCTGGTCGCTATTCGCGGCAACAGTATTTTCAACAATGGTGGCCTGGGCATTAGTCTGATCGGTGGCGCGAATGAGGGTGTAACGACACCTGTACTCAGTAATGCCGGGACAGATGGCAATGATATCGTGCTCGATATCAATCTGTTTCAGCAGGCTGGCTTAACCGGCCCGCAACGTTCATTTCAGGTCCATTTTTATGCCAACACAGATGTCTGCGACCCTGCAAATCCCGCTCTGGAAGGTGAGATTTATCTCGGCTCGGTGAATATCAATGTAGATCCCACCGGGTTTGCCGAAGAATTAAGTTTTGTGTTGAATAACGCCTTCATTCCCGGTACGTCCATCACCGCGACAGCCTCAGCGCGGGCCATTTCCCCGCCCCCTGCTACCAGTAACAATTGGCGTTCAACGTCCGAATTTTCGGCCTGTGTGGCGCTGGATGATGCCACCGATATTCAGCTCCAAAAAGCTGCCTCAAGCGATGTTGTCCAAACAGGCGGTGCTTTAACCTATAACCTCAATGTGACCAATAACAGCACGGTCGCGGCCACAAACGTTAGCGTAGAGGACACATTACCTGCTGGTGTCACCTTAGTCTCGATTTTACCGGATTTAACCACATTCCCGGTACCGCCCTACTGTCAGATTGTCGTTGACGTGATTACCTGCGATATAGGCACGCTGGCTGCGGGCGATTCATTTGGCATCACCGTGAACGTCACCGCACCGATTACGCCGGGTAATATCATTAATCGGGCGGAAGTTACTTCCGACGAGCCTGACATTCGCCGTCGCAATAACACCGCTTCGGTACTCACCCGTGTCGAGTTACCTACACCGACACCCTTGCCCACTGCCGATGACCCGCAACCAACTGCAACGGATTTGGTCGCAACAGCCACAATGACAACAACGATTACACTGTTAGCACCTTCACCAACATTGACGCTTACAGCGCTCCCGTCAGCCACGGCGACCAGCAGCCCGACTTCAACAGCGACACAGACCGCAACCAGCACGCAAACGGCCAGCCCAACAGCATCAGCCACCAGCACATCAACTGCAACCAGTACCGCGACAGCAACGCAGACAGCCACCGCTACTGCCAGCAGCACCAGTACGAGTACAGCCACACAGACGGCCACTGCAACCGCGTCCAGCACGGCTACTCAAACAGCGACACCCACCATTACAGTGACCTCCACGACCACGCAGTCGCCCACCCCGATTTTTACGCCCAGTGTGAGCCCAACGCTAGAAGGTATGCAGTTGGAAATGCTCAAATCGCTGGATGCACAATCAGAAACGGATGATAATCAGGTTGCCTTCAATGTCACAATTAATAATCAGGGGTCGCAAGCAGTATCCAACGTCGTCCTGATTGAACAATTACTGGATGGGGTTGATTTAATTGCTGTGGATGCTGGTCAACCCATTTGCACCAAAACGCTGGATAGCATTAGCTGTGCATTGGGGGATTTAGCGGGTGGATCGAGTGCCCGTGTGAATTTCCTTGTCCAGACAGATGGGCAAGCCAATCCGCTATTAGGCAGGTCGATTGTTCGCTCAGCGGATTTACCCGATATAAGCCTCACTGAACCCTACATTATCAAACTGGCTTCACCGGCATTTCTGCAGGCAAACGGTGATGCAACCTGGACGATTCGGCTTCTCAATCCGGGAACAACGGCAGCGACGAATGTCGTCATTACGGATATGATCCCATCTCAGCTAGAGATTACTTCAGCCACATCAACCGCTGGCACTGTGACCACCAGCAATGGACGGGTAAACTTCCGACTTGCGCGTTTAGAGCCGATCACAGCAGTCACCATTACCATTGGTACGCGCTTGATTGATAATAGCGTCACCAACCCGGTGATCACAAACCGCGCCTGTTTGCAAAGCACTCAACGACCTCAGCAACAGTGCGTTCAGGCGCCTGTTTTCCGGGTTGAACAATTGCCCAATACCGGTGAGTCGGAATGGTTCTGGTTACGCTGGTTGCTTATACCTGTTGCTTTACTGGCATCAGTGCTTGTTCTGCGACGCATGAAACAGCGTTCTAATTTGCCGCATTAACCAGCCGCAATTCAAATGGTACTGTCAATGAGCAGCCAAACAGATAATCAATCTGCGCACTGCCATTTAAGCGATCCAAAGCACTCACCTGGAGTGAGTAGGTATGGACATTTCCGCTGGCATCCGTAAATACAGTCCGGTAGATACCACTTGCATCGCGGTTGTAGCGCGTCAATAACATCACAAAGCTGTCACCGCTCTCATCCACGCGGATACTCGTGCGTGGATTCTCAGTGGCAAAATCCACAACCTGCCCATCAGGGCATTCCGCCTGATTAACCAGCCAATTGAAATTCCAGTCACCCGATAGCGGCACCCCGACCGTTTGATTCAGTGGGTCGGCCACCTCCACCGGACGATCCAGCAAATTCACCGGGAGCGCCTGAAGTTGGGTTATGTCGTAAGATTCCGGATCACTCGGTGGGCCATCGACCTGTCCATCCTCATTTAACGGAATGGTCAGGCTGGTACCCGAAACCAGGGTGCGTTCCTCGCCATCTGCCTCAATCGTCGCCTCACCCTCAATGACGTAAACGGTCATATCCTGGCCGGGTTCTGCCTGTACATAAGCCGTTGCCCGCAGTTGGATATTCGCCTCATTCATTAAGAGCGTGACTTCGGCTTCGCCCTCAGGCGTCTGAATGAGCAGGCCGCTGTTGGGTGCTTCCTCACAGGGCGAGTCATTTATACCCGAACGGAAATAAAAGGCCTGCATTGCCCCGTACAGCAATTGGTCATCTGCGGTTTCAGTCACATCCTCAACTGGCAAACCAGCAAGGGCCGGTGTCGTCTCGATCAGGCTCGTAGAAATCCAGCCGTTCAGTTGATCGTTATCGCGACGGATACGAATCCAGGTGTTATCCGCGCTGCGACCATCGGCTATCAGCACATCACCACCCGCGACCACATCCACCAAAGCGGAATTTGCCGAAGCATCTGCTCGGACATTGCCATCTCTTAAAACAGTAACGTCAGTCAGGGTGATCGCATTTTCAACAACCACATCGCCAAACAGCAGAAAAACCACATCTTCCGGTTCTATTGTGCCCGACAAAATGGCCCGCACACGCATTACCGCCACACCCCAGATATCCTCTGATGCATCCATTGCGCTTAAGCGTAAAGATCGCACATCAGTTACTGCTTCGACATCACCGGGTTCTTCAAACTTAAAATCATCTGTGCCGATTTGAGGGTCAGCTTCCAGCACAAAATGACCATAACATAATTCGCTGCTGGTTGCCCGTTCGCAAACCTGTTGCGCCAGATCAAGCGCATCAGCCACCAGCATAGGGCAATCATCATTATTATCCTGTGCGATCACGGCCACGCCCAAAACAAGCAGTGTAACCATGCAAAAGAATATCAAGCCATATTTCATTATAAGTTAGTCCACTTCATTATTAGCTTCAGCACAGGGATTATCCACTAGATGTGGTAGCGGGTTAATAATCTGACAGGCCAGCGCAGACCACCCCTGAAGGGTCACATCCCACAGCAAAATATCTTTATCCCAACTCACCGTGGCTAACTGTCGCCCATCCGGGCTGAAGGCCACACTGCTGACCCAGTTGCGGTGTCCGGTCAGCGGCTGCTCAAGATTTTCACCTGTCGCCACATCCCACAACATCACACGATTATCACGACTGGCAGAAGCCAGCCAGCGATTATCCGGGCTGAAGGCCACATGAGTCACCCAATTGGTATGGTAACGCAGCGGTCTGCCTCTCATCTGGAAATCTGTCGTATCCCACAGGATAACCTGATTATCCCGGCTACCAGAAGCCAGTAGTTGTCCATCAGGGCTAAAGGCAACACTCTCCATCGGCGCGGTATGCCCCACCAACGGCTCACCGACCATCTGCGCGGTATCTAAATCCCAGATAATAATCACATTGTCACGATACCCTACCGCTAACTGCGTCCCTTCAGGATTAAATGCGAGGCTGGCTGCACCGCCCACGTGAACAGGCAACGGATTAATAGCGGGTCGCCAGGTATCCCCTTCAGCATATAGCAGGGTGATATGCCCCTCATTGTCCGAAGCAGCCAGTATTTGCCCATCGGCACTAAAAGCCACATCGGTGATACCGCCCTCTTGTCGGAAAAGCCCAATCTGCTTGGGCGGCTGCAGGGTCACATCCCACAGACGAATAGTGGTGTCTTCGCTACCTGTTGCCAGCATGGTGCTGTCAGGGCTGAAAGCGACCGCACTCACCAGACCTGCGTAACCTGTTATCCACTGCGGTTCTGCGTTGAGGTTTTGTAAATCCCAAAGGCCAAATCCGGCGCTGGCAGATTGCCCCGGTTCGCCACCACTGGCCGCTAACCAGCGACCATCGGGACTCAAGGCTACATCCCAAAGCGAAGTTTCTGTACTCGCGATGCGCCGGGCAAGTGCCTGGCGCGAATTGACACTCCACGCAATTACACTGCCGTCCCAGCTTGCAGAGTAAAAATCACGGCCATCCGGGCGAAATGCCAGATCCCATACCGCATCGGTATGCCCGCTATAAACTTCACCCACAAGCTGCACTGTAGCGAGATCCCATAAGCGAATGGTATTGTCCTGGCTGGCTGTCGCAATCATATTGCCGGCGGGTGAGAAAGCAATTTTACGCACCCAATCCGTATGATTCGTGCTGAACTGGCCCAACTGCTCACCATTCGCCACGTCCCACAAGACGACGGAACCTTCCGCCCCACTCGAAGCCAGCAGGCTGCTATCCGGGCTAAAGGCCAGTGTGAGCACCCAATTTTTATGCCCGGTCAGAATAGTGTAATCGTCCAGTGAATCCAGCGGATAAAGGACAATTTCCTGGTTGGCATTCCCTGACGCGAGGTAGCGCCCATCCGGGCTGAAAGCCACGCTGAACACCGTTTCGGCATTCCCCAACAGCGCTATAGGCTCCGGATTCAACTGGGACATATCCCACAGCAAAACCTGCTCGTCCGCCCCACCAGAAGCCAGATAATGTCCGTCAGGGCTAAAAGCGACACTCCAGACCTCACCCACGTGACCAGAAAACACATTGTTCTCAACAAGATGGCCGTCACTGATCTCCCAGACATGAATCACGCCGTTTTGTCCGGCGGCGGCCAGCAATTCACTATTTGGGCTGAAAGCCAGATTCAGCAAAGGGCCAGCGGCGACATCCAACGGTTCGCCCACAGGCTGATGGCTGTCAGCATCATACAGCCAGATGGTGCTGTCATCGCCTGTGGTAGCAATCAAATGTCCATCGGGGCTGGCAACGACACTGCGCGCCTTATCCATGTGCCCATTCAAAAAAGTGATCAAACGCGGATTGGCCTGTAAGCCAGCTAACAGGCTGCGACGAGCTTCTAAGGTGTCATAACTTTGCAGTGCTTGCAGGCTCAGCAACAAGCGCGTATCCAATCGACTGCGCACACTCACCGATTCCATCGACAACTCGCGTGAGCGCGATATTCTGACCTGCTCGTCGGCTCTGTCGCGCTCGCTGATGGCCTCATTCTGGCGATCAATCGCGAACACGGTTAAGGCAATCGCTGCAATGGTGATGACCACCAAACCAGCGATAAACAGGCGCAGTTGCAACCCATTGCGGCGGCGCAAATCAATACTCGCCTGCAAATATTCGCGCTCATTCTGCGTCAGCGCAATCGCATCAGTATTCAGCAGCGACTCAAACTGTGCCAGCCGTGAACCACTCGCCAGATAACTGGAATCTTTCCCTGCATTGACCCACTCGTTTACGACTGAAACCAGGCGCATCTGCAACCGCAGATCATCCCGATTGCTTTCGATCCACTCGTGTAATTGTCCCCATTGGCGAATCAGCGCCTCATGCGCAATTTCGACCGTGGGCGCACGTGTCACCGGGTCACGGTCAAATGTCAGCAGGCGATATTTCCCAAATAAATCGAGAATCGACTCAGTGAGTTTTCGACTCGCAATCGTCACCAGTTCATGGCGCAAAACCCGCTGACGGGTATCCTGTGTCCCCTCACCGCCCATATTGATAAGCCGTAAAAACATCTGCCTAGCAACTACCTGCTCATGCTGTCCGAGGTCAGAATAGAGGTCGTCTGCGCGACGAATCAACGCGCCAGATACGCCACCAATATCCTGATAAGCCTGAAGCGTCAGCATCCGCCCAGCCCGACGTTCATATAATTCCGTCAGCGCAAACTGTAAAAGTGGCAAGCCCCCCGGCTGTTCCTGGATTTCCCCGATAATCTGGTCAGTAAGATCACCTTCGAGTAACAATCCGGCATTCTCGGCTGGTTTAAGAATAGATTTCTGCAAATCCTCTTTTGAGAGCGGCAGCACCACAGCAGTGCGCTCTCGCATAAAATCACCAAAGCCGGGAAATAATAAGGGGCGATCATAAAAGTCAGCACGCAGCGTGACCACAACCTGCAAATGGCTATCGGGTTGGCGTAAGGCATACACCAGATTATCCAGAAATTGCGTACGCTCATCATCGCTGACTGTTACTGCGAAAATTTCTTCAAACTGATCGACAAATAACAAAACATCCGCCGCATCCGCCGCAAACAACTGCTTTAAACCTTCGTGCAAGCCTGTAGAAGATTGAATCATCAATTCGGACAGGGGTGTTTCCGGGGAGTTAAAAGAAACACGCAGTAAAGCCTCTTCCAATTCCTTCAGAGGTTGTTGACCCGGAACCATCGTGGTCACGAACCAGCGCTCGGAGCCAGTAACCAGACCGCGCCGCAGCGCTGGCAATAACCCAGCCCGCACCACGCTCGACTTACCACTGCCGCTGGGACCGACAACTGCCAGAAAACGACTGTAAGTCGTCGTAACATTCATCTGTCGAATCAGATTTTGAATCAATTCCTCGCGGCCAAAAAAATCATTCACATCTGCTTCATCAAAAGCGCGTAAACCCTTATACGGATTACGCGTCAAATCAAGCTGCTGTGTGCTGAAATCCATCGGTTGGGTTGCATAGCGATCCACTTCATCATGGAGCGCATCCAGTTGCATCGTGCCGCTTGTTTCTCCAAGCAGAGACGTTTCCGGCAGAAATTCATCAAAATTCAAAGCACTGACTTTACGGAAGTCCGCCGCCAGGCTCAGCGCATCGTGATAACGTACAGAAGGGTCTTTTGCGGCACCCCGTCGCAATACACGATCTAAATCTCGCGGAAGGTCAGGGCGTGTTTGCGACAACCAGGGGAGCTGCTCATACATCGTTTTACGAATCAGGCGAGCCGTATTGGCGTCTTCATAGGGCGGTTTACCGGTAAGCATCGCATAAATGACGAGGCTCAGGCTGTAAATATCGGATTGAGGGGTCACTTCATTCCCTACAACCTGTTCTGGCGAGGCATATCCCGGTGACCCATAACGATCTGAGGGGTCGGTATTCGGTTCAACCAGGTCTTTAGCGATGCCAAAGTCGGAAAGATAGGCGTTCTTTTCCTCATCCAACAGAATATTTTCCGGTTTTAAGTCCTGATGGACAATCCCGTTCTGATGCGCCACCGTCAGCGCCCGTGCAATCTGATCCACCAGACGGGTAGCGCGTGCCAGCGGCCAGGGGCCTTCGTGTTGTATGGATGTCAGCAGATTACCGCCCTTAAGGTAACGCATCACCAGATAGGCACCGTCCGGTTCGCGCCAGTAATCGTAAATCGGGATAATGTGCAAATGCTCCAGACGTGCGATATAGCGCGCTTCACGTTCAAAGCGCCTCACGAAGTCGGGGTCATTGGCATGTACTGGCAGAATAGCTTTGATCGCGACTTCACGGTCAACAGCCGGTTGATAGGCACGGTAAACCACACCAAAACCACCCGTGCCAATTAACTCTCTTAACTCATAACCCCGAATTTTCTTAGCGACAAAGTCACTCACCCGTAGCCTCAATTACCTTTCGATTACAGGTT
>JBBSQD010000214.1:0-10973 GCA_038258185.1 Aggregatilineales bacterium | reverse complement strand
GGGTGAGATGGTCGCTGCCTGTCATGAAGCGGGTATCCGCGTGGGGGCTTATACCACTGTCACCTGGTAAGAACTCGCCTGGGAGACTCACCCGGAATGGCGGCAGATTCTGCCGTCCGGCACATCCGCTGGGCCATCGCACACCCCGCTCAAACCGGGCTGGAAAAATCTGGACATGAACACCGGCTATGGCGATTACGTCATCGCGCAGATCGAAGAAGTGATGGATCTGTACGACGTGGCCGAAATTTTCATCGACATCACGCGCTTCATCGGGGGGCCATCGGTCAATACGGAGACGCTCAAGCAACTGGTGGCGGATGGCGTCAACATCGAGGATGAAGACGCCGTGAATCGCTACATGCTCTCGCTGGAACGCCGCTTTATGCAGCGCTGCACCAGCGCGATCAAGGCGAAAAACGCGGACATGGGCATCTTCTATAACAGCCGCCTGCTGATGGAATATGACCCGGAACTGGGCAATCGCCCCGAAATGGGCAACTTTACCCATCTCGAAATTGAATCGCTTCCGGGTGGTTTCTGGGGCTACGATCATTTCCCCTTATACGTCCGCTACTATCAGGATTTTGGGCAGGATATGCTGGCGATGACCGGACGCTTCCACACCACCTGGGGCGATTTCGGTGGCCTGCGTAACCGCGCCGCGCTGGAATTCGAGAGTTTCCAGGCATTAGCGCATGGCGCAAAAATCAGCATTGGCGACCAACTGCATCCCCGTGGCCAGTTGGATAAAGCCGTTTATGATCGCATCGGCGAGGTTTATGCCGAGGTGGAAAAGCGTGAACCGTGGTGCGTGGGAACGCAAGCCCTGCCCGAAATCGGCGTGATGACCGGCAGCGGTGGACGGGGCATCCGGGGCGGACGCATCGAAGCCAGTGATGTCGGCGCGCTGCATATTTTAGAGCAGTTACAGCAGCAATTTGCCTTTCTCGATGCCGGGTCGGATTTTGCACCCTACACCGTGATCGTGCTGACCGATGGTGTGATGGTCGACACGGCGCTGGCCGAGCGTCTGCGGGACTATATGGATAACGGCGGTAAGCTGCTCATCAGTCTGGGACGTGACAGTTATACCGAGTACGACGATTACGCGCTGGCTGATCTGATGGGGGCGCATTATGAAGGCCCGGCACCTTTCGCACCGGATTATCTGGTGCTGGCGGAAGAAATTGCGCAGAATGTCGAGCCGACCATGCACTCCTGCGAACTGCCCGGCGCGCGCTTGATCGTGGATGCCGGTGTTGAGGTGCTGGCCTATTCCGGCGCGCCCTATTTTAATCGCACATGGGAACATTTCTGCTCGCATCAGTACACGCCGATGGATAAGCCGAGCGACGAGCCGATCATCATCCAGAATAGCAACGTGCTGACGCTTGCCCGTCCGCTTTTCAGTGAATATGCTGAGTCGGCCAAACGGGTGCATAAACAGGTGATCGCCAATTGTCTGGCGCGGCTGCTACCGCAGGCACAGGTGGGCGAAAATAATCTGCCCAGTACCGCGATTATCACGGTGCGCCAACAGGAAAACGATCTGCTGGTGCACGTGCTGCATTATGTCCATCAACGCCGTGGACGGGTGCTCGATGTGATCGAGGATGTGATTCCGTTACATGAAGTGGATGTCAGCATTCGTGCTGACCATGAGCCAAAAGCCGTCCGGTTGGTGCCGGAAGATCAAACACTGGAGTGGATGTATAGCAATGGTTACGTCAATTTTACGGTGCCACGCGTCCATGGTTATCAGATCGTGGAGATTGAAGGGGCGGGTTAGCGTCAGGTTTCCGTCAGGTTGAGCGTCAGGTTCGCACAGTGTGCGTAGAGATATTTCGGAAAAGCCATTCTAAAATCAGATGATTACTGAGCATGAAAGGTTTTCCATAATGTTTCGCAAACTGATCGTCCTGACACTTTTACTGATAGGGGTGATTGCACCCACCACCGCACAAGCGGATGATTGGCAGGTATTATTTTATGATGGCACCGCCATTCAGGTCTTGACCCCCTATGGCCTTGCCGGGCCGATTGACTTGCCAGAAGGTGCCCAGAATATTGAGCCGTATCATGGGTTGGGATATATGTCGCTTTCGCCTGATGCGTCGACGATGGTATTCAGCCGGTCAAGCGGTGGCAGCGAGGGCAACATCCCGCTGTCGACATTAGAAATCGCTGATCTGGCGAATAACACCTGCTGTATTGTGGTCGCCAACCCACTGCAGAACGATCCTGATACGATTGTCGTCGGGCCTTTCAGCCCGGATGGTACCCAAGTCGTAGCGGTTTTCGCCGATGTTTATTCTGGCGCATTGCAGTCGGTTGTGGCGGTGGTGGATGTCGCCAGCGGCAGTATTATCCATCAGGCAGACACAATGGCTACTTTTGGTGATGTGGGTGTGATATTTGGCACATGGGATGCGGAAGGCATCAAGGGTGCCGCGACCTGTCTGGCGTGTGGTGGTCACCTGGATGGCATGATGTCCAATTGGAATCCGGAAACGGGTGTTGTCACACCGGATGTGGAATATTTCAACATATGGGGCGATAAGCTGCAAACAACCGGTGAATATGTTATTCCCGAACGTAATGACAACCTTACTGTCAGCAGCGAAGACGGCATGATGCCGCCGAGTAATACCGTTATCTATCGGCTAGAGGGTAATCCGGATACGACAGCCCTGATTTATTACGACCCCAACCATCTGCTGATTGGCAATGTGAACTGGGTCATGGGTGGGAACGCCTATCTCATCACTGAATGGGACGGCATGGCTACGGTTGTCCAGCGTAACGGAACGGTGTTCTCGGCTGATGTGGGCGAAGCGCAAGGCTTCCTCAGCAGTACTCCCGATGGCTGGCTGATGCAAGATTACACCACACAAGCCCTGACCTACTTTCAGGTACAGGATGGGCAAATCACCGCCACCAGCTTTGATCAATTCTTGACGCGCGTGGTGATGCTCACCGCAGACGTGGGTATGCAGGAATCGTTACCCTTGCCATTACCGGTTGTGAAATAATCAGGTAAGTTATTGAGCAGAATCAAAACAGCCCCTCACAGAAGTCAGGGGCTGTTTTGATTGATTGCTTAGGAAGGAATTTTCTCCCCGGCAGGGACAGGAAAAGACAGGCGATTCTCCGGTGGTGCCAGCGGACACGTCCAGCGCGGATTGTAGGCGCACGATGGATTGTAAGCGTAATTAAAGTCGAGAACTATTTCGCTGGTGGTCGTACCCAGGTCTGCGCCTTTGATGGTGTCGTACAGATAACGACCACCTCCATAAGTCGTGTTACGATTGGTTGCGTCACCAAACGGCAGAAATACCCCGCCACCATACTGCTTAATCCAGTAGATGTACAGGCTGCCGCTGCCAGTGGGCAGAGTAAAGTCGACCCGTGCAAAACGCTGGGTCGTAAACTGACCATCATCCCCCAGATCAATTAGTGTGCTGACCGGCTCGATATCTGTCTGCACGTGCGCCGTGACTCGAAAGGCTGGATCATATGCATAATAATCCAGCCCCTTAAAAGTCGCCTTTTGGGCCGCATCCAATGCGGACTGGCTGTGCGTGCTGAACAGATCATCCCGCTGCTGGCGAAACGTCACCCACGCCACTGGGTCACCATCCGCCGCGCGGATAGCACGGTAGATCTCAGTGACTCGGCGCCGATAGTCCAGCAAATCCAGCACGAGCGTTATCCCAGTTCGTCCGGCGCAGGGGCAGGCGCTAGAGCAGCATCGGATGCCGCGTCTGTCTCGGTGCCGGGACGACGCTGCGCGCGTTTCGGTTGTTCCGAAGCCTGCAAAATCGCCCGAATTTCGGCGATCTTATCTTCATTGATATAACCGTCATCATCCAGAATGGTAAGGCCGAATTCATTAGCAAAGCGCTCGACCGCGTCCATGTTCGCACCATCTTCGGTTTTGCCAGAGGCGATCTGCCCCCACTGCTGGGCTTCTTTTTCAAATGCGGACTCCGCAGTACGCACCAGTTGCGGGTACACCGTGAAAGCGATGTTCATATCGACTTCGTCGAAATCCGGCAGTACCAGTTTGGCTTCTTCCAGACCCAGCACCGTGTCGTGATACACCGAATTCTGCTTATCCCACTGGTAAAGTGAGCGGAAGGAGGTGATCAAAGCCGCGACTGGCGGGAGCAGTGCGGTCAGCATGGGTAAAAGTGCGCTGTCGGATACCGCGCCACCCATTGCCAGCACGGATGAGATCGACATGACCCACGCGGCGAGTTTGAACATCGTGCCATCGTTGTAATCATTTTCGATCATGCGCGACTTGTACCAGTCCATCTGGTAATGAATGCGCTTGGTCAGATAGATGCGGGTGAGGACTTCGGCAGTGTTAGCATCCAGGTTCGCCCGACGCAGCTTTTGCGATGTGTTTTCAAGGCCAGCGATGACTGCCGCGTCAATTTCATGGATTAAGGCTTCCGCTGCGGGTTGGTCGGTCGGATGAAGAGCATCTTCAGGTGAGGGCGGAATGGCTTCGACGCCACCTACCGCCACTTCTGCGGCCATTTCCACGATCTCTTCCTGCGTTAAATCTTCCACGACAGCAGAAGCCGCAGCTTCTGCTGTCGTTTGTTCAACCGCATCTGTAACATTTTCAGTCATGTCGCTCGTGTCGGTTGTATCGGTTGTGTCAGTCGCGATCAGGTTTTCGTCAGCCATTGTTATCCTGCTCCTTACGGCGAATCTCCAGGATGCGTGCCCGCAGTACGTTAACGCGCTCCGATGTGTCAAACGGCTCCAGATGGGAAAGATATTTGTAGTAGGTCATTCGCAGTTCTTCGGTCAGACGGCGATAATTATTCCACTTTTTTCGCGGCTCACCATGATTGGTCATGGTGGCGGAATAGGTCGTCAGCAAACTGACGATCAGCGTAACCCAGCTTAAAATCTTGCCCAGGCCCTGACCAAAATCCGACCGGGTGGTATCAATCACGAATTCGCGGCCAGCCTCATCGGTGACCAGGGATTGTTCTGTTCCGGGCACAAGGGCTGGTGCTTCAGCCTCATTGGGCATGACCTGGGCGACATTCTGCTCGATAATCTCTACCGGCTGGCTCTGAAAGTAAGCGGTCAGAATAGCAGCCACGGTGGTCAGAAAGGCACCAATGATAAAAACCCACTGGTAGAAGTAAAAATTATTCTGAAAATGCTTTGACTTCTGGTTAAATTCCCAGAAGGTCGGCATCAGATGTTCTTCCAGCTCGCCCATATCCTGCGCGATAATCGGGAACTGGTTCAGGTCATCGTCTTTCCAGCCATCCAAAGTAATGAAGCCTTCCCATTCCAGCATTTGCTGATAATAGGCGTCGTCGTCGGGGCGCTCCCATTGTTTAGGTATGTTGTGAAACGGATGACGGCGGAAGAAAAACAGATTGGGCAGGTTACGAATTAAATCGTTATTGGTAAAAGGAATCCAGCTCCTGCGGTTGCGGCTTGTGGAGGCCATAGACATGCTCCAGGATTATAGGGTTTGCAATAGTTAGAAATAGATGTTTACAGGGTTAGTATATAACTATTTGACCAGATGCGTTACGTGAGATTGGCCTGACTTTACGGATTTGTATCATCGTTCCCCAGGCTGATTTCATCAACATAAGCTGCGACCATTTTCAGCGAACGACTCAGCCGGAATAATTTGGCATCTTCAATAACACGGGGGCAGGTATGTTCTTCCAGGCGCATAAACAAGTCGTCCGCACGGTCAAACGTATCATGCAGCACATCCGGGTGGATGAGGACAAAGGCCAGCACATTCGCGCCTTCCTGAGTTAAGCCGCGTTCCAGATAATGCTCGGCAATACTCGTCAGCGAGTCGAGCGCGTCACCGTGGGCTTCAATCGCCAGTGCAGCCTTCAAAGCGATCCGATAATCTTTTTCGCTTAATTCATCATTTGCCATAAACTGTGAGCTTTCCTTCCCCATTTGCTTCAAGGAGCGTGGTGAAATCGGTTATGTCATGAGGATAGGATATGCTAATTTGGAGTCAAAAAGCAAGCCGCGCATACCCTCGCTACCTGTTCAGAGGTTAAGAACAGCGAGGGTATCCCAGTCAGGGACGGTTGAATTAATCTTCGGTACGGGGGTCAAAAGCATCGCGCAGGCCATCGCCGATGATATACAGGCAGAGGACGGTGATGGAGATCAGCAGCCCCGGTGCGATCAGCAAGTGGGGGGCGTTGCGCAGCATGTCCAGACCACCGCTGAGCATATTCCCCCAGCTTGGAGTCGGTGGCTTGATGCCAAAACCGAGAAAACTCAGCGCGGATTCTGCCAGAATCAGGCCGCCAATTGCTCGCGTTAACACGATAATCAGCAGGGAGAAAATGTTGGGGACGATGTGGACGAACATAATACGCCAGTCAGAAGCCCCCATCGAACGAGCGGCCAGCGTATAATCGCGGGCTTTGAGCGAAAAAGTTTCGCCGCGGACCAATCGCGTGGTACCCGTCCAACCCAGAAACGACAGCACCAGCACCAGGCTGAGGGGGCCAGGGGATAACACCGCGCTGATCATTAAAAGCAGGAATAACTGCGGGATAGAATTGAGCGTGGTGATAAACCAGATGACCAGATCATCCAGCGCACCGCCGAAATATCCGGTAATCACACCCACCGAGATGCCAATCGCAAGCGACAGAAAAGCTGACGAAAACGCGATTCCCAGCGAAACCTGCCCACCATACAGCAGTCGCGCCAGATGGTCACGTCCGGCATCATCGGTGCCGAGGATATGGCCTTCTGTCCCTACCGGCAGATACTTTGCCTTCAGATCCACATCGAGATAATCCACCTGCAGAATTCGCTCGCTGATAAAAGGCGCAAACAAAGATAAGGTCGTCATAATCGCCAGTATAGCCATTGCCAGCAGAGTCAGGCGATCGCGCCGGATACGCGAAAGGCCGCGATCCAGCAAGGACTGAGTCCGCCGTGGTGCATCAGCTTCCAGCTTGATCTGGCTAACCGGAGTTGAGGATTGTGTACTCATGTTATCCAGACCCCTTTACAGCCGAATGCGCGGGTCAAATACCGCGTAGAGAATATCGGAAATCATATAACCGATCATGGTCAGAACCGCGCCGATGACGACTGAAGCCATAATCACCGGGTAGTCCTGGCTGGTCAGCGACTGAAACAGCAGCAGCCCAACCCCCGGCCATGAGAAGATATTCTCGATAATGACGGAACCCCCTAACAGACTGACAAATGTCGGGCCGAGGAAAGTCGCCATCGGGATCAGCGCGTTGCGCAGGCCATGCTTAAACCACACGACGCGGTCACTCAGACCTTTGGCTTTGGCGGTGCGGATATAATCGCTGTTGATGTTTTCCAGCATGGAGGCCCGCATATAACGTGACCAACCGGCAATCCCACCCAGCGAGACGACAATCGTCGGCAGAATGAGATATTCCAGACGGTCATAAATGGGCGGGCAGCCACCCCGTGTTGGCGCACAGCGTCCGCCTAATGGGAACAGCCCTAAAAGCGGCGCACTAAAAATCATCAGCGCCATGAATCCCAGCCAGAATTCGGGTATCGCATCCCCAACAACGGCTAAGATGCGGGTTGCGCTGTCAAATTTACCGCCGCGCCACACCGCTGCCAGCACACCAATCGCCAGACCCACAAACAAACTGATAAATAACGTAGCAATATTTAATTCGATAGTCGCAGGCAGACGCTCACTGATTAACTTGAGCGGGTCTTCCTTGAAGCGGAAGGACTGGCCAAAGTCACCGCGCAGAATGCCCAGACGGGTGCCGGGTTCGTCGCGGATGCCGTCGCCATTGCTGTCAAAACGCATCCAGTCGTCACCGACCAGCCAGCGCACATATTGCAGCGGCCAGGGATCATTAACCCCCAGACGTTCGGCCATCAATTGGCGTGTTTCCGGCGAAATTTTGGGGTCGAAAGTCATCATCGCCACCGGGTCACCCGGTGCCGCAACGATAATCAGATACGATAAAAGTGTAATACCAAAAAATGTGGGGATCGACTGAATTAACCGCCGAATAATGAACTTGATCATACTGTTAACCTGCTTACACCGTTAAACCAGACCATACTTTACGACGGACAGCGCCGGAATTTCTCCGGCGCTGTCAGAATTAACACATTTCGATCACAATCGAGAATGCGAATTGAACAAATTATGGACGCGCCCAGGCATCAATACTGTAGGTGCGCGAGAAGTCTGTCGGGTTCCAGTTAACCAGATCAGGCTGGGCCGCGGTCAACAGATTATTGACGTACAGGAAGAAGTAGGGAGTATCCTCATGGATAATCGTCTGCATTTCCTGATACAGTTCACGGCGGGTATCCAGATCACAACCGGGGACGGTACGCGCAGCATCATTCAATGCGATTACTTCCGGATTGTAGTAGGAAACCATGTTGAAGCCAGCACCGGGAACATCATTTTCCGGCCCGAAGATGTCCTGAATATCAGGGTCAACTGGCAGACCGAAACTCCACGCCAGAACCATCATGTCAAACGTCTGACCGACCAGCTCCGGCAAAAAGACCGAGCTCCAATCGACTTCTTGTGCATCCAGTTCGATACCGACATCAGCCAGTGAGGATGTAAACAGAGCGGCCCATAGCTGATTCTGGCTGTCGCCACTGGGCTGGCGGAAGCGCAGCGTCAGAGGGGTACCTTCAAAGTCGGCGTCAACCTCACGGGCATACAGGCAGTCCTGGCAGATGCGCGGGGTGCTTTCGTCGTTGTCGTCGTCTACCCAACCGGCTTCGGTCAGCAGTTCACGTGCAGCATCAAGATTATATTCATATTGCAGGTCAGGCGTATACGCCCATGAAGCCGGGATGGTGCTGGTGCCGACCGGGACAGCCTGCCCACCGAGGATACCATCAATCAGATCCTGAACCGGCACAGCCATGGTAATGGCCTGACGTACCAGTTTGTCACCCAGCACCGGGTGCGGGGTCTGGGGGACAGGATTACCCTCTTCATCAATACCGGGTTCTGGGTTGCTGGGGTCGGCCTGATTCAGTGCGACGAACACGTAACCCAGGCGCGAAGCGCGATAGCTCTGGAAATCGGGATTATCCTCAAATTCAGCCTGACGCTCACCCGGGATACCGGAAATAGCCAGTTCACCCGCGACAAAACGCTCGACACCAATATCGGTATTGGGGATGATCAGATAGGCGAATTCTGTCGGGCTGACATAACCCAGATATGAATCGGGGAAATCCTGGTCAGGCAGATAGCTGACACGGACACCCGCCTCAAATTCCAGATCCTTGAAGGGGCCAAAAGTTGCAGTCGGCAGCTCACGTGGATTTTCATCCATCGCAGCGTAATTGCCCCCGTAAAGTTCTTCAAAGACATGTGCCGGAACAAACGGAATGTCATTGGCGCTTTCAAACGCGATGCAGTCCTGCTGTGAGAAAGTGTATTGCAGTGTGAAATCATCCACGGCTTCAATGCTGATGATCTTGCCACCGGCGGGGGTTCCATCAGCGAGGGTTTCGAAGGCGCTGGTCAGTGGTGAGGAAGTTTCGCCACTCAGGATTGCGTCAGCCGCCCACACAAGATCATTGGCCGTAATCTGGGTGCCATCACTCCAGAAGGCATCTTCACGCAGGGTGACGGTCAGCACGGTGCCGCTTTCGTCATATTCCCAACCAGTAGCGATGGTTCCGGGTTGACCAGCTTCGGTCTCGCCCGTCTGCGGGTTGATCGAAAACAGCGACGGATAGAGCCAGGCCGCGATACTGCTGGAGTTGGCATCATTGGTGATCAGGGGATTAAAGGTGGCCGGGTCACTATCCCCCAGGTTCAGATAAATCTGGCCGCCTTCGCCCGGCCCGTCCGTCTCCACCCACTCCTGTGCGGCCAGTGGCAGCGCCAGCATGGCAAGCAGCCCCAGGCACAGGGTAAGCAAAACTATTTTATGGTTACGAATCATGCTTTACTCCTCATTAAATAAAATACGTTTATTGATCTGGCCGTGCCAGATATCGTAAGCCGCCTCTACGCGGGCAAAAGTGTGTCAGACACAGCGGCACTCAGTCTGCCACGTATAAAACAGAGGGTTTTTTACGCCACCTGAATGGCAATCGTCAAACGCTTTGCGGCCAAACTCCACCTATATGATCTGTTTGGGAAACAAAACATTTCATTTTTGCCACACGGTAATAAAAACTGTAGCGTATGTGATTCCGAAAAGCAAGACATTAGAAAACATTCATTTTATGCGGTATTCGGTCAATTTCACCAAAAAATCTTTGTGCGCAGGGCAGAAATCCGCGATTTTCTTCAATTTGGACTGTTTTGGTCTGCACGAGCGGGCGTATGCTAAAAGAGTGGCATAGGCTGAAACCTGATGCGTAAGGTTTGTGCAGGCGGATGCTTCAGAAGTTAGTGAATTCACCTCAGCGGAGCGCTGTCGCACCGCACGTGCTCACCTTCCTTATTATCTTCATCTTCTATGGAGCAGATTTTGTATGGCTGGTCGGATTGATCGACGACTTATCACGATTTTATTGATTGTTTTTGTGCAGATTTTAGGGGCGGCGATGGCACTGCCCATTCTGCCGATTTTTGCACGGAGCGAATTCGCTATTCCTGATAGCACGGTGACGCTGATTATCAGTGTGTTTTTCGCGGCGCAGTTTCTGGCTGGGCCGTTTATCGGGCGCTTGTCGGATATGTACGGACGGCTGCCGATTCTGATTATCAGCCAGTTGGGGACGGTGGTGGCGTTTGTCATGATCGCGCTGGCCGGAAATGTGTGGATTTTATTTGCCGCGCGCATTTTCGATGGCATTACCGGCGGTAATATCGTGGTGGCTCAGGCTTATGTGACCGACATCACGCCGCCGAAAGAGCGTTCCCAGGCGCTGGGGTATATTTTCGCGGCTTTTGGCATGGGCTTTATCTTTGGCCCGGCGCTGGGTGGTGCATT
>JBBSQD010000213.1:0-11002 GCA_038258185.1 Aggregatilineales bacterium | reverse complement strand
GCAGTTGCACATGGCCTTTTCCGCTGTGGTCGGCTTGAGTGGTGAGCAGGCCAGCGCGACTCTGTATGGCACGGAGGGGACGCTGCAAGTCCGTGACGGTAAGCTGTATGGCGGTCAGCGCGGGGATAGTCAACTGATCGAGATCAGCATCCCGGCGGAGGCACAGGCCGGTTGGCGGGTGGAGGAGGAATTTATACGCGCCATTCGTGGCGTGGAGACGATCACGCACACGCCGTTTGAGACGGGCGTGGCCTACATGGAATTTACCGAGGCGATCCATCGCAGCATGGCGGCTGGCAAATCCATTTCGCTGCCGCTGGGGTAAGGGACAATCCGCCCCGCATGGGTGATGTGATCTGTGCGGGGCGGTGTTTTAGCTTTACCAATAAGGAGCAAAGATGTCTTCTTCTGACGCCCTTTTAAATATTGGCATACTTTTCTTTGTCATGACGCCGCTGATATTGCTGGCGTGGTGGGTTATCCGTCAAACACCGTTGGCAGGGCTTTCAGGCCCAAAAAAATGGCGAGCTTACCGCATACGGATTGGCGCCGGGAGTATGATTCTGCTCAGCGGAGGTTTGCTGCTGTATTTCGTACTTAACCTGATTGCATGATCGCGGCATCAGCGGCATACGCAAGACGCATCCATTGCGCTGTTGCTGGGGTGAGAGGGCAGTCTGCCCCGCGTGGATGATCTGTGCGGGGCGGTTTTTGGAGTATACATATACTAGATCAAAATTTACGCTGGTTATGACATTAAACTTATAAGAGTGTTCAAATTATTCACTCTCAATGGGTAGCCAGGCGATAATCTGACTAGTTTTGAAACGTAGAATTTGCATGGACTGAGTTTCAATATCGTAGAGAACAGGATACCCATCATATAGAAATGCAATGCTTTGGCTATCCGGCGACCAAATACTCCAATAGGATAACAGGTCGCTCTCACAGAGGTTGTACACCACCTCGTGGTTTATATCAATAAGGTGAAAATTATCATTAAAGTAAGCAAGAGCATACGCTTCATCAGGAGATATTTTAAGCGAGCCGAATACAAATGATTGGTCAGTAGCCAGTATAAGTGTTTCTACACCCTGCTTATTCTTCAGGAACACCCCTTTTCCTTCTACCTCTTCAAAGGAAATTGTTTTGGGATCTGTACCAGCCATATATCTCATCTGATTTGTTATTGGCAATGGGAAATCGACTGGCATGGGTTCAGATTCACCCGTAAAGGCATTGATAACCCAGAGGCCGCTGTTGCTTTGTTCTGTTCTCGGTACAGGTGATCCGTCATAAACAAAATGCTCGTTATCAATCCACATTAATTGATCCAAAAAGGGATTACTGGCGTTACCCCAATTGAACCAGGGAATATCATAATAGATGCCACGCGAATCTGTGCTGATTACCCGCAAACGGTTGATATTGGCTCGATCCCACATCATGGACATATATTGAGTGTCACCTAGGGCATATGCGAACCAGCGACCATCAGGTGAAAACTGTCCTGCAGTGGTAAATGAATTGCCACTCTTTAAGGCAATAAAATAGGATGTGTCAAAGTCACTGCGAAGAGCGCGGATGCCCTCTCGATTTTCAACAATAATCATGCCATCAAAATTCCAATTGCTTTGGGGGATGGTCGGATAGGGAAGTTCGCTGAGACAGCGCTCAATAACCTCCCACCCTTCAGTTTCAACGTTATCTTGAGCTATTAAGGTAGCGGTGGAGCAGAGTATCAGTAAGGCCAGGCAGGAGATTTTTAAGGTGTTCATGAGGACCTCATCACATCATGTTAATAAGCTCCATTTTAGAAGGCAGTAACTAGCGCAAACACAATGCCTGACCTGCGACTGTAATACGATTGAATATAAGGGGTGATGCTATTATGCTTTAGGGTACCGGCCAGCTTTGGTTAACGCTCGGCGTGCTCGGACGCGGATTTCATCGTTGAGATTGAGGACGAAAACGGTCACTCGTCCTTCTGGAGTTAGGGGGAAGATGTGTCCATCTTCTAATTGAAAATGGTCTTTCCACTGATGATGGCGTGGGTTAAATAACAGTGTGATTTGGCCGCTTTCAGGATCGAACGAGCCAAAATCGCTGCCTTTATGCCGGTTACATTCAAGGCAGGCAAGGCACAAATTACTTTCACTGGTTTCGCCGCGATGTTTCTCAGGAATAATATGATCGACTTCATGGGTGTAAAGACTATCGTGCTGGTGAATTAAACAATACTCACAACACTGTTGAGCACGATCAATCACCTGACGGCGCAGAGCTTCGGGAATATAGCTCATGAAGCTTGCAGAGTCTCGTGCGCTTTGGCCTTCAACAGCATAATGAAGTGATTTATTTGGATGGCTTCATCCAGTTCGGCGCGTTCTTCCGCACTGAGTGTCCCCTGTCGATTAGCGTCCAGCAGATAACGCACACGCTCCTGTGCTGCCGCTGACGCATGAAAATCGATGATTTGTTGTGGGGTAGGTGCTGAGAGTAAAAATGTCAGCACTTCTTCCTGTGTACTGGCTGATAGCGCGTAATCAGTCATGGAGTTTATCCTCAAACTTATCTGATTATATTGTACCCGGCTTTTGCAAACTTATGCCCCCATGACCCCGCAGGTGGGGGCATCCCATGTCAGCGCCTGATGCTGCGCCAGCAGGGCGTCAATGCGGGTGCTGATCTCCGGCGGATAAGGTGCAGTCCGGCGCACGGATAAATCCGCGAAGGAGTTGACACACTCGAAAATCGCCGCCAGTTTGTCCTGTGTCACGTTGACCATGAACATCAGGTAATGAATGCGCTTGGCAGAACGTCCCACCAGACGCGCATAAATCCGCACGACATCCCCGATTGCGACTTCGTTCAGATAATGCAGGTGATGCTCCAGGTCAAAGCCGCCGGTGCCATGCTGCTGATGATAATCCGCGGTCAGGCCAAAGGTGGCGACCAGCGGATAACCGGCATCGTCAAAAATCGCCAGATACCAGCGCATATTCATGTGGCCGTTCTCGTCCAGGTAATTCGCCGGAATGGTCACTTCATACAGGGGTTCCAGCGCGGTAACAGCATCCAGCGGGATTTGCGGGGGTTTCATCTGTAGAGCCTTTCGCGTGATCGACTGTTGTCAGGAAGCCATCACCTCCATTTTACGAAAAATCGGAGCCTGTCACAACGCCATGCGCTGGATGTTCCAGGTGACATTCCGCCCATGTTGCCGCTGGAATCCGCCTCAAGCTTTAATGCCAGATGACAAGCCTTGTCTTTCTCAAGCTACGCTATAATAGAACTATAACTTTATTGTAAGACCTGATGGCTGGATTCATTTCGGGACAATTTATGGTCGCTAACGTGCTGCTTTTAATTGCTGGCATCTGGTTTTTAGGCGGATTGGTTCCAGTGACGCATTATTTTAGCCCGCGCATCGGCTTTGCACCGCTGCTGATGCTGTTGGGCATGTGTGTCACCTTCACACAGGCGCAACTGGGTCTGTATATCGACCTGTCGCCTGACATCACGATTTTTTACAGCTCCAATGTGCTGGTGCCGGTGATCCTGTTCAGTGTGTTAGTCGTCTATGTGGCGAATGGGGCGGTGGCGGCGCGGGCGATTATTTTCGGTATTCTGGGGGTCAGCCTGCTGGTGCTGGTGATGATCATCGTGTACCGCTGGCATCTCTCGCTGCCGGGTGGAGGCAGCACCACCGGATTATCGAGTTTTTTGCAGATTTCGACGCTGAATCTGCGCGTGACCGCCGCTTCCTTAATCGCGTTTTTCGCCGATATGTTTGTGATCGCCATTTTCTATCAGGGCACCCGCAATCTGTATCCACACATCCCGGAAGCGGTGGTGGTCGGGCTGGCGCTGTTAGCCAGCCTGTGGACGGATGCCGTGCTGTTTGGCCTTCTCAGCGACCTGGGAACGGCGAATTTCGCGCGGTATCTGCCCGGTGATCTG
Source organism: Aggregatilineales bacterium (assembly GCA_038258185.1). GTDB lineage: Bacteria > Chloroflexota > Anaerolineae > Aggregatilineales > Phototrophicaceae > JAIOHN01. Next base: position 7,039 of record JBBSQD010000213.1, on the reverse strand, counting down.
ATGGGGAAGACATTTTCGGCACTGGTGTTATGGCCTTTCGCCGCGTTGTATATTGTGCGCATCGCGCCGCGCATGCCGCATTACGTCGGCGGTCAGCATCGGCGCACGTTTGATATTCTGCTGGGGTCGATAGAAAGTATCCGTCTGGCGTTATCCCGCGCCGAAGCCGCGCTGGAAAACTCGGAAACTGCACGGCGCAATCAGGCGGAATATCTGAGCCAGATTATGGAAAATACCAGTGAAGGATTGTGGCTGTGCGCTCCTGATCAAACCCAGGCGTTTTTTGTCAACCCGGCCTACGAGCGCATCTGGGGGCGTAGTGCGGCAGAATTTTATGCCGACGAAAATGCCTTCATCCATTCGCTGCATCCGGAAGATCGCGACCGTGTGCAGGCTGTCCTGCCGCTGAAGACCAGCCACGAGTACGACATTGAGTATCGCATCCTGCGACCCGATGGCAGCATCCGCTGGGTACGGGATCGGTCTTTCCCCATTTACAATGAGCAGGGCGGCGTTTACCGGATTGCCGGCATCTGCGAGGATGTCACCGAGCGGAAAGAGATCGAGCAGCATCAGATTGATCTGGAGCTGGAACGCAGGAAATTCAATCTGCTGCGCGATTTTATCAGTGAAGCCTCGCACGACCTCAAAAGCCCCCTGACCGCCATCAACCTCAAAATTTATCAGCTTAATCGCCTCGATGATCCCGTTCGGCGCAAATCCCAACTGGATGAACTGCAACAACTGTCCAATCGTATGAACGATATGATTGACGACCTGTTTATGCTGTCCCGGCTGGAAAATCTGGATTTTACTGAGCGGTCAGCCTTAAATGTCGATGATCTGATTGAGGATATCTTCAAGGCGTTGAAGCCGCTGGTGGACGATAAACATCTGAATGTCGAAATGGATTTTAATGGCAAAGAGGCCATGATTGAGGCTAATCGCGATGACATGCGCCGCGCACTCATCAACCTGATTCAAAACGCGATTCTCTATACCCCCGATGGCGGTAATGTGTCTATCCAGACGCGGCTGAATGACGATGATGTCGTGATTAAAATTATGGACACCGGCATCGGTATCGCCCAGGAAAATCTGAGCCAGGTTTTTAACCGGTTTTTCCGCGCATCGAATGCCCGTTCAACTCGCCCGAATGGGTCTGGCCTGGGTCTGGCGATTGTCAAAAAGATTATCGAAAGCCACGCCGGTCATATCGAAGTGCAGAGCGTGCTTGGACAGGGGACGACCTTCACCGTGCGTTTGCCCAGCGCGGATTGATAAAAAACAGAGCCTGTCATGCAGACAGGCTCTGAGATGCTAATGGGAAAATGGACTTATCGTACGGACACGGCATCCCACAGGGAGGCTAGCGCACTGCCGTGTCCGTACCAGTTGAACTATCGGATCGTTACTTAACGAATCGACGGATCACTCAGCCAGACATCGGTTGAGGTCAAAGTCGCGCCTTCCACCACCAGATTGGCGGTATAGCCATAAGGGAATTCGTAGACATTCAGGCCGTTAGGCGTCTGCGAAATCACCGGTTTAGCCGCACCCACGGTATTGTCCAGAATGCGAATGACCGGCTCACAATTGATCTGTGTGGTTTCGGTGCAGATTTCCAGCGCCACCTGCGCGGTACGGGTCGTGGCGTTGTCTGCCACATACGTCACGCGGATGTAATTCCACGACACCTGAACTTTATTAGACGATTCTTCACCGCCTTCAACAGGAGCCTGCGGCGTGGTTTCCAGCAGCAGCAAAATCAGCGGGCCGGAACCGGTTGGGGTCGGTGTAGGGCCGGGGCCATCGCACCATGCGGCATCACAGAAGGTCAGCGGCTCGACACCTTCCAGTGTAGGCAGGCTGTCGTAAATATCAATCGGCAGGGTTGTCCAGCGCTGGTCGAGATACACCGCGAAATCATCCCCACTGACGAACATCATTGTGGAGTCGCCAAAGTTGCGATACCAGGCGCGGAAGGTCACGCCGGGGGGCATGAGCCCCATGTACTGACGGGCGGCCAGGTCGAGATAGGTAAAAGCGTAATCCGCCTCCGCCAGACGACGATCATTGGGGTCCTGTACGACAATTTCTTCGATAGGCGGGCTTTCCGCCAGCGTGTTAGCGGCTGCCGCTACCGACTGACAGAAATTATCACCCTGCGGAATGCCCTCGGTGGTGAACTCAAACTGCTCGACCAGAATGACCAGATTTTGAATGAGCGGATCACAGCGTTCCAGCGGGTCAATGCCCTGCCAGCCGCGTGGACGCTCCGCAACGGCGACATCAGCCAGTAATTCGAGGTCATGGCGCAGGTTCTGGTAGGAAATGGCCTGCGAATTGGTCACTACGCCAATCCAGCCGGGGGGACGCACATTATTGCCTAAAAGCTGATTTGCCAGCGATTCAAGATCAAGGAAATTGTCGCCGGTCAAAGTCGAGGAGTCGCGATCTTTGTTGCCGATCCAGTTGGGTGGGCGGATATTCAGCCCCAGTGCTTCATCAGCCAACCGTTCCATATCGCCACGAATCGCCAGCACTTCGTCGGGCAGATTTTCGATCTGATCCAGCGCGGTGTTGACCAGATTTTCTTCGGCCTCGGCAGACACAGATGCACAGTAATTCAGGGCGGATTCTGGCGTATTAGTCGTGACGCGATAGAGGGTATTCAGCAGAGACAGCACATTTTGCAGGGTGCGCTCACAACGCAGCAGAGGCGCCGCGCCACGCCATTCTGGTGGACGCGTGTTGCTGCTTAACGCCTGGCTGGCGGAAAGTTCCAGATCATGACGTACATTTCGGGCGATAATGTCGGGCTTGTTGGCGGTAATGCCGATCCAACTGGGCGGACGTGTGTTTTCACCAAAAATATTATTTGCCAGTAGTTCGTTATCAAACCACAGGTCGGAGATGACCGTCTGTGAATTCAGGTCATTGTTGAATGTCCAACCCTCGGGGCGCTGTTCTGGCCCTAAGGCTTCATTCGCCAGCACTTCCAGGTCGGCACGGGTGTCAAAAATGAAGTCCTGCAGGTTGCTGAGCTGTGCGGCGGGAGCAGCCCCCACATAGCCCCCTGCAATGCAGACTAACAAAAGGGTGAGCACAAAAATAAAATTACGCCGTCGCATCATAGATTAAGCCCCATAAAAATCGCTTAAACCTATTATACCCGTCCGGCTCATAAACAAAAGTAGGCGGATAGTACGACTGTTTAATTCAGACCCCCTCTAAATCTCCCTCGCAAGCAAGGGAGACTTTTAAATATAGGTTGAGAGGGGTCTGAGAAATTTAAAACGACACAATAATACTGGTGCTGTATTTTGACTTTAAGCGTCGACGCTGTTGACGGCTTTGCTGACGCTCTCCGTGGGGCTGATCTTGAGCTGTTCGTCGATGACCACGCCTTTTTCGTCGATGACCCAGTGCGAGCGAATCACACCGTCATATTTCGTGCCGTACATCGACTTTTCGCCCCAGGCCTCCCAGGCTTCCAGCACCTGATGGTCGACATCGCACAGCAGGTCGTAGGGCAGATTCTCGGCAATTTTCCACTTGAGCTGGTCTTTCGGTTCGTCGGGGCTGATGCCGAGGACGACAGCGTTATCCGCCTGAATTTTGGGAAATTCGTCGCGGAAGCCGCAGGCCTGGGTGGTGCAGCCACTGGTTCCAGCTTTGGGATACGCAAAAAGAATCACTTTTTTACCCAGATAATCACTCAGTTTAATCATTTTGCCATCTTGATTCGGCAGTTCAAAATCCGGTGCTTGTTCGCCAACTTTCGGCATGTCTCTTCCTCCTGTGGTGTTTTTCTCATTAAACGGGCAGGCACCCATTGGCCTGCCCGTGTGTGAATCTGTTTAAGCTGGCGTGATCTGCTGCACAGCTTTCAGAGCTTTGGTGACGCTTTCCTGTGGGCCAACACCAATCTGCATGTCGGCGATGAGGCCGTTGCTGTCAATGACCCAATAGGAGCGCTTGGCAAATGGTACCTTCACTAATCCCAGCAGCGATGAACCCCCGGCCCCCAGTAATTCTAACGCAGTCTGGTCAGGATCGGAAAGAAGATCATATTGCAGCTTCTGATTGTCTTTCCATTTTTTGAGCGATTCGGGCTGGTCGGTGCTGAGTCCCAGTACCACCGCGTTTGAATGTTCGATCTGCGGCAATTCGTCGCGGAAGGAACAGGCCTGCGCGGTGCAGCCGGCGGTGCCTGCCTTGGGGAATGCGAAAATAATGACATTTTTACCGCGATAATCGCTTAAACTGATTGACTTTCCATCCTGATTTTTGAGGGTGAAATCGGGTGCCTGATCGCCAATATTGGGCATCGGTGTTACTCCTTCGTCTGTTCATCAATGATATGCGTAAAATGGTTAGAGAAGCGACAACCAGATCATTCTGATTGAGGCTTCATTTTAAATTGACACAGTGTACAGAATTGTATCCCCTGTACATTAGACTAGAATGAGGTGATGCTGCCGATCTTACCAAACGCGCCTGTCTGGTCTGCATGGGGATTTCTGCTACAATGCTGGCGTTTAAGAAACGGGTGAGACCCCTATCCCCAACCCTTCCCCCGAATTCAGGGGAAGGGAGCAGAGCTAATCCGAATCTGTTGAAAAAATCAGGGAAGTGTCGAACAGATTTTTACCAGTCAAATTTTTCAGGGAAGGCATCAGCATCCTCTATGAGTGAAGCGACAACCCCACTTTCAGCGCGGCAGAGCAGGCGTTCCCTGCTGATTGATCTGTCTCTGGTGCTGAGTTTATGCCTGTTCAGCATCTGGCCGCTGCTGCAAAATCCCGGCCTGCCCAATGGCACCGATACGCTCTATCACATTTACCGCGTGGCGGAGATGGATCGCACGTGGGCGCAGGGTGTGCTGATGCCCGATTGGGCGCAGAGCTTCTATTATGGCTACGGATCACCCCTGTTTCATTATTACGCCAGCCTGACCTATTACATCACCAGCATCATGGCGCGGGTGTTCAGCCTGGGCGCGCTGGATAGTCTGCGCCTGTTGATTGTGCTGTGCAATCTGCTGGCGGGTGGCGGCATGCTTCTGTTTCTGCGCGAGCGGATCAGCCCATTAGCCGGATTTATCGCGGCGGTGGCGTATGTCTACAGCCCGTATCTGATCTATAAAGAGCCGTATGCGCGCGGCGATTTCCCGGAACTGCTGGCTTTTGCGCTGTTTCCGCTGGTCATGTGGTTGTTCGAGCGGTTGCTGCGGCGCGGCGGTGTCATTAATTTTGTACTGGCCGCGCTGAGTATGCTGCTGCTGGTCAACGCGCATAATCTGATGGCGATTGTGCTGACTGGTCTGCTGGGTGCCTGGCTGGTGTGGAATGCCCTGCTGCACGATATACGGCGGGTCGCATTTGCCATCGGCGCGCTGATCATCGGTGTGCTGCTGGCGGCTTATTTCTGGCTGCCGGTGATTCTCCAGCGGGACGCGGTGCAACTGGCGAATCTGACCGTGCTGGCTGAACTGGATTATCGTAATTATTTTCTGTCGCTGCGCCAGTTGTTTGAGCCGGTGCCGCGTCTGGATGCCGGGGCAATTAATGGTCTGCTGCCGTTGCAGAATATCGGCGTGGCGCAATGGGGGTTAGCGCTGGTGGGCATCATCGGCGTGATTATCGTGGCATTGCGGGGTAAGATGCGCCAGCGCGCTGCGGAGTTAGCGCTGGTATTTTTCGCTGCGATGGCTGCGGTGATGATTTTCCTGATCACACCGTATGCGGAAGGTATCTGGTCGGTGGTGCGACCGCTGGCGATTCTGCAATTTCCGTGGCGCTTTCTGGGGCCGGTGGCCTTCTGTCTGTCGGTGCTGGTGGGCTTGAATGCCGTATGGATTGAACGTTTGCCGCGCTCGATCAGTGCTGCGCTGACGGCGGCCTTTGTGCTGGCGCCGATTGCGCTGGCGCTGCCGCTGTTTTATGTGCCGGAATGGACAAACACGGATGTCGATTCATCGGTGGTGGGCTATCAGGAAGCGGAACTGAGCGGGTTGCAGATGGCGACCACTTATTCCAGCGAATTTTTGCCGGTCACGGTGGAGAATTTGCCCAGCCCGACCCAACGCCTGCTGGATGAATATGCCGAAGGTGGGCTGGTTGACCGCGTGAACCGCGATGCACTGCCCGAAGGCGTGACTGCGGAGGCGGTGGATTCCGGGCCGCAGGTATCCGAATGGCAGGTGCAGACCGAATATGCCTTTACGATGGAAGTGCTGACATTTTATTTCGAGGGCTGGCAGGCGCGGGTGGATGGTCAGCCGGTGGCGGTTTATCCGTCCGACCCACACGGCCTGATTACCTTTGATGTTCCCGCAGGGGAACATGAGGTGATTGTGCAGAAAGTCGCCAGTCCCGCACAACAGATAGGCCGTGGTGTGAGCGGTTTCGCACTGCTGGCGGTGATTGGCGTGCTCATCTATGGCTGGCGGCGCGGTCAACTGGCGGGACGTCTCAGCGAGGAAACGCTGCCAAATCCGACCCCGGTGCATTATCAGTGGGCTGTGGCGGCTGTGGGAGTTGTCCAGTTGGGGCTGATGGTGATTTTCCTGCGGGAAGGTGGCGCGTGGCTCAATTCGCCACCGGGAGAAGTGCTGGTGGCGGAAAACAGCGTCGATTATCACCTGGGCGATGACATCGAATTATTGGGTTATGACCTCGACAGCGACCATTTGCGCCCCGGTGAACGCGTGGAGCTGACGCTCTACTGGCATGCCAGCGCGCCGATTCCCTATGGCTATCGCAGCTTTGTGCACATCTCGACGGGTGGGCCACCGCTGGCACAGGCCGATAAAATCAACCCGGCGGGACTGCCCACCGTCACCTGGACGCCGGATGGTTATCTGGTGGATCGCTATGTCATCCAACTGCCGGGGGATATGCCGGTGGGTGAGTATCAGATTGTGGTGGGGCTGTACACCTGTGATACGTTACCGGTGGGTGAATGCGGCAACGGTGACCGTCTGCCTATTTTTGACGCGGATGGGCAGGCATTGGGTGATGCTCTGGCTTTG
>JBBSQD010000212.1:0-11018 GCA_038258185.1 Aggregatilineales bacterium | reverse complement strand
CAAGCGCCGTCTTCTGATGGAAGGGCGATGGACAGGATTTACCGTGCTTCCCGGTTTTATGGTGGATATACGCAAAACACTACCCGATGGAAGTAAGAATCCTGAATGGCGGCGATACGTGCCGTTCCCAGAGTATGCAGAAGTCGTAAGAGAATATTTCCGCCTCTTTATCTCTTTCGCTGGCAATACCCACGCTACTCTAAAGCATATCCATAGTTTCGGCCCGTACTATCCTGATCCACTTACCTTTCCTCCGCCAGAGGGATACAAAGTCGTATACAAGATGAAAAATTATGGGCGCGGATACTGTCCAGGTCGAAGGGGATTAGTAGAGCTTTTAACCAATGCACTGGTCATTGGTCACTGGTCAGTCAACAACACAGTTGTTAGATGGAACAACCACCCCGCGATTGTTGATGAAGAGATATTCTGGCAGGCATTTAACTATCTTTCTCGTATCACCCTTGATGCACAACCCAACCCTCACTATCGGCCATTTTCAATCAACGCGCGTCCTATGCTAGAGGAAAAGCGTCCAATTGAAAGACCTCTGTGCGCAGGAATGGTGTTTTCGCTTGATGGCGACGAATGGCGCAAGGTAGGAACAGTATGGATTAAAAATAGAGAGGAGTATGTTTATATTCTGGCTGAGCGACATCCAAGCGAGGGCATCATCTGGCGGCGTAACGCCTACTTCATTGATCGTGCCATTACATCCCTTGTGCATGAGAAACTCAGAGCCACCTTTGACGGAGATATTTGGGAAGACACACTCACAAGAGCCAATCTCGAATACGAGGAGGAAAAACGGCGAAAACAAGCCCACATAGCAACTCTTGAGAAGGTGATGCGCAATCACGTCTTGAGCCTTGAGGCTCTTACCAACTTTGATATGATTCAAGCCGTCCAGACACGTTATGAGGAGGCACAGCGAGAACACAAACGCCTCACCGCAGAGCTTGATGCGGTAACAACACAGACAGAGCGCATTGAAGCCCTCAAACGGCTCAAAGATAAGTGTGATCCAACTCTTGAGAGTTGGGACGCGCTATCCCGTGATGAGCAAAGAGCGATTTTGCATACCTTTATTAACCGCATTGAAGCTGCGGAAGCCGATGGTACAGGGATGCAACTCACTATCCGTTGGATTGATGACAATAGCGATTCAGTGGTACTACCCAAGCAGATGAAAAACGGTTGGCAGACATGGCTTGAGAGCGAAGCAAATACTTTACTTCAAATGGTTGAAGCGGAAGCATCGCAGGTTGAAATTGCTGCCACCTTCCCCTCTCGCACTTGGAAACAGATCATGGATAAAATTGCATCACTTCTGGGTTCTGGGGCTGTTGAATTTGCTATCCATCCAATGAGAGAGGAAGAGAGCTATCCAGATTTCGCTAAACGTGCTAAAGATCTACCTGCTGTCTATCAAGCTGGTAGTGCGGATAGGTGGACACGGCGGGATATTGAGCAACTTCAGGCGCTTTTCGAGCAAGAAGCAACTAAGCTCAACTATCTTGAGGCATTCCCCCATCGAAACTGGTTGAGTATCGCTAAAAAGCTCAAAAGCGTGGTTAGTGAAGTTTCAATTCCTCTTGACCGCCGTATTCGTTATAAAGACACACTAGCCACTTTCCGAGCAAGATTTTCGGATGCAGAGCAAAATAGCGTATCTTCTGAAAGTGCTTCACCAGCCACGCCAGATCATTCGGACGCGCGGAGTAGCGGCTTGGCATTTTGAAGCGAGTCGCCCGCAGCTTGGTCAGATCAACCGCGCCTGCCGCGTTTTCAGCATTCGCCGTTTTCGTCACCAGTGGCAGATGACGCAGGCCATCAAATGCCAGATAACGCGAGTTAGCCGCGGGTGCTGCATCGTCCAGATTGATATTACCGGTCGCGCTGGTGGTCGTATCGCCATTCAGCAGCACATGGTCGATGCTGTCGGTAATCGCCCGCATCGCCTGTTCGCGATAGATATTCAGCACCGGCACAATCGCATCCTCGACCAGTTCCGAGCTGAAGCCCACGCGCAGCGCCAGCTTTTTCGCCGCCAGTTGAACCTTACCTGTGCCGACTTTACTATCCGGGATGGAATTGCCGCTCCCCAGCACCAATTGCGCTTCGTTGGTGGTTTCCGGCACAAAATACACGGTCGGATCCGTGCCTTCAATGGGCAGCTCAAACGGATTGCTCGGCATTTCAATCGAGCGGAACAGCGGCAGAATCACATTTTCCAGCCGCGCCTTCTGCCAGATCTGCGCACTCCACAGGTCAGGCACCCATTCATCACCATACGCCGCCTGCGTGCTGTGGCTCAATTCATCGGCTTTGATCGCGCTCAGTCCCGCCTGTTTCACTTTGTGACTCAGCGCGTTGGCGAAGGTTTCACTCGCGCCCTGGAAGCTCTTGGTCGCCCGCAGCAGCATATAGCCGTGCAGCATATCCAGCGCGTCCAGCGTATCATACGGGCTGCCCACCTGAATGCCTTTTAACGCATCCGCCGCGCTGCCCACCGGCAGACGTTTCCGCGCCGGGGTTTCTTCAATCATCTGAGGTTCGTCGTGCATGTGTTTTAAGACTCCTGTCACAGTGGATTTTTCCCCGTTGGGGGTGAGATTGAGCCGCTCGACATCCAGCCCCAGTGCTTCATAAGCACTCTTGATGGTGTGGACATCGGTGCGGCGCGGTTCTGCTGGGGTCGGTGTCAGGCTGCCTTCGACAATCGGCCAGCGCTTGATCTGACCGTCGCCCAACACCTCGACCAGATGCGACAGACTGCCGGACGACCAGCCCAGCACGCCTTTATCGACCAGCCGCTGCACCGCCTGCACATAGCGTTGACGCAGATCCAACTGCGCCTCCGCCCACAGGCCGACTGCATCGGCTTTCAACGTGTCGATCATGCCGATCACCGCGGCTTTCAGGTTGCCATCCAGCCCGTGGTGATACAGCACTGGCCTCTGCGCATACCAGTCCAGACCGAATTCCGTCTCTGACGTAAAATATTCGCCCTGCAGGTCGCGCTGCTCCGGGCTTCCCCAGATGACCAGGTAGCCTCCCACGCGTCCCTCTGCGGCGTTGATGGTTTTCAAAGTCGTGTTCATATGTTTTCCTCTTTATGTATAGAGGTTGTCATGCCCTTTGCCCTCACCTCTGCGATCCCTGCCCATGGTACGGCGCGGGACTTCAAAATCCTGCTCCCCTCTCCCCAGTGAGCGCAGCGAGCGTCCGTGGGAGAGGGGATGCCCCAGAGTGGGGACGAATGTCTCCCGAATTGGGGCCGGGGGTGAGGGCAAAATACCGAACATCCAAAAAATGTGAACTGCCTCCGCCCATCCACACGCGGTCATCGAGTGGTGCAGATGCGGACAGTCATGCAGGGCAGGGGCTTTCACGGCTGTTCGCCCAGTGAGCGCAGCCGTTTACTCACGGCGGCCCGTTGGTAAACTGCAATACGCTCAGGGTAGAATATTTGTTCTGTTTTGGGGTGGACAAATGTCCGGTCATTTGTCCCTATTTTTTTGAAGTGTTAAAAATTGAGGGAAATTTCGTAGGGGCAGGGCTGTGTCCCGGCCCGCTTTTTGCGGCGAGTGACTATCTATCGCTTACACATCCCGCTCGACAAAATACGCATCCGGCTCGAACGCCGAACTCGCCAGATACTGCCGCATATAATCATGCACAAACCGGTACCCGCCACCCACCTTGCGCAGAATGACCAGCTCCGCCGCGTAATCCAGAAAGTGATCATACCGCCAGCGCGGGATATGCCCATTGTGCGCCAGTATGGATCGCAGAATCACGTGCTGGATGACTGTAAATCCGCCATTTCTCAGCCCACCCACCAGCCCAAACGCTAGCCCAAGCGCTAATCCCAATGTTAGATTGCCTAAAAGTGCGTAAAACCCTCCCAATAGTACCACAGCCTGTAAAAAGACTTTTGAGAAAGTAGAGAATGAGCTTCGGATCCTAGCATTGTGCCGTAAGCGAAAAGATATGATCTCCTGAGACGAAAATCCACCCGAAACTCCCATAATCAGCCCTAACAACAAACCTGCTATTAATCTTACCGATATCTCATAATATGGTGATTTATTAATAAATATATCTTGTGTTGGAATGAAAATGAAAGTAATTAACGTTATCACTAGTGCTTCCCAGCTAAATCTCCATATAACTTGATCCACGACCCTTAAAGCTTTTCGCCCGGCAGCCACTCCGACCGCCAGCCCAACCGCCACTCCGACCGCCAGCCCAACCGCTACCCCGACCGCCACCCCGAACTCAAGCATACAAACTAACCCCGTTATCAGCCCCAACGCCAGACCGCAAATTAGCCCGAATCGTCGTTGGTAACTTTTTACTTCTGCTATTGAATCTAGCCAGTAAGGTTGTAAGTTCTCAATATAAAAGTCGGTCTGATTAAGCCATACAAGCTGCCCCGCCAGCCACTTCAGCCAGCGTCGGGTTTGTTTGCGATCTTTATAATGTTTCTCATTGTAAGCATACAGCTTAGGCTTCGCTGGATTGACTTGCAGGAAATAATCGTGCAGGCGCCGGTTGAGGTATGTCTCAAGAAAATAATCGCGCAGACGGGCTTCATCCTCTGCAAAAGCGCTGATTTCCCGCCGTAAGTGATCTGCATCTTTATCACGCTTGACTACTGCGACCACCGCCAGCGTATTCAGCATAAACGGCACCGGGACAAACTGCTCGCGAATAATCGTATTTTCACGGATTAATGTCCTTAAGCCCGTAAATTCGGCACCGCGCAGATATTCCGCTATCTGTTCTGGTCGCAGCGCTTGAATGACGATCTCTCCAGCGATATCTAAGCGGGTAGCCAGTTCCTCAAATTCCTGTTTGCGGCTGCAAATGACATAGGGTAGGCCGGGTCGTTCGACTTCGACAAAATGTTTAATCGCCTGTAGGCAGGCATCCCGCCTTTCGTCAGCCACCTCGTCCAGGCCATCCAGCAGGTATAGCAGTTGTTCACTCTCTACCAGATCAGCCGCTATTTTTTGTGTCAGGCCATATTTTCCGCGTAGTTCCTGTTTCAGCCAGTCCTCAAACGGCAACGTTTCAGTCGCGGAAGCTGCCCATGACGATAACGCGAATACTGCGGGTATGGGTCTGCGTTCGTCGGCTCTGGCTTCCGTAATCAATTCCTGACACAGTTGCAGCAGCAGCACGGTTTTACCTGCTCCAGGTACTCCCAAAATTACCATGCGCCGGCTCAGGTCGTTGAAATGTTTGTGAATCGCTCGTGTTGTTGTGAGTGTGAAGTCTTCCCATCCATGACGTGTGGCAACTTTGTCTGGTTCCAGAAAATCCAGCTTCAGGTTAAGCGCTTCCTTCTGGTTCAGCACATTGTCCAGAAAGCCCGTAATCCAGATTTGCTCAACCAGCGTCAGCATATCGTCGCGATTTTTATGCCGCGTGTTCTCGGAAATTGGCTTGTCTTTTACGCCGAATATCGGTTCATCACTGACCAGTCGCGGAAAAATAATCGTCAGCACCAGCAGCAGCAAACCACCCGCCACGCCGATAATATACAGAAAGGGTTCGTATTGATCTTCAAGACCTTCAATCGGAATTTTATCGCCGCGTATCCACATCACGCCGATAACCAGCGCGATCAAAAATCCCATCAACTGAAGCAGATTGCGATATGTCAGACGTTGTGTAATGTTTTTGAACATGCGTTTGCTTGCTGAGTAGATGCCATACGCTTAATTGTATGATCAAATCGGCTTTCAGCAAAATTCACCGGGATTTTTCGTAGGGACAAGGCCGTGCGTTAGCCTCCCTGTGGGATGCCTTGTCCGTAATTGTGGAAGCCCTGCACGCTTTTTTATGCGATTCCTCTTTTACCCTCCAACCGTCACCCGCGCCACCACCAACGAATCGCCGCCCTCACCCGTCACCGTATCCAACGCGGACAGCCGTTCGCCCGTCTGCCAGTTATAGACCATCAGCCGCAGCGTGTACTCTCCGACAGGCAAATCCGCCGGCAGCGCGATGTGGCTTTCCTCGCAGTAAAACGCCAGTATCGGCAGACCATAATCCGCCTGTGCCACCATCTCCCCGGCGCTGTTTTCGACATGCAGCGCCACCGAATAGGTGTTCAGCGGCGCATCCGCCGCGCTCCATGTGATGATGGTCGACAGCACCCCCGCTTCTACCGTGATCGGCTGCACCGCCACCACGCCGATCTGCTCGCCAAAGCGATACACCGCTTCCCCCAGCGGGTCAGCCGGAGGCGTACAGCACACCGCCGCTTTGGCATATTCTTCCAGATACAACTCGTCAAAATCGTACTGTTTCGGACAAGTCACATATTCCTCATCCAGCGTGCTGGTGAGAATCGGCAGCCGCGACCCATAGGGCTGACCGCGCTCCACCGCCAGCCACACCCGCGTCACGTCTGGCTGATCCAGCAGCGCTTGCACCTGCGTCTCAAAACTGGCCGCGTCAATCCACGACAGCATCGTGAAATCCACCGGCAGACGGCTCATGTAATACTCAAATGTCCCGCCCACCGCCCAGTTATTGACCGGGCTGTGCAGCAATACCAGATCCTCCGGCAGAATATTGTTCTCCAGTGTTTCCGCCATGTCATCCAGTGGCAGATGCGGCCTGAAAACCCGCAGATACACATCCTGAAATAACGCATCATTAAACTGTGGCGCAAAACTGAAATACACCCCGGTCGCGATCCACGCCGCGCCGATCACCAGCGCCACCATGCGCCAGCGCAGCAGCACCTGAAATCCCAGCGCCGCCGCCAATGCCCACAGCGGCAGAATCACCATGATATAACGGATATGTCCCATAAACGGCACGATCAGATTCAGCACCAGCGCCAGCAGCAAAGTCACAATCAGGCCGAAAAGCGCCAGCCTTTTGCTGCGTCCCGCGCGACTCGCCACTGCCGCCACCGGAATCAGCGCCAGCAGCCATGTGCCGTTGCTGAAGGCATACACCAGCATCGCCAGCGTTTCGCCGGTATTCATCGCCAAGGCCTGACGGTTGCTGTTTTCGCCCAGGCTGCTCACCGTGTCCAGCAGAATCCGCACCCACGGCAGAAACAACGCGCCCCCCAAAGCCAGCAATCCCAGCGCGGCCCACCAGCGCCGATTCTTCGCCACAAACAGCACGTGATACAACCCCAGCGCCGCCACCAGCAGCGCCCCGGTGTAATGCGTATACAATAGTACCGTGACGCTCACCGCCAACCCCGCGCCGTAAATCCACGCATGCCCAAACCGCGGCCTGCTGAAACGCCAGTAACACACCAGCACCAGCACCGCGAAAAAAGTCAGCAGCGTATACGTCCGTAACTCATGCAGATAACTGCTGTAAAACGCCGAAGTCGCCGTAAACAGCGCCGCCAGCAAACCCACCCGCCGCGATTCAACATCCGCCCCCAGCCGGTAAATCAGCGTGATCGCCAGCAGACCCAGCAGCAGCGACAGCGCCCGATCAGCAAACGCCGTCCAGCCGACCAGCCCGCCCCACACATTCAGCACCAGATAAAACGCTGGCGCATTAAACGGATCATTCTCGACCACATGCGTCCACACCTGCGGTAGCGTACGCGGCCCAAACTGCGCCCCGCCGGAAATCGATAGTGACAGCAGTTCATCCCACCACAGCATGTCGCGGTTAAGCCCCGCGATTCCCAGCCACGCCGCCAGCAGCACGACCAACACAGCGGCGAAAATGAAAAAAGTTGTTTGACGTGATGGACTAAAACGCACGGGGATTTTCCTGTCGAATCGATGAGCCAGCGATGCAAACCCGCACTCTAATCACATTTTGTGCCGCGCGCAAGTGGCGATTTTTTGAGGGTATACTAGACAGCGTATACGACGAAAGGTGATAGGGTAATGGCGGCTGTTGACGATCTGCTGGACTACATTTTTGAGGGTAAGAAAACCGCGCTCTGCCGAGAGTTTGCGGATTGGGTGCGCGGATCACGCCGTTTTAAGGCGTTTGCTATCACCTATCGCAGCAAGATTCGCACCAAACTGAGAAGCGCCCGCGATCAGGGCGGCCTGCTGGATGTCCGCGCCGAGCTGGAAACCGCCGCCACACTCCTGCAGGAAGATCGCTTTACACTCGAATACGAAAAGTACGCCGCTGCCAAACAGCGCGGGCCGGATTTTACGGTCACGTTCAAAACGCATGCACCCTTTAATGTCGAAGTTCGGCGCATCCGCAGCGCCGAATGGGAAGGTGGCTCTAACGAAGTGAGTATGGGTAAGCTGCTGGCCGTGCTGTGTAATAAAGTGGGGCAGATGCCGCCCAGCATTGTCAACTTGCTGTGGCTGATCGCCGAGCGCGAGGTGTCCGAAGATGATCTCAATCACGCCACACTGACTCTGCGCCAACTGGCGGAGCGCAAAGACGAGGATTTCTTCACGCGCCGGGGCTTTAAGAATGCCGCCGACTTCCTGAAACAGTATCGCAACTTAAGCGGCATCGTCGTCAATCAATCGGGGGAGCGGATCATCTGGCTCAATTCACTGGCACGCCACAAAATCCCGCCAGAAATCACGACCGCCATCCACCGACTGGATGGGGTGTGAGTTTCAGATGGGGAAGCCGCTAAATCTAATTACTTTAAAACCCCTTCTCGCGACTGTGCGGAAGGGCTTTTGATTTGCTTAATATAAATATGGAACATTGGTCAGTTGCCGCTTTACTCTGTCAACCTCTCTAATTCTGTGATGCGCGTCACTATGTCGGGATTAGCCGATTCGCCAGCCAGACGAACAAAACGCCTGTAGTTTACTAAGGCTTCCTCGTATTTCCCCAATGCGTCGTAAACCTCACCCAGTAGTTTGTAACTTTGTGGCATAGAAACATAGAAGTAGCGTGATATTGGGTGATTATAATCTGCTAAAGCCTGTTCATAAAACCCCATTGCATAATAAGTCTCACCGCGCAAAATACGTGTAGCGTTCAGATTTAAATCTTTTTCCAATGCATAATCATAATCTGCCAGGGCAGAGTTATAATCACCGTTTTCATAATAAATCCGACCCCGTATCTCATAAACTTTTGTGTTATCTGGGTATAGTGTTATGGTCTGATTGGCAATTTCTAATGCATGCTCATAATCACCTTGGCTGCTATAAACGTAGGCCAGAGTGATGGATATCGCCCCATCATTGGGTGAGAGGGTAATCGAATGTTCCGCATCCTCTAATGCTAAATCTATTTCACCCAATTTGGAATAAGCAAAGGCGCGGTTTGCATAGATGGAAGGGAGTAAGCTCTCAGGAGCATTTTCAATAGCAATACTATAGAGAGATACAGCTTCGCTATAATTCTCGGAATTATAATAAACATTTCCTCGAAAGAAATGAGCTTCAGGGTTTTCTGGCAGAATACCAAGCACATATTCAAAGTCTGCAATGGCGTTGTCAAAATCGCCCAGCATTGCATAATTGATAGAACGATTGCGATAAATTTCCCAAGAGTTCGGTTTCAGGATGATTGCTTGAGAATATGCGTTCACTGCCTCCGAATAATTCTGAAGATTATAATAAGAGTCACCAAGTAAGAAATAGATAAAATAAGTAATGTTATTTAGCTCTAACGCTTTCTTGAAATTAGCTACTGCATTTTCATAATCCCTCATCCTATGGTATGCATATCCACGCCCAGAATAAATATCAGGGTCATCAGGATTAATTTCGAAGGCACGTGTATACTCAGCGAGAGCAATATTCAGATTATTTTGCTCGGTATAGTTATTTCCTCGCGCAATATAAATTTCCGGATTCCCTGGCTCCAAATTTTCCCAGTTTTCCAAATCGGCGAGTGCGGCATCGTATTGGCCTAGCATGCTGTAAGCTGATGAGCGTACTTGATAACCAATAGCGAGTTCAGGACGGAGTTTGATAAATTGCGTGTAATCCGCAATTGCGTTTTGCAGATCACCACTCAAGTGATAAGTATAGCCACGATAATACAACATATCACTATCATGAGGATTACCATCAAGGGCAATACTCATGTCTGTAAGAGCATCAACATAATTTTCGAGTTTTGCGTAAACACGCCCGCGCATATCATAGGCGTCATAGTATTGGGGATTGAGTTCAACAGCTTTTGTTAAATCACTTAATGCCAAATTATACTGCTCAAGAAGCGCATAGGTGCTTCCACGCCAATAAAATACTTCTGGTGTGGTAAAGTCCCACTTCAAGGCACAGTCATAATAGATCAAAGCTTCTTTATAAGCTTCATCTGCTAGATTAAATTTACCCATTTCCAGAAAATACTCAACTACTTCCTTGGTAAAATCCTCCCCAAGCGAAGCTTTCAGACTTGGATTAAGACAAATATCCTCGCTATGTACGAATCCATTAGTGACCAATAAGCTAACCAACAGGGTTATAATAAGCACTTGCTTGCTCATGTGAGAATTTTCCTTCACACCTTATATCTGTAAAATCATCATAACATTTGTTTACGAGATCAAAAATATGACTTCACCCTACCAACAACTGAACGAACACCTCAAAGACCTGCACAACCTGAATATGGCCTACTGGCTGCTCCAGTGGGATCAGAACACCCTCATGCCGCCGGGAGGGGGAGCCGCCCGCGCCGCGCAGATGTCCACGCTGCAACGCCTGCGCCATCAACTCCTCACCAGTGACAAAACCCCACGCCTGCTGGAAGCCGCCGCCCGTGAAGTCGATACCAGCGACTTTGACTCCATCCCCGCCAGCATGATCCGCGTGGCGCAGGCCGATTACGAATACGCCTCCAAACTGCCGAATGACTTTGTGGCCGAATACGCGCAGACCACCGCCGACGCGTTTGAAGTCTGGCGCAAGGCCAAAGCCGCTAATGACTACCCGGCCTTTATCCCGGCGCTGCGCCACATCTTCGAGCTGAAAATGCGCGAGGCCGAAATTCGCGGCTACAGCGACCACCCCTATGATATTTTCCTGGCGCACTGGGAGCGCGGCTTTACCACTAATCAGGTGAAGGCT
>JBBSQD010000211.1:0-11048 GCA_038258185.1 Aggregatilineales bacterium | reverse complement strand
AATTCTTAAGGAGGATTTATGAGAAAGCTCACTCAAATTCTGGGCATCGCCCTCGTAGCCATGTTGCTCAGCAGCATGGTCATTGGGGTTGTTGGCGCTCAGGATGAGAACGTATTTGTATTGGGTGTCGATCAGGAACCGGAGCGTCTTTCCCCGCTGAACAGTCTGGTTCAGGGTGGCGCGCTGGAAGGCTTCTATGCCCGTAACGTCTGGGACTGGGACACCGAACGCAACATTTACCCGATCATGGTGGAAGAAATTCCTTCAATCGAAAATGGTATGGTCACCGAGAACGAAGCTGGCAATACCGTCGTCACTTACAAACTGCGTGAAGGCATGCTGTGGTCAGACGGTGAACCTATCACCTCTGCTGACTGTGAATTCGGCCATATGCTCTTTACCGATGTGACCACTTCAGCCAACATTGGCCGTGCTGACTACCCCAATGTAGTCGAGGCTTTTGAAGTCGTGGATGATCTGACTTTTAATCTGGTCTACAATCAGCCTTTCCCTGACTTCGCAGCCAGCGAAACCGCCAATGCACGTTGTAAATATCCCAAGCATGTTCTGGAACCCATCATCGAAGCGGATGGCAACCTCGACTCCAGCCCGTACTTTACCGATGGTGTCGGCGTAGTCGGCTACGCTCCCTATACACTCACCGAATGGAGCAAAGGCCAGAGCATCACTTTCGAAAAGAACGAAAATTGGGATGGTCAGGAACCGGCACTGGATCGCGTCATCATCCGCTACATTTTCGAAACCGCCCAGATGCAGAACGCGATGCAGACCGGTGAAATCGACATGGCTTATCTCTTCGGCGACCCCGAAGTAGAGATTTACTCCGCCATGCCCGGCATCACCACCTGGAATGTACCCGCTGTTCTGGCCGACGCGCTGTGGGTCAATACGACTGAACCTGGTCACCCCGCATTAAGCGATGTCAATGTCCGCGAAGCGATTGCTTATGCACTCGATCGTCCGGCTATGGCTGAAGGCATCATCGGGCCCGGCACCACTGTCCCGCTGTCATGGTACCCGTCATCCCTGTGGTATGAAGGCCATCCTTATCGTGAATACGATGTGGATAAAGCTAATTCCCTGCTGGACGAAGCTGGTTGGGTCGATAGCAATGAAAACGGCACACGTGACAAAGACGGTGTCGAACTTGTGTTGCGCTTCTACACCACCACCCGCCAGGATCGTATGGATTACCAGCTCGTCGTTCAGGAATATCTGAATGCAGTCGGTATCGGCACTCAGGTGATCCCCACCAGCGCCACCATCCTCTTCGGCAATTTCTCAGCTCGTGGTTTCTTCGCAGGTCATGACTTTGATCTGGCGCTGTTTGCCAATAGCGCCAAGGCCCTGTCACCAACTGGTGACCCCGACACGTACTCCTGTGCCGGTATCGGCTCAGCAGAAAACCCCGATGGTTTCAATGGTATGTCCTGGTGTAACCCGGAATACGATGAAATCGACAACATGATCTCCCGCACAATTGACCCCGCAGAACGTGCCGCCCTGGTGGAACAGGCCCAGACCATGTTCTACGAAGGTGCTTTCTGGCACGGTCTGCATCTGCGCAAGAACAACTTCGCGCTCAATGGTGACCGCTGGGATCAGGAAACTTTTGCTGATATGGGCACCCTGACCAACAACTTCTTCCAGAAGTCTGAATTTTGGTCTCCTGCTTCATAAAATACCGCACCACCCAAACAGAGGACATGCAATTTTGTGTGTCCTCTGTTCCATATCAAGGACTGCATTTATGTCTCATTTCATCATTCGTCGCTTGCTACAGGCTATACCGCTGCTCATTCTGGTCACCATTATTATCTATGGCTTGCTGAAAGCCGTGGGTGATCCGCTGGCCCACCTCGCTAATGATCCCCTCGTGCGTGCGGAAGATCGCGCTTATCTGCGCCGCAGCCTGGGACTAGATGACGCGGTGCCGCTGCAATTTGTCCATTGGCTGATCGGTGATGACTGGTATCAGCGCGATCTCGACTTTGATGATGAGCCGGAAACTTTTGGCGAACGACGCGGTGTATTGCGCGGCGATCTCGGCGAGTCGATCCGTTTCGGCAAACCCGTCTCCACGGTCATCGGTGAAGTTCTGCCCAACACCTTGTTGTTAGGGACTATCTCGTTTACCGTGACGGTCGTATTGGGTCTGGCAATTGGTATTTATGCCGCCCTGCGTCAGTATTCCTTCCTCGATAATCTCATCACCAGTACATCGTTCATCTTCTTTTCAATGCCCATTTTTCTCGTGGCATTATTGGCGGTTTACATATTCTCCGTCAAATTTCAGGAGTGGGGCTTACCCTCCTTACCCACTGGCGGCATGTATGATGTGCGCGGTGACGGCTCGATAGATGAACTGCTGGTGCGCCTCATCCTGCCGGTATTCAGTCTGGCCGCCATCAGCATTGCGAAATACACGCGCTTTGTCCGTGCCAGCATGCTGGAAGTGATTAACTCCGATTACATTCGCACCGCCCGTGCGAAGGGTCTTGGCGACCGGCGCATTAATTATATTCACGCGCTCAAAAATGCCTCCCTCCCTGTGATCACCTTAATGGGTCTGGATATTCCGTTTATTCTGAGCGGTGCCGTCGTCACGGAAACGATATTTGCATGGCCGGGTATGGGACGTTTATTTATCGACAGTTTGACCATTCTCGACCCACCCGTGTTGATTATCTTTGTTTTACTGACTGCCATTGCCGTGGTTCTGATGCAGTTATTAACTGATATTATCTATGCCTGGTTGGACCCGCGAATTCACTACACTTAATAAAGCCTGAGGACTTCACGTATGGCACAAACGACATTATCAAAAACAGCGAGCGGTGTCTCCAGCTTAAATGAGAATCAACAAAAAGCGGATTCGATCTGGCGGATATTTATCAGGCGCTTTTTCCTGCATCGTATGGCCGTTTTAGGTCTCATACTGTTAACCGCAATTATTCTGTTTGTCACGGTCGGCACAGTTTTCTACAGCGAAGCCTACGCCAACCAGACATCCATTATGAACAAGAACAAGCCCCCCAGCGCGGAACATCCGCTGGGTACCGATCAGGTTGGACGTGATATTCTCGCCCGTGCGATTTATGGTGGGCAGATTTCGCTCATGATTGGCATTGCCTCGGTAGTGATTTCGATTTTTGTGGGCACATTGGTGGGCTTGGTTTCCGGCTTCTTCGGGGGCTGGATTGACGCGGTGCTGATGCGTATCGTTGAGGCACTGTTATCCATTCCAACCCTGATATTCCTGCTGGTACTCTCCAGCGCCTTGTCGCGCAACACAGCCACCGTTTATTTTCTTGGGCGTGAACTCAGTTCCACGGTGATTATCATCGTGCTGATTATCGGCTTCACCACCTGGATGCCTTTATCACGTATTGTGCGCTCACTGGTGTTATCGCTCAAAGAGCAGGAATTTATCCTGGCCGCACATGCGATTGGGGCCAAGGATCATGCAATTATTACCCGTCATGTCCTGCCCAACTGCATCGCCCCGATTGTCGTTTCGGCCACACTCGGCATCGGTGTCTCCATTATTACCGAGGCTTATCTCAGCTTTCTCGGCTTTGGCGTACTGCCGCCCACAGCTACCTGGGGCAATATTCTGGCACCTGCCAAAGACATGATCGGCACCGTCTGGTGGATGTGGATGGTTCCCGGCGCTTTAATCGTTATCACTGTACTGGCGATTAATTTTATCGGCGATGGCCTGCGCGATGCCTTAGATCCGCGCAGCACCAAATAGCCCATTCTGAATTCATCACAGAGGCGGAATCAGTTCTGCCTCTGTTTCTGCCCTGCCCTGCTTTCGCCCCACAATTCAGATCTCACGTTGCGCCCTATTAGATTACCGCTATAATGATTCTTCGATATGGAAGTGGAATGAGGTAATGAACTATGGGCCATCGCCCATTCCTGTTTTTGATAGTTTTGCTGTTAGCTGCCTGCGCGTCACCCACCACTACCGATGGTGCGCCGCGTCTGGTGCAGGAAGCGACTTTAGGGCCGATCACGCCAATCGCGACGCGCAACCTGAGCGCCACACCCAGCCCGACAGCGCTGGTCATCCCGGTTTCAACATCCGAAATTGACTCGCCATTACAGGTCGCCACCATTGATGTGGACTTTGTGCTGGTCACGCCAACTTTACCCCCCAGCAAAACACCAACCAACACGCCAACTATGACTCCGACTGCGACCCAGTTACCACCACCGTCGCTGACGCCATTGCCGCCCCTGCCGACGAATGTTCTCATACCCACATCGATACCCGCAGCGGCGACACCGATTCAATCTATTCTGAATCCGCAGCCCCAGGTTCAGGCGCAACCGCAGGTTTCCTGTAGTGGGCAATGGTTCTTTAGCCAACCGCGTCCATCAACCTGCCCCAGCGGATCATCTCTCACCAGCACCGCTGCACTGGAACAGTTCCAGCAGGGTTTCATGATCTGGATCGGTGAGCAGGACGCCATTTATGTGATCTATGACAGCGCCAACACGCCGCGCTGGGAAGTCTTTAATGATACCTTTGAAGAAGGCATGATCGAATATGATCCCGGTTGGGGGCCAGGCCCGCCCTACACCTATCAACCCAAACGTGGCTTCGGCAAGCTCTGGCGTGAGCATCCGGAAATCCGGCAGCGTCTGGGCTGGTCAGTCCGTGAATGGTCAGAGCCGTTTACAACGCAGGTGCAGGTTGGGAACGACGGATCACTGTTTATCCAGGAATCTCGTGGTGGGGTGTTTAACCTGTTTCCGGGTGGATCAGACTGGAAACGATACGAGGGTTACGGCAATTATTAACCGGTCTTTACGACCCTGCTGCCATTGACATCTGTGCCGACTCTATCTATAGTTACCACGATTTACGCTGCGAACTAGAGGACATTAACTTGCGCGAAATAGTCCGCATTGCCTGGGATCGTTTCAACATAATCGGCTCAATTATTGGTGATGTGCAAAGCCGTATCCTGATTACGGCTTTTTATTTCACAATTCTGGTGCCTTTCGGCATCGGCTCCCGCCTGTTCAGCGACCCACTCCACCACAACGCTCAGGCGACCTGGTTGGACCGACCAGCCACACCTGATGATCTTGACTCCGCTCATCAACAGGGTTAATTGATGTATATCCTTGGAATTTCCTGTTTTTTCCACGACTCCGCCGCCGCGCTGATTCAGGATGGTCAGTTGGTTGCCGCTGCGATGGAAGAACGTTTCACGCGCAAAAAACATGACAGCGACTTCCCCTTAAAGGCAGTGGAGTTTTGCTTAAAGCAGGCCGGCATTACGGCTAATGATCTGGATTACGTCGTTTTTTACGAAAAGCCTCTGCTCAAATTTGAGCGCATTTTGCTGTCTACGCTGAACACCTTTCCGCAATCATCTGATGTCTGGCGCGAAGCGATTACCACCTGGCTGAAAGAAAAGCTGTGGGTCAAAAATATCATTCAAAAAGAGACTCAGGTCAGCTACGACAAAATCCTGTTTTGCGACCATCACATGAGTCACGCCGCCAGCGCATTTTTCGCCAGCCCTTTTCGTGAGGCAGCCGTGCTCACGGTAGACGGTGTGGGTGAATGGACGACCACGACTCTGGGCACCGCGACCAGTTTGTGGGAAGATGATGCCAGCGGCCACAACACCATCAACCTGTTTTCAGAACAGCGTTTCCCGCATTCACTTGGCCTGCTCTATTCGACCTTTACCGCCTTCCTCGGCTTCCGCGTCAACAATGGCGAATACAAAGTGATGGGCATGGCGCCCTATGGACAGCCGCGTTATGTGAATAAAATCGAGAAAATATTTCAAACCAACGCCAATGATGGCAGTTTCCATCTCAATCTCGATTATTTCAGCTATCATCACTCCGCCAGCCAGAGCTTCAATCAGCGCTTTGTGAGCCTGTTTGGTGAGCCACGTCCGGCAGATGATGATTTCTTCACGATGGAAACCAATCCGGAACGTGCCGCCGAAAAAACCGCGATGGATCGCAATCAGTATTATGCCGATGTCGCGGCCAGCATCCAGCAGGTCACCGAAGATACGCTGATTAAAATTGCCAATCACCTCTACGAGAAAACCGGTCACAAAAAGCTGGTCATGGCTGGAGGGGTGGCACTCAATACCAAAGCCAATTATCGTCTTTTGGCGGAAACGCCTTTTGACGAGATTTACATCCAGCCCGCTGCCGGGGATGACGGTGGCGCATTAGGCGCTGCGTTGTGGGCCTATCATATTGTGCTGGGCAAACCGCGTAATTGGGTGATGCCTCACGCCTATTGGGGACAGGGCTATAGCGATGTCGAATGCCGCGCCTTCCTTGATGCTGCGGGAATCGCCTACGAGTCGTATGAGAATAACGACGACGAAATGCTCGATATCGCCGCCGAATCCATCACCAAGAGCAAAGTCATCGGCTTTCATCAGGGTCGTTTCGAGTGGGGGCCGCGTGCGCTTGGCAATCGCAGCATTCTGGCTGACCCGCGCAGCGAAGCTATGAAGGAAGTCGTCAACACGAAAATCAAATTCCGCGAGCCTTTCCGGCCATTCGCGCCCGTCATTTTGCGCGACCGTGCCGCAGAATATTTTGATTATCCCTGTGTGGAAGAACATGAAGCGCCCCGTTATATGCTCATGGTCAGCCCGATTAAGCCTGATAAACAGGCTGAAATCGCTGCAGTATCGCACAAAGGCACAGGCCGCTTACAGAGTATCGAGCGCGAAACCAATCCGCGTTACTATGGCTTAATCGAGCGTTTCGGCCAGATCACGGGGACACCTGTGCTGCTCAACACATCCTTCAATTTGCGCGGTGAGCCCATCGTCAACACACCACGTGAAGCCTATAACACCTTCCATAACAGCGACATCGACATGCTGCTTATGGGCTCATTTCTCATCAAAAAAGAAAATCAGACAAGGTAACGAACAATGCGCGATTTTTTCGCCCGTATGGGTGTCCTGGGAGAACTTCTCAGCTTTTTATGGAAACGCAAACTCTATTGGTTACTGCCGATGGTCATTACGCTGCTGCTGGTAGCTGTGCTCATCATTGCGGGTAGCGCTGGCGGTGGCGCAGTGCCGTTTATCTACACACTGTTCTAATAGCTTATGAACGAAATCTATTTACAGACAGCCGCCGTCTGCGTCATTTTTGCGGTCATTGTCGGCCACTTCGCGGCGCGCAGTTCCCTGCGCCGCGAGCCGATTTATGGCGGGGCAATGGCGAAACTCTTTCACCTGATTGGCACGTCAGCCATGATGGGAGTCATTCCGGGAGTTATTACCGCCCTTATCCTGGGGGGTGGTTTCCGCGTGGCCTTCCCGGTCGCTGCCTTTTTCCTGGCGACCAGCTTTTTGCTGCTGCTGATTTTCGCGTTCTTCGAGCGCCCCGCCCGTGCCACGCATCTGGCACAGGCTCAGAGCCAGGGCTGGACAGCCGAGGATGCTCGGTCATCCGGCTTATAATTTGCGCGCCCCTGTCTAAACACGGACGCATATAGAACGCTCACAACCTCATGAAAAATACCTCTCTGGATCGCCTCACCATCATTATCAAATGGCTGTTCTGCCTCAGCCTGTTTGGTATCGCCCTATGGAGCATTCAGGTCGCGCCAGACTGGACAGGTTTTGCCAGACAGCAAACGCCAATTCAGGGACTTTTCCTGTTGGCTCTTATCTCAGGTCTGTTTGAAAAAGAAATCTGGACGCGTCTCAGCCAGTTAACCCGTTTGCCTTCCCTGCTGCTGCGCCTGCTCATTCCGCTGATTTTGACCGTGTTGATTTTTATCGTCACCCCGCCGGATTTACCGGGATCAATTATCGTCATTATTGGCTTCATCATCTTCAATCTGCTGCTGTTGGCCGTCAATCTGGTACTCAAAGACCGCACTCGCACCGGACTTGGGAATCTGGCCGTCAGCCTGTTCTCATTGCTGTTCACCCTGCTAGTGGTCGAGCTTTTAGCCCCCACGCTGACTCAGGCTATTGCCAGCGCGCAGCGTCAGGCCGCCATCAACCGTGCGACCAGCGCGGCCACTGCCCCGCTCGATGCCAATAGCATCCCTGCTGAATCCAGCACGCCTGTGCCAGTCTCACTATCCCCACAAACCGAGATTATTCAGGCGGGTGGTGGCCCCGCCTGGGGCTTACAGACTGGCTGGGGAACCAATACTGATACCATCCTGCGCTACTGGATGGACGGAGTTTATGATAACGAAATTGAATACAACAGCCTGGGTTTTCGTGGGCCGGAAATAAGCTATGAAAAACCGGATGATGTCTACCGCATCATGCTCGTTGGCGATTCATTCATGGAAGCGCGTGAGGTGGCCTATGATGACACCATCTATGCCCAGCTCGGCAACCTGCTGAAAGATACGCAAACCTCCGACGGTAAAAAGATCGAAGTCTTTGGAGTAGGGGCAACCGGTTGGGGAACACTTCAGGCGTATCTGTACTATCACAACGAAGGCTATCGCTTCGCCCCTGACCTGATCATCCACTTTTTTATCATCAATGACGTGGTGGATAACAACCCGCAGCAGTTCTATAAAGATCGCAATATTGATTTTGCCATCACCGATAACAGCGTCCAGCTTTTAACGGATGGCTCCGCCCCCCAGGAACAGACGGCCAATCCCGGTGAACGCTGGCTGAATGCCTTGCCCGCACCTGTTGCCCAGACCAATATCGCTGCCCTGCTGCGACGTATCATCGCTCCACCCCGCGAATCGGTCACGCTCGGCGGTAGTCTCGGCAATGCCCATCCGCAAAATTACATTTTCGTCCGTGAGCCGGACATTGAAGGCTATCCTGAAGGCTGGCGCCGCACCCAGCGCGCCTATGAAATCTGGGCCAATGAAGCCCGCCAGAACGGTTCAGAAATGATGGTCGTTGCCGTGGATATATCTGTGGAGCGCATCACCGAGATTTCGACCTATTTCCCCGATGAGCAGCAGAACTGGGTCTGGGATGTTGATTTACCATTTACCCGTCTCAGCGAGATTCTATCGCCGCTGAATGTGAAGCTGATTTCTACCCGCCAGCGTTATGCAGACTACGCCGCCTCGGTGAACCAGCGACCCTTTGAGGTACTTTTTTATACACAGGACGGCCACTGGAACCCAACCGGACACAAAGTCACCGCCGAGCTTTTGGCCGACACCCTGCTCGAAAAATCGATTGTGATAGATCGATAAGATTAGAAAACAAAACACTGCCAACAACTGTCAACAGTGTTTTGGAAAAGTGTTCAATCAGCTCTGTTCAATCGCCTGCATCGCTGCCCGAATCCAGCCCATAGCATAAGCCATACCGGCATGCCACGGTGCATCACAATCCATCTGCGGGGTATGGTCGGGGATGATCACGCCATCAAAATTATTTTTGCGCAGGATTCTGAGGATACGAAACATATCAATATCCCCCTCATCCACAAACACTTCCTGATAATCCGGCACTTTGCCGCGCACATTGCGGAAGTGGACATACGCCAGTTTCCCCTGCTGGCTGTACTGCTCAGTTGCTTCATGGACATCGCCCTCAGTCATTTCCGCCAGCGTCCCCAGGCAGAATTCAAGCGTGTTAGAGTCGCTTGGGACAATATCCAGCAAGCGCTGGTACATATGCGGTTGATAAACCAGCCGCGCTGTATCGCGTAGTGTAGCGAATGGCGGATCATCTGGATGAGCGGCTAATTTCACGCCAGCCTCTTCAGCGACTGGCACCACTTCCATCAGGAAATCCGTCAGACGCTGCCATAATTGCTCCGATGTCACCGTGCCAATATCCCCGGCTGGCGCGTCAGGGTCATAAGTCATATTCCAGACAGTACCCTTCGGGATGCGTGTCTGTTCCGGCGCATCGGCACTGACAAAGCCCACCGAGCGTGCGCCACCCCGTGCGGCTGCAGTCTCCGTGCGCCCCCACACCCCGGCAATACTGAAGTTGTAACCCATACAGGGAATGCCTGCCTTGCCCATATTGCGGATAATGCTTTTGATATTCTCCATCTGCTCCGCTTTGCGCGGGCCATCCAGCAAAATATCATACCAGTGGGACGGGTCAAAATTTTCAATCGCGGCCAGTTCCAGCCCTTCAGCATTGATCGCGGCTTTTAAGTCGCGCAGTTCCTCATACGACCACAACTTGTCCTGATTGCGGGTAATTCCCCACGCATCTCCGCCACTACCGGTCGATAAACTCGAAGATTGATTAAAGTAATCTACCAGATGAACCACCAGATGCGTGGCACCCGCCTGTTTAGCAAATCGAAAATTTGCGTCCGTTAACATGGAGCGATAAAGACCAAGACCCAGTTTCATAAAACTTCCTTACTCGTAAATGGAACTTTTCTGCCAAATAAAACGTTATTATATCTAGTCCTGTCAGTTCCATTCAAAAGACCAGAAAATCATTCTGACGTTCATAAACTTTTGCCCTACGATATCCTGCCAGACCTTACTAATATAAGTTGAAAGATTTATAATCGCTTCACTACAATAGGAAATTTAACCTACGGATGATCTGGTACAGTCCTGCTTATTCCCGTATTCAGACAAGAAAATCAGGCCTATAGAAGGATAAAGCAATGGCAAGCATCCCTGCACCAACCAACGACTTACAAACCGTATCTCAACGTCGCGCCTATCTCAGCCAACCCAATCGCCCCCGCGCATTAGTTGGGCAGTTAAGTATGCTGGTGATGCAACCGGGTGCCTTTTTCAGGTCATTGCCCGCTCTCAATAGCGAGCGAACCTGGCTTTGGACAGCCATCCTGATATTGCTTCTTGTCGGTTTTAGCGCCGTCCAGCAACAAAAAGCGTCTTCGGGCTCAAGCGCGGGGATAGAAATCGGCAGCTCTGCCCCAGACTTCGAGATTCCACCCGATGGTGGCTTTGGTTTCGACCCCGTTTTTATCCCGGAAGTACCCGGCGGGGATACTGGCGCGACTGGTGGCGGGGATATTTCGCAATCGTGGGCCAGTGCCTTAATGGCTGGCAGCGGCATGTT
>JBBSQD010000210.1:0-11068 GCA_038258185.1 Aggregatilineales bacterium | reverse complement strand
TTGACGTCGGCGTGTTTGTCAGCGTTTGGGTGGTAGTGGGTGTAAGCGTAGCCGTATTGGTCGCGGTGGATGTATACGTCAAACTTGGCATCACAGTTGATGTGGACGTTACCGTATAGGTCGCCGTCGGCGTTGATGTATGCGTAGCCGTCAGGGTTGGTGTGAATGTCGGTGTATAGCTTGCAGTAGAAGTGGCTGTCAGGGTTGATGTGGCACTACTGGTCGCAGTGGGTGTATGAGTCAGAGTCGCTGATGCCGTTGGTGTGAATGTCGCAGCAGGTGTGTTCGTCACAAAAAATGGCGTGGCAGATGCGGTTGGTGTCTGAGTGGGTACAGCAGTATTGGTTTCAAACACGACTGGTGTGAGTGTGGCTGTTGGGGTGTTCGTCGCAACGGGTACTGATGTCGCTGTTTGGGTAGCCGTTGGGACCACGGTTGGTGTCAGGCTGGGCGTGACTACATCATCACAGCGTCCGCTCTCATCTGCATTGACGATGACATAGCCCAGTATTTCGGTTCTGTACTCACCAATTAACAGGTACCACTTCAGCCAGATACTCTGCGAGTATGGCGTAATTAACGGGTTCGGATCGGGATTTTCCCAGTCCCAATACCCCTCCAGTACATTCCCTTGCGCATTGGGCTGGTCAAACACAAACCACGCATACCACACCGCGACATAGGGATTATATGACAGCGGGAACGGATTTGGGTTAATAATTCGCCACTCGGTATGTTGCCCGTCCAAATGCCGCACCCAACACACAGACAAGGGTTGATATTCCGGCGAAACGGTCGGTGCGATAGGAGGTGTTGCTGTTGCGGTGGCAACCTCAGGGACTGGCGTTTTGGTCAGTGTCACCGTTGGAGTAGGAAGCACGACCCCATCACAACGTCCACTTTCATCCGCATTGATAATCATGTAGCCAAGAATATCGGTTTTCACGCCGTTAATCAGCAGATACCATTTCAGCCAGATGCTTTGGGCGTAAGCCGTGTTGAGCGGATTCGGATTCGCATTATCCCAATCCCAATTTTCCTGCAATAAATTCCCTTGCGCATTGGGCTGGTCAAATACAAACCACGCATATAATACTTTGGTGTCAGGAGCACTGATCACTGGCACCGGGTTCGGATTAGTAATTCTCCACTCGGTACTCCCCTGCCCGTTCCAATGCTGCACCCAACACACGGATAAGGGTTGGTATTCCGGCAAAACGGTGGGTGCGGTAGTGGCTGTTGCTGGTTCAACTGGCGCCGCTGTCGCGGTCAGCGTTGCAGTCGGGAAAGGTGTTTCCGTCAGAGTCGCGGTGGGTAAAGGCGTCTCGCTGGGAACGGGTGTAGCAGTATCAGGTGAGCACGAATCCGGTTGGCTGGCTTTGACTGCCTGCTCATGACCATTCACAAAAAGACGAGTCGTATTTGCACCTTCTACAGTAACCGTATTGAAAAACACATCGGCTGATGCAGTTGCTAACCCAGCACCGTTTTGATCAGTCCCATAAACATCCCATGTGAATTCAACATCAACGGGATTGGGGTTTCGCACACGCCAGACCCGATACGAAGCGGGTTCGGGTGAACACATAGAGGTAAGGTTCAGTTTATCGAGATTATTTGCGAGAGGCGACGCAAAAGTATGTGAGGGTATAATAACCAGGAATATAAACACTGCCAGAGATATGCTATAAATTTTGTATCGGTTGAGAATTGCGAATATCATCGCACCTGTGATCCTATACAATAATCCCAAACTATGCAGTCATTTGCTAATGAACACTAATGACTGCATTAACGATAAATCTATCACACAAAATTAACTTTGAAATAATTTTTTGTTATGGTTTCTTGATTAATACGTAATTTAGTACAAATTTTTACATTCTTCGCAATTAAAATAGGGATATACTGTCTGGCTTGATATGATTACATAATGGCTTACAGTATAGCAATAAACTCAGGGATTAAAGTATGAGCGATATCAGCGGCCAGACAATTCGAGGTTATCAACTAGGCGAGCGAATTGGCAAGGGCGGTTTCGGCGCTGTCTATAAGGCTTACCAACCGCTTGTCGAGCGTGAAGTGGTGATCAAAGTGATTTTGCCGCTGTTTGCAAATGATCCCTATTTCATTCGCAGCTTTGAGGCTGAAGCCCACCTCATTGCCCGCCTGGAACACATTCATATCGTACCGCTGTACGATTACTGGCGAGACCCTGATGGCGCCTATCTCGTGATGCGCTGGTTGCGCGGTGGCAGTCTGTTGGACTCGATTCAAAAGGGTTCATGGGATGTCGATGCGGCAGTAAAGCTGATGGATCAGCTAGCCGGGGCACTGACGATCGCCCATCGCAATAAAATCGTGCACCAGGACATTAAACCCGCCAATATCCTGCTGGATGAAGATGGCAACTCTTATCTTTCAGATTTTGGTCTGGCGAAAGATCTGAGCATGGGCATAGATTTAGCCTCATCCAGCCCTGAAAACATCCACGGGTCACCTGCATACATCTCACCAGAGCAAATCTCACGCCAGGACATTACACCTCAGACTGATATTTACAGTCTCGGCATCGTCCTCTTTGAGCTCTTAACAGGGCATCATCCTTTCCCCGAAAAAGACATTATCAAGTTGTTGCAGCATCAGATGCACACGACTCTGCCTAGCCTGCGAAACTATAAAAAGGACTTACCCTCCGAGCTTGACCTGATTATCTGGAAAGCAACCGCCAAAGACCCTCAGGCCCGCTACATCAGCGTCTTAAATATGGCGGAGGAATTTCGTCAGGTGGTGGTGCAGAATCGCGCTAACCAAACCATTCTGGAATTACCGCAATCGAACAACATACCCAGAAACGTGGAAAAGCCACCGACGCTCATTATCAGTCTGTCATCAATTAATCTGTCAGATTTTCAAATTAACCCCTATAAAGGCTTACACGCCTTCCAGGAAGCCGATGCGGCAGATTTTTTCGGTCGTGACCAATTAGTACAATCGCTCATTCAACGCATGAAGGAAGATAGCCCCTACCAACGCTTTCTCGCGGTCATCGGGCCGAGCGGGAGCGGCAAGTCCAGCGCCGTAAAAGCGGGGCTTCTCCCGGCTATCCGCAAAGGGGCGCTGCCAAATTCCAATAAATGGTATGCAGTGGAGATGACACCCGGCTCCAATCCGCTCAAAAAGCTGGAGGACGCCATTCTGCGCGTGGCAACCCGCAGCGAGGCAGCCCTTTTCAAACCACTCTATGAATCCGAAAACGGCCTTGTTCAAACCGTCAATGCGGTCTTGCCATCACACGACAGTGAATTTATCCTCGTGATTGATCAGTTCGAAGAAATTTTTACACTCGTGGCTGATGAAGATACCCGCCAGCATTTTATCAATACGCTTTATCAGGCAGTCATTTCACCGGACAGCCGACTGCGCATTATAATCACGCTACGAGCAGATTTTTATGATCGCCCCCTGCTCTACACGGGGTTTGGCAACCTCATTCGATCACGCAGTGAGGTCGTACTACCGCTTTCATTTGAGGAGCTTCAGGATACGATTACCATGCCTGCAGAGCGCGCTGGCCTGACGTTAGAACCCGGATTAGCCAAACTGATTATCGAAGATGTGGGACAGCAGCCCGGCTCACTCCCCCTGCTCCAATATGCGCTGACGGAACTCTACGAACGCCGTAGTGATAAGCAACTCACCATCAAAGCTTATCGCGACATGGATGGCATCTCCGGTGCATTAGCCCGCCGTGCCGATGAAATTTACACCGGCCTCACAGCAGAAAAACAACTTCTTGCCCAGCAGATATTTTTGCGCCTGGTAACTTTGGGTGACGGAACCGAAGATACACGCCGCCGCGCTCTGCAAACTGAGCTTTTCACCATCACCACCCAAAAGACACTTATCCAGGAAATTATTGATCGATTTGCGAAATATCGCCTTTTAGCCTTTGACCGCGATCCTATAACGCGAACACCCACCATCGAAGTAGCCCACGAGGCCCTGATCCGGCGCTGGAAACAACTCCAGCAATGGCTTAATACCAACCGGGATGATTTACGCACCCATCGGCATCTCACCAATGCCACCATTGAATGGCTTCGCGCCAATCGAGATGCCAGCTATCTCGTCACCGGTAATCGCCTGCTACAGTTTGAGAATTTGGAGCAAACGAGCGCTATTGCTTTGAGTAGTGATGAACGTGAATACATCCGCCAAAGCATTCAACAGCGCCAACGAGCTGTACGTCGTCGGCAAATGGCTATCGCAGCGTTGATCATATTTTCAGTGGTAACCAGTTTTCTGGCGCTGCTGGCATTTGATCAAAGCAACAAAACCGACATCGCCCGCACCGCAGCGCTTGCCGCCGAGTCAACCGCGATTTATGAAGCGCACATCTCACGTTCACGCGAGTTGGCCGCTTCGGCATTAACCAATATCAGTCAAAATGACCTGTCGCTTCTGTTGAGTATGCAGGCCTTAAAATCCGCTGTGACTTTCGAAGCCCGCAACAGCTTATTGACCACGCTCTTAACACAACCCCACCTGAATACATTTTTACACGGCCCCACAAATGTGATTCGTACCGTCGCCTATAGTCCAGACGGAAAATATATTGCCGCCGCCGGACGCGATAATACAATCACGCTGTGGGATACGACCACTTTACAACCCTCGCTCACCCCTATGACCGGTCATAGCAACTGGCTCAATGTGCTGGACTTCAGCCCCGATAGCCAGCATCTGGCATCCGGCGGTGAAGATGGGCAAATTATGATCTGGGATGTGAATAGTGGCGAGTCGCAACCAGTACTGAATGAGGGCGGCGCTGTCTGGGGACTGGCCTATAGCCCTGATGGCAGCCTCTTAGCCTCAGGCGGTGCCGATAGACATATCAGCCTGTGGGACACATCCACCCATGAACGCATCACAGCGCCATTAGAGGGACATCAGGATACAGTTTATGCGCTGGCCTTCTCACCTGATGGCAAGTTTCTGGCATCAGGTAGCGCCGATGGCAGTATCAATCTGTGGGATATGAACACAACAGAAATTAACCGTTCACAACAATTTGAGGGGCATACCAACTGGGTATTATCCCTCGTATTTGATGCGAGTGGCACCAAGCTGGCATCTGGCAGCGCCGACAATACGATACGTTTATGGGATATCGAGCAAGGTGCCGCACAAATCTTACGCGCTCATACCGATTGGGTGCGAAGTATCGCATTTAACGATGATGGCACGACGCTGGCATCAGGGGGTGCGGATGGTCGTATCTTATTCTGGGATGTAGCCACCGGCCAGTTGATAGATGGCATTCTCAATATTGGGCAAGCACCTGTCTGGGATATCGCCTACAGTGCGGATAGCCAACAGTTAGTAACTGGGGGCGGCACCAATGAAGCAGCTATATGGGATTTACATGATGAGCCCGCGCTGGGCACGCTGCTTGAAACGCATAACGAGCAAATTCTGTCCTCAGCTTTCAGCCCCGATGGGGATATCATCGCCACAACCGGCGGCCTGGACAGTGACTTTTATGTGCATCTTTGGCGTCAGGGTGAGCAGGCAGAGATTTTGTCTGGTATCCACACGGCTTCAGTCACGAGCCTGATGTTTAACCCAGCCCATTCTCAGCAGCTTGCAACCGCCAGTCTGGATCAAAGGGTTGTATTATGGGATTTAGACGCCAGTCAGCCAACCGCCACAATTACACTATCCGATAGTGCATTCAGCCTCAGTTACAGCCCAGGCGGAAATGTGATTGCGGTGGGCGATAACGATGGCCTTGTCACTTTCTGGGATGTAGCAACCGGAATGGAGGCTTCTCCGCCGATTCAGGCATTTACCGATCGCATTATAAGCCTCAGTTACAGCAAAGATGGCAGATTATTAGCCACAGCGAGTCGCGACTCCGTTAAATTGTGGGATGCGCAAAGCCACGAGCCTTATGGGGAGCTCATTTCCGGTCATAGTGATGGTATTCTCAAGCTCGCGTTTAGCCCGGATGCAAAACTTCTAGCGACCGCCAGCCGGGACACCACCATTCGACTCTGGGATGTAACCACCGGGGAACAATTTGGTGAGCCACTGGCCGGACATTCCAATTGGGTCATGGATGTTGAATTCAGCCCTGATGGGCAAACTCTGGCCTCAGCCAGTGGGGATCGCTCCGTTATTTTGTGGGATGTTCAGCTTGGGCGGATGATCGACCAACCCTTAACGGGCAATCAGGATTGGGTCAA
Source organism: Aggregatilineales bacterium (assembly GCA_038258185.1). Classification (GTDB taxonomy): domain Bacteria; phylum Chloroflexota; class Anaerolineae; order Aggregatilineales; family Phototrophicaceae; genus JAIOHN01. The sequence goes on along the minus strand of JBBSQD010000210.1, from coordinate 4,817 downwards.
TACGATTAGTTTTAGTCCAGACGGCACGCACCTCGTCTCCGGTAGTCGGAATGGACAGGTCATGCTCTGGCAGGTGGGTCTGGAGGACTGGATTAGCCGTGCCTGCCATATTGCCAACCGCGATTTATCCGCCACCGAAATCAGACTTTACTTCCAGGATTCTCTCCCGGAAACAACCTGCTCACCTGCACAAAGTGGATTGGAAAATATGCCATGATAAAACACACTTCCGCGATCATCATCGTTTTAGTTCTGCTGTTTTCATCGATCCAGCCTTTTGCAGCTCAGGAAGCAACTGAAACCCCTATGGAAGCTACCGACTGTCCGGCAGTGGTTCAGACCGCAATTTCATTGACCAGCCTGCGCTGCGAAACCACCGATTCGAACCAGGTGTGCTATGGTCACATCGTGCTGGATGCGCGTTCACGTCAGGGATTATCCCCATTTGAATTTGCCGAACCGGGTGATATTGTCGATGTGGTTCAGGTACAAAGTCTGCGCCTGAGCGCGATGGACACGGAAACCGGTCAATGGGGTGTCGTCATGATGCAGATCGAGGCGACTTTAGCCGCCACCGATATCACCAGTGACGATCAGGATGTGCAAATTCTGCTGTTTGGCGATGCGGTTCTGGAAGATGCCAATCAATTCCTGACCGCCACTGCCGTTGATAACCTGAATATTCGCAGCCAGCCGAATAGTGAATCGGCTATTCTGGGGTCGCTTGTCCGCGGTGAGCAGATCACGGTAAATGGTCGTCTGGAGGGAGATGCCTGGCTGCGTGTCCGAACCGCCACCAGCGAAAGTAACGGTTGGATTTTTTCTGAACTGGTCGAGTTAAACGGCGATCTTACCTCGCTCAATCAGATCTCCGCTGAAAATGCCATCACCACCCCGCCCGACAGCATCGCTCAATATGGCCCGATGCAGGCCTTCTATTTCCAAAGTGGCATGCAGGATGCGCCCTGCCCCGAAGCGCCCAATAGCGGGGTGCTCATTCAAACCCCAGAAGGGGTTGCCTCGGTCAATATCTGGATGGATGAGGTGGTCATTCAGATGGATGGAACCGCTTATCTTCAGGGTCAGGCCAATGGCAATCTGGTCATCAATATGCTGGAAGGTCAGGCGCAGGTTGAATCACAGAATGATACGCGCACGGTCGTCGAGGGGATGCAGATCAGTGTTCCGCTGGATGCCGATTCACGAGCCAGTAATGTGCCATCAGACCCTCAACCCTATACACCAGATGTTGTCCAGTCGCTGCCGATTAGCCTGCTTGATGATCCAGTCACTATCAGCCCACCGAGATCACTGGATCAGGGAATGCCGCTATCCGGTGATTGGTTGTTCGAGTGGGGTGAGGAATCGCTTACCTGCCCTGATGAAACAGTTGTGCCCTTCGAGAGTATCGGCACACCCGGCGCACTCACGCTGGGAAATGAAAGGCTGAACTGGGGTGGCAGGCAATACAATCTCCAGACTCCCGGCATTTACACCGCTTCTTATGCCGACGTCAATGGCAATCTTCATCAGGATACATTACAGGTCATTGCAGTAGATCGAATTGAAGGCGAGAAAGTGCTGGATTTAGCGGACAGAATCTGCACCTTAAATGTATCGTTTCGCCTGCAACTGCAAAGCGCATCAGGTGGATAAGCGACTGCGCAGTACAAACTTTAAAATCACAGCGACGAGTGGGATAATCAATGCCAGGATAAGCCAGCGCTGCCACGCAGGTGTTTCGCCGGTATTCGGCAGTTCGCTGATGCTCAAAAAGCGCATCTGACCACAACTTGGCGTTCGGTTGGCGCTGCTGGTCAGACAGGCTTCATTCACAATCTGACGTGCGTTTGCATCGGTACGGACACGAGTTTGCAGTGTAATAGTGATGCGTTCGTTGGGGGCTAAACGTGCCTGAGTGAACGACACCTGCTGCCCTGAAATCATCACCTGGCCTGAGGTACTGCTGGCACTAAGGATCTGGATTTCAGGAGGCATTACATCCTGAACATTGATTTGCAGTGCAATCCGATCCGTCGGGTTAAGGATGCGAATCGTATAGGTGACATTAGCGCCCGGTTCGGCAATCGCGGGTTCACCAATTTTCAGCAGATATGGCTCGTCGACGATGGCACCTGCAAACCCGTCAGCCGTGACGATCGTCCGGCCAGAAGCGGGGTCATTACCATTAGGGTCCACCACGAAACCGACACTTGCTCCACTGCCGCCGGAGAGATTGCCTAGCTGGCAGATTACCACACCGCTATTTTCAACACACAGAGTACTACCTGCGCGTTGTGAAATATAGCGCACACCGGGTCGCAGATATTCCGCCACGATCACATTGTTTGCCCCACCACCATTATTCTCAACCCGGATATTAACCGTGTCGTCATCACTTTCCTTCGTGATCTCCAAAAGGGGCGGCAGTGTAGCCGTGACTGTAGCGGAGGCGGTCACGGTGGGTACAAAAGTCGCCGTAGAACTTGCGGTCACTGTCGCAGTCGGAGTGCGTGTTAAAGTCGGCGGAACCGTAGCCGTGTGAGTTGCCGTTGCTGTCCGGCTCGGCGTCGCACTTGGAATCGTGGTTTGTGTCGGGCTGCTGGTTACGGTAGCCGTGTTGGTGGGGAGATTCGTAGGTGTAAAAGTGGTCGTAACGGTTGCTGTAGACGTCGCGGTAACCAGCGGCGTATTGGTCGGTGTAGGGGTAATTGATGGGGTGGCGCTCGCCACAGGGCCGGGTGGCGGTGTTACCGTAGCAATGGGCTGCTGCACGACAATGTCGGCTGTCACGCTGTCGGTACCAAAAGGCCCCGTGACCGTCAGTGTCACCGTATAAGTACCGGGTTGGGTGTAAATGTGTGTCGGATCTACAGCATTACTAATCGGGCTGCCATCGCCAAAATCCCATTCATAGAGATCAATCAGCCCAGTCGACTGGTCGGTAAAAATCACGGTCAATGGGGCCGTTCCCGATGTCCGATTTGTAGAGAACGCTGCGACAGGCGCAGCATCCACAACAGGCTCGCATTTGGAAAATTCTGACGTATTGCCGTTAGTATCCGTCGCAGTAGCTGTAATCAATGTGCCCACGGGAAGTGCGGGTAGAATAATTGTGAAAAAGCGATTCCCACTTGGGCTGGTTACAATCATGCTTGTAACCCCGGTGAGATTTTCGCCTTCACCGTAATCCGAAGGATCACATGTACCCGGGGGATTGGTAAATAATTCTATTGTAAAGTCTGTGCTGGGGGTGCCATTCATCCATAAACGCACCTCAACCCCGCCGCCATTATTCGCCGCAGCTTGAATAACCGGATAATTCTGCCGATTATTCGCGCCACCATCACCATCGCTGGTATCGTTTGGATTGACCCCGTCAGGCGCCAGGTCGATTCCTAAGCGTTGATTGGAATAAATCCGATTATTCTGGATCGATATCTGTCGGCTATTGTTAATGGAAATTCCATCGCCCGTGTTAAATGCAATAATGTTATTCAGAATAGGGTTTGCATTAGACGAGGAATTAACCAGCACACCATTTCCGCTGTTCCCAAGCGGCAAACTAATGCCCGGTGTCATGCCGATTGTATTGCCACTCAGCGTATTTCCAGTGGAGCTATTGGTCAGAACTACCCCGTGGTTGCCATTCCCACTGATAAAATTACGACCGCCGCTACCGATCTGATTACCAGTGCTGCCATTGGCTATGCGAATACCGTTGCGCCGATTCGCAAGTCCGATATTACCGCTGGCATTGAGGCCAATATAATTATTCCGGATGATGTTATTGTCACTGTTGTTGATTTCAATGCCGTCGCGTCTGTTACCAGAAATGACATTTCTCGCAGCGGCAGATGCCCCTCCAATCGTATTACCATTTGCGCCGTTGGTCAGCAAAATGCCGGACTGCTGATTCGCGTCAGCCGCAGAACCTAACGCTTCTGTGCCGATATAATTACCAGCGACGACATTTCCAATCGCGTCACTACCGCGAATAACGATCCCATTTCCGTCATTACCGCCAATCACATTGCGCTCAGTTGGGGAACCACCGCCAATAATGTTATCTGCGGCATCATCAATTAAAATGCCACCGTTGAAGCCGTTAATGGATAAGCCGAGTATGGTATTGGTATCCGACTCTATCCGCAAACCATATGCGATATTCGCGCCGGAAGCAGCACCGTCCAGAACAATGTCGCCGCCGCCATTGATCACAATTTCATCATCAGTTAAAGTCGGCAGCGCGGACTGAAGCTCAATCGTCCCGATGACACTAAATGTAATATCATCATTTTCCGGGGTGTTATTCGCATCAAGAATGGCACGGCGCAGCGTACAGTTACCCGCTATGCTACAGTCCCCTGCCCCATCACTCAGCGAATCGACCACGAATGAGGCTGCCAGGGTAATCTGATCCTGCCAGACCATAAAAAGCACAAAACAGATTGCGAGGATACATGCGTACCATCGCCTCTGTTTTGATCGAAGCTTAGTCATTGCCTGCATCACTCAAACTATTTGAGGAATAGAAGTGAGGTAAGGGATGTTAAAACACGATGCAGGTGAAACAAAGTTAATCCTCCAGGTAAGTTAATTGAGTTGATTGTACTTCAATTCTACCCTGAAGGAGATAAATAATGCCAAACGTATTAGTAGAATCTACATACGTTTTCCAGACAATTCTCAATAACACCACCCATAACGGATAAACTCCCGTTAATTTCTGGCGAACTTCTGGTCGATGAGCTTATTCATCATTTGTTTGAAGTCACTCGGTCGCGGTAATGGTTTGTACAGCAGCATATCACAAC
>JBBSQD010000209.1:0-11076 GCA_038258185.1 Aggregatilineales bacterium | reverse complement strand
TGCACCCCGCCGATAATACTGCCATCGCCCACACTCACGACGACCACATCCGGCACCTGCCAGTTCATCTGCTCGGCGATCTCATATGCGACGGTTTTCTTGCCTTCCGTCGTAAACGGATTGATACCCGTGTTGCGGCAATACCAGTTTTCCGCCAGCGCGGTTTGCATGCACAAATCAAACGCCACATCATAAGTATCTTCGATCAGCAGCACCGTCGCGCCATACACCAGCAACTGCGCGATCTTGGCTTCGGGTGCGGTTGCCGGTACAAAGATGATCGTCTGCAAAGCGCTCTGCTGCACAGACGCACCGACTCCCGCCAACGCCGCCGCAGCATTGCCCGTACTGGCGGTGGTCACGACCGGGAAACCCTGTTCCAATGCCCGCGACACCACAATCAGGCTGGCACGGTCTTTCAGCGAACCAGTCGGATTTTTGCCATCATCCTTAACCCATGCCTGCCGCACGCCCAAACGTTGCGCTAACCGGTGCGAGTCCAGCAGCGGAGTCCAGCCCACGGGCAGCAGCGGACGTTCCGTATCAGATGCAATCGGCAGCAGATCGCTGTAGCGCCAGATTGTTGCTTCATGATTGTTACGTAAAGCATCGCAGTCAAGTTGCGCCCGCAGCCCCTCATAATCGTACAGCACATCCAAAGTGCCCACCTCGCCACAATCCAGACAGGTGTACAGCACTTCATCAGGGGCATATGTCCGCCCACAGATCACACATTTCAGTTCTTTTATGTCAGCCATGGATGTTTTTTACCGCCAAGATGCCAAGTTAAAGAGATTATCGAGATAGAACAATACGTTTGATTCCTTGCTTCAATATTGGCACATTAAAATTAATCAATAAACCCAAATGGCACCCCGTTGCTTTAAGATAAGACATCACTTGTGCCATATGAACAGGCAGGATGGTTTCAACAGCTTTTAATTCGACAATTAAACATTGGTTCACCAGCAAATCCAGCCTGCTTTCACCCACTGTATAGCCTTTATAAGCCACAGAGATGACTTTTTGCCGTTCGAACACGATACCTCTTAGCCGCAGTTCGATACATAATGATTCTTCATAGAGTGATTCCAGAAACCCCGGGCCAAGATTGCGATGGACTTCAATTGCTGCACCGATAATCGAATGCGCTAACTGATCAATCTCCGTAGAGGGTTCTTTATAACTCATAAAACTCCCTATCTTGGCCTCTTGGCGGTTCAAATTATCTTACCCAGGAATAATACGTGTACCGGTTTCGCCACGCAGCGCCCGTACCAGATTCGGCGGATCGGTGATGACCGCCTGCGGGCCACCCATGCGCACAAAATCCACGACCGCCTCGATCTTCGGCAGCATACTCCCCTTACCGAAATGTCCTGCCTCCATGTAGCGCTGAGCCTGCTCAATTGTCAATTCATCCAGATCAATCTGATCCGGCTTGTTGAAATTCAGCGAGACTTTCTCCACACCAGTCGAAATCACAAACAGGTCAGCACGTAAAATCTGCGCCAGCAGGCTGCTGGCCCGATCCTTATCAATCACCGCATACGCCCCACGCAGACTGCCCTGCTCGGTACGCACTACCGGGATGCCCCCGCCACCCCCCGCGATGACAAGATAATTGCTCATCATGAGCGCCTTAATCGCGTTAATTTCCTGAATCGCCAGCGGCTTCGGTGAGGCCACCACCCGCCGCCAGCCGCGTCCGGCATCTTCCATCACCTGCCAGCCATCGGCTTCATACTGCCGTGCTTCTTCTTCGGTCATGAAGCTACCAATCGGCTTAGTGGGATTCTCGAAGGCCGGGTCCTTCGCATCCACCAGTACCTGAGTCACCACCGTGAGAATCGTCCGGTTGATACCCAGCCGCCGCAGGGAGTTATCCAGCGCCTGTTGCAGCATGTAGCCGATGCTGCCCTGCGTATCCGCCACAATCAGATCAAGCGGCACCTCATGGACTGATTCATGTTTGGCCGCGACTTCTGCGCGGCGCAGGATATAACCGACCTGCGGGCCGTTGCCGTGCGTGACGACCACGCTCCAGCCTTCCGCGATCATCTGCGCGATGTGGGTGCAGGTTTCGCGCACCGCCTCCCATTGATGCGCCACGTCTGGCTGCTTAGGGTCCTGAATCAGGGAATTACCGCCAATCGCTACGACTGCCAGTTTATCGACCATATTAAATAAACCTTTTATGTGAGGATTAAAATCATCCGTACAGTTTGATGCTAACCTATCACACCGTACGGGGAGCTAAAATATTTATGACATCGCTTTCAGGTATTGTTTATCGTTACTCTTCTGAATTATTCTCAAGAATTTTCTCTAACTCACTCAGCAAATCCGGCACCGCTTCGGTGGCTGTTAACCATAAAATGTCATAATCGACGTCGAAATATGCGTGAAAAAGAAAATTCCTCATGCTGATAACTGCGCGCCAAGGGATATGAGGAAAGTCTTCACGAGTTTTGTTACTGATTTTAGAAGCAGCTTCGCCAATAATACCTGTCGAATAACAGATAGCACGTGTCAGAATAACATTGTCTTCAATTGAATCACGTGTTTGATCTTTTGTGAATAGAACAACTTCTCGTCCATAATCAAACATATGCCTCAGACGCAGCGAATCATTTTCGTTCATAAAGGATCATCGCTTCGTTCAAAACTTTTTGCCTGAAGTACTTACTAATGGCCGGTAGAGTAAGCAAATCGACTTCACGCCCAAGGATATCTTCGAGTTCAAACTGCATCTCTGCCAGATCAAAGTATGTGATTTTCGCCCCCGGCTCGAACTCAACCAGCACATCGACATCACTTGTGGGACTGAAATCGTCGCGCAAAACCGAGCCGAACAACGAGAGCTTGTGAATCGGATGTTTCTCACAAAACGCCTCAATCGCCTCAAACGGCAAATCAAGTTGCTGATTTATCATCATGCGCAACCTTTCAATCAAGCGTTCAAATCAACCTGTCGATAATGCTCCACAATGGGAAACGGGCTGTAATAGTGATGCAGCAGGCGTTTCCATTCCTGATACTGCTCCGACTCACGAAAGCCAACCGTGTGATCTTCCAGTGTTTCCCAACGCACTAGCAGCAGATACTTGCCGGGAGACTCGATGCAGTGGTGCAGCTCATGGCTGATATAGCCCTTTGCACCCCGAATAATCGCTGAAGCCTGCTTAAAAGCCGCCTCAAATTCGGCTTCCTGTCCACTGATCACTGGCAAAATGGCTGATTCTAAAATCATGATTCGTTCTTCTCCTGTCGCATATCAATAATCATTTGATGGATCACTTCCAGTGCGCGATCCTGCGCCACCAGATGATCCAGTATAGCGCGGATTTCTTCTTCGGATTTCTGGTTAATCAGATAATCATTGTGCGCTTCGATACGATCACGGTCTGCCTGTCGTCCCTGGCTCATCATAATGATCGGCGCGGTAAAGGCAGCCTGGGTCGACAACACCAGATTCATCAGGATAAACGGGTATGGATCCCAATGAAAGCTCCAGGCGACAATATTGAGGATAATCCACAAAGTCAGAATAATAATCTGACCGATAATGAAACGCCACGAGCCGACAAATTTAGCTACCCAGTCTGCTGCCCGCTGACCAAAAGTCTCATGAGCCAGGAAAATCTCACTCACATCTTTTACTTCGTGGTGATCGTGTTGGAAAGGCTCGGGAAAACGTAATTGATTGGGCATAAATCATCCTTTAATTCCGTGCAACCGACAGTAAGGGAACAATATCATATTTGCCCTCGACGCACATAATAAAGCCAGCATCGACGCAGCAGAAGCGTCTTTTGCTTCAAAATGGCTGCCATTTATCCCGATTGATGGTGCTGCATTGAATAGCAAATCGCTCCCACTGCGTTGCTGGCATTCGCGCCAGCAGATTCGTCACCTCTACCAGATCACCGGCAAGATAGCTTTGAATCAGGTCAGCAATTAAAGAATTGGGATGGCTATCCACTACCTCGGATAAAGCGTCTACGAAGTGATTATTCAACAAACGCGCTTGGGCAAGTTGGGTTATATCAGGTGGGCTTTGCGGATGATTGTTTATAGTAAATAAGTGTCGCATTATGACATCATACAATACCACGATCCCCGAATGGGAAATGTAATGCTTGTCGATAAACTGCTGCGGAAGCAAATCCAATGTTCGCGGCGTTTCTGACAGAATCGGCGATAAGCCCACAGCGCCTAATTCTCGCATGGCTTCATCTATGTCATCGCTGGTATGAGAAAGATTGCACACCGCATTATCGCACCATAAGCCACCGCGAATGGTATCAGGCGCGGCATTTACTGGATGCGTTGCGCCTTTAACTTTGAGCAGCGTCTCTACAGCATTTTCACCCTGCCAGATGGTTAATAATGATGGGCCGGATAAAAATAATCTGACGACAAAATGTCCATATTGTAAGTTCTCAACTGGAATATTCTCATAGCGTCGCGCGGCTTCAGCCGGGTCTTCGCTAGGCGGGATATCTTCTCCGTCCGGCGTATAGAAGCGCATGATGGAATTGTAATCATGATATATCCATTGCCGATAGATAGGACGAAAATCCGTTGCAGCGCTGATCAAATGATCGACATGACCCCACAGCCGACTCTGTGTGCAATCCGGCGAATATACCGTAAACCCTGCCTGATTTTGATCAAAGAGTGTCTGGATTGATGTCATCATGAACTCCTTACGCATTCAGAGATTGAGTCATTGATAACACAAAATACCATGAACATGCTATCTCACTTTATGGAATCAAAAGCCGTCAGCATAAGCTAACGGCTTCTCAAAATCAGCGTAAATTTTATTAGCGCATGGTCAGCGCCATAACCGCCTTCTGGACATGCAAGCGATTTTCGGCCTCATCGTAGACAATACTCTGTGGCCCGTCCAGCACTTCGTTAGTGACTTCGACGTTGCGATCAGCCGGGAGACAGTGCATATACACTGCGTCCTTACTCGCCAGCGACATGCGCTGCGAGTCAGTAATCCAGTCGGTATACTGCTTGCCAATCCGTGCCGATTCAGCATTATCGGTGGTGGTCAGCAGTGCGCCCCAGCTTTTGGGGTAGACGATGTCCGCGCCTTTGAAACCCGCGTCAAATTCATCCATCATTTCAAAAGAACCGCCACTTTTACGGGTATTCTCTTTGGCCTGCTCGACAATATCCGGCATGAGCTTATATTCTTCCGGGTGTGTCAAACGGACGTTCATGCCAAAGCGGGTCATCAACAGAATCAGACTCTGCGGCACTGAGATCGGCTTCTGATAGCTGGCGGCATACGCCCAGCTCACATTGATCGTCTTGCCGCGCAGATCGCGCCCGAATTTCTCCATAATGGTCATCATGTCGGCCAGAATCTGGAAGGGATGGTAGACATCACACTGCATATTCAGCACCGGTACACGGCTGGCAGCAGCCACTTCGCGGATGTATTTGTTGCCGAAATCCCAATCGCACTGACGGATAGCAATGCCATCCGTATAGCGTCCGACAATCTCGCCGATTTCCTTGGCGGTATCACCGTGGCTGATCTGCGTCGTTTCGCTGTCGATAAACTGCGCATGACCGCCCAACTGGGCCATCCCCGCCTCAAAGCTGGTACGGGTGCGCGTGCTGGTGAAGAAAAACAGCATCGCCAGCACCTTATCCCGCAGATGTGCATGGGGTTCGCCCAGGGCACGCTTGCGCTTCAAATCCCATGCTACATCCAGCACGGTTTCAATTTCGTCTTTGGTCCATTCCTGGGTCGTGATCATGTCACGCCCACGCAAATCCGTTTGCATAAAAACACCCTCATCAGAATAATCGCCGGATACTTCAACATCCGGCATTTACGCGCATGCGCTCTATTGTCCACGCTTTCGGTTTCGCTGCAATGTCGAAGGCATCCAATCTTTTGCTATTGCCGTTTATTGCCAACGGTTCAAAACCGTTGGCTGAGCTAAAAATTAAAACCCGTGAACGGGTTAGGCATCAACGGCTTCAGCCGTTTACAGGCTTTGCCTAGCTGTGGATTTTTAACCCACAGCCACGCATACTACAACTGACTCATCATTTCCCGCACGGCTTCGATCTCATCGGCGTTGACCGTATGCCCCATGCCGGGATAAATCCGCTCATCGACCGTGGCGCCCAGGTCACGGAACACCGCGGCGGATTCCCGTACACGATCGACCGGAATATGGAAATCGACATCGCTGCATCCCAGCAAAATCGGCGTGGCGGCCAGCGAGCCGGGATAGGCAAATTTCATCCCCAGCGGGCCGATCAACCCACCGCTGAGTCCGGCCACAGCGCCGTAACGCTGCGGATTCCGTGCGGCATATTCCAGCGCCAGGCAGGCACCCTGCGAAAAACCGAGCACCATTGTTTTTTCGGAAGCGATCCCCGCCTGCTGCACATGTGCCAGCAAATCCGAAATGACCTGCAAGGCGGAGGTTAGCCACGGTTCATTACTTTCCAGCGGTGCGATAAACCGATTCGGATACCAGGCGTTCCCTGCCGCATTCGGCGCGATATAGGCAAAGTCCGGTTGCTCGAATTCCCCTGCGAGGCTGAGAATATCCGTCGCGTCACTGCCGCGCCCATGCAGCAGAATCATCGCTGCCTTTGCTTCTTCTAACGGCTTACCAGCTGCTAATATGCTCTGTCCCTGATGGAGTTGGCTCATCGGGCGACCTCCGGTTGATGCCACGGATCGACTTCCAGCGGAGTCAGCACGGATTCGATCTCGCTGCGGCTGTTCTCAATCCACGACGGGAGCATCAGTTTTGTGCCCAGTTGCGCCACATCTTCATCAACCGCAAAACCCGGCCCATTGGTCGCCAGTTCGACAATATGACCATCCGGGTCCTGCATGTAGATGCTCTTAAAATAGATGCGATCCCGTACTGGCGAAACCGATAAACCAGCTCGAACCAGCTTTTCGCGCCACTCCAGTTGCGACTCTTCGTCCTCTACAGCCAGCGCGAAGTGATGTGTCAGGCCGATGCCAATTTGCGCCCGGCGTGTCTGGCTGGGCTTGCGCTCGAAGTATGTGATAATCGTCCCCGGCTTGCCATCCCCCACGCCCCAATACCAGTGTGCAGAGCTTGGATCATCAAAGTTCGACGTCATCTTCAGGCGGCGCATACCCAGCACGTCACTGTAAAAGCGATTCGTCCGGTCGATATTCGCGCCAATGGCGGTGATGTGGTGCATCCCGCGCGACAGAGCCATATCTGCCGTGATGACGGGAACCGGCTCCGGCCAGGTTTCCGCTTCTATCCGCGCTTCATCGCGATTTGCGACCATCATCTCTTCTGGCGGCGACAGGAAAGCCGTGCCGATGCTGTCCGCATCTTCATCAATCGTCCAGCCCGGCCCAGCCGTGGCAATCTCCAGAATCACGCCATCGGGATCGGTAAAATAGATGGACTGGAAATAATGACGGTCAAGCGGGCCATTGACCTGCAGACCGAGATCAGTCAGGCGACGCTTCCACTTCAGCAGACCATCGCGATCCGCCACGGTTAGCGCCACATGATGTGTGCCACCGATTCCGCGCAGACCCTTGGGCGCAGTCGGCCATTCGAAAAACGTAATCGCCGAACCGGGGCTGCCGGTCTCGTCGCCAAAATACAGGTGATAACTGCCGGGATCGTCAAAATTAACCGTCTGCTTCACCAGACGAAGCCCCAGCACCTTCGTATAAAAATCGGTCGTACGCTGTGCATTGGAACTCACCAGCGTGATGTGATGGATACCGAGAATGCTCATAACCTGACCACCGTACCTTTCTGGAAACTCTCTCAATTGAAACTATACACACATTATACACCAAAAACGGACTATAGTCCGTTTTTAAAAATGTTTCTATGCCTTCATTTATAACTTTCTATTCAAATTCTTGCATAATCAGGAAAATTTGAATCGAGGCGCGTGATTTAGCGCCCCGAATGCTTACTCATTCGTGATACTTGTCATCAGAACCACCCGAAAGCCAAGGTTATTCAGGCTGTGATTCGCCAGATAACCATCCCGGTTAAGCACCTGCGCTTCTTCGGCGCTGTCCAGCCATGACCCGCCCCGTACCGACCGTTCGCGGCCAGTATGCAGATTATCGCTGCCAGTTGACCAATCATTGCGGCCCCATTCCCAGACGTTGCCTACCAGATCAATCACGTCAAACGGGCTGGCGCTCCCCAGATAACGGCTGACCGGAGTCGTCTGGTCATTTTTGCTTTCGGCTGTGTTGCACAGCATACGGTCAAAGCTCATGCCCCACGGATAAAAATAGAGCAAGTCCCCCACTGCCGCCCGCTGCCACTGCTGCTCACTCGGTAACGTAACGATCATATCGTCAGGTAAGGGTCGCGCGGCAGATGCCCGTAGCCGAGCCGTCAGCCAGTTACAGAAGGCCATGCTTTCATACCATGTGACGCGTGTCCGGGGCATATCGCCACCGGGGAAACCGGTAAAGTCCGGGTGTGGATGCGCTTCACGCCATGCGATGGCCTCGTCGGAAAAATCCCACCAGCCCACGTTGCGATAACCATCCAGCGCTTCAGCAAAAATCTGATACTGCGCATTGGTAACCGGGAACCGCGCCATATAAAACGCATCGACAAATGTGCGTTCGCCGCTCGTGCCACCGTAATCGGTCGCATCGCGCAATGTGACCGGGCCGCTGCTGATCTCGCACCAATCAAACGGTGCAGGCAGCACGGAAGCGACTTCCGGCAGATTTTCCTCGCGGGGGCGATCCGTCACCTCAATACCACGTGAGGCACGGCGGGCAACTTTGCGCCCCAACCGCTCGAAAAATTCCACATCCGGCAGTTCACCGTGGCGCACATCGACGCACTGCGTCCGCACAAAAATTGTCCAGTGTTCACTGTGCAGTAAATCACCAGCCAATAACAACGGATAAGTCGGAATTGCCAGTTCGTCGGCCAGCGTGATTTCACGCTGCACCCAACGCGATTGATCCGAATCGGGAGTCATGACGACGACCACGACCTCGCAGGCCTTAATGGCTCGGTTGATGGCGCGCCACCAGTCGTCGCCATAATCAATGCGATCATCAATCCACACATCAAAACCCAGCGACAGCAAATGATCTGCCAGCTTACGGGCGTAAGCGCTGTCTCGTCTGCTATAGCTGATGAAAACGTGGGACATCCTTTTCCTCTGTTCGTGATGGTTGCGGTAACAGAGGCATTATACAGGAAGTTCGTGGCCTGAGAATGCCGTCATAAGACCGTTTCATGATCTTTACAAATGTGAATGAATTTGTCTTTAGCCTGCTTCGCGGTTATAACCAAAGCAGAGAATAAATGAGCCGGTTTATGAAAATAATGAAACGATTTTTACTGCTGACCTTCAGTCTGATTTTGATTACGTTTAACGTCCGTGCCCAGCATGTAATGGATGCCTGCCCGACGCAGCCCGGCCAGCTTTTCTATGAATTATGGCGACTCACGGATGCTCCCACCGCCGAATCGCTGGATGTGCCCGGTCTGGCGATTCTGCAAAATACGCTGAATATCAGCCAGCAGATGGTTCAGAATGCCCAACCCGACAGCGCCCAGATTACACTGACGCGCGGCATTAATCTGGCAACCGCACTCATCGACGGCCAGACGACCTTAGCGCGTGGTGCTATCCAGCCCGAAACAGCGATTAATGCCTACCAGCAGGCCGCCGCGTTGTATCCCATTACCGCCCAACTCTACTATTGGCGCGGACTGGCCGAGGCCGATCTCCAGCAATGGGAAGCGGCCTATGCGGATTACACCGAGGCACTGGCTTACAATCCGCTGTCCAGCGCCGCTTATCATGAGCGCGGCATGGTCAATTTCGAACAGGGTGCGAATCGAGATGCGGTAGCTGAATTTTCCTGCGCGCTTCAACTAGACCCCACCCGCAGCAACAGCCGTCACGCCCGTGCCTGGACGTATGATCGCCTCGGCCTGTACGACTCCGCGCTGGAAGATTACACGACGCTGCTCGGTCAGAATTCGGATAACGCGCTGGTGTATATCAATCGTGCCGCCACCCATCGCCATGCAGGCAACATTAATGCCGCGCTGATTGACCTCAACACAGCTCTCGGAATTGACCCCAACAATGCCGCCGCATTGAACAATCGCGGCCTGATACTGGAATCACTCGGTGAAATTCAACAGGCCGTTTCTGACTACACGAAGGCGATTAGTCTCGCACCGAGAGAGTCTGCACCTTACCTCAATCGCGCGAATGCTTATGCGTCACAAGGGGAGACACTATCCGCCATTTACGATTTATCACAGTTGATCGTGCTCAATCCGCTGTCTGCTAAAGGCTATCAGGCTCGGGCGCGAGTCTACGCTCAAACCGGCAGCGATACCCAGGCCTTGCGCGATCTGATTACCGCTAATCGACTCGACCCGAAGAATACCGAAGTTCTGAATGATCGCGGCGTGATTTACAGCGATATGGGATCTTATGAGCTGGCGCTGGCGGACTTTACACAGGCCATCGCGCTCGACCCAAGTTTCACTGCCGTCTATAACAATCGCGCCTGGGTCTACTGGCGCACTGGCGAGACATTCCGCGCGGGGCTGGACTTTTTACGTTTTGGCAGCGGCTTAACGCGGACCCCCCTCCAAGCCGTGGAATGGGAGTTGAATTAGGGAATTAGCATTTCTCCACCAGCGGCGCCATTTCGATCACACCGTCGGTTGCAATCCGCGCCTGACCATTACACTGCTCACATACCCATGCGGAGCTTTGCCGCACCATCAGGCTATCCGTACAGCACGGACAGCGTAAAATCTCATCCAGCGGACGCGCGCCAGTGGGTTGGCTGCTCCCCGCTTTGATCGCCCATACGCGATGATAATCTTCCTGCCATGCTTCCACTTCAGCGTCTTCGATTCCGGCTTCGGCCAGCAGCGCCGCCAGTTGCTCTTTGCTCCAGGTTTTACCGGGCATCAGACGCGTGTTAATGCGATTGCTCACCAGCAGCAGGCCATCGGGACGCAGCACACGGATCATTTCACGCAGCACCAACACCGGACGCGT
>JBBSQD010000208.1:0-11183 GCA_038258185.1 Aggregatilineales bacterium | reverse complement strand
CTGACTGCGGCCAGCATCCTCGTGGGTCAGCAAGCGAGTCCGCCTTTGGTTTTGCGTCATGCACGACCCTGCACCCTCCCTTGCTGGCAGGGCATTAATCCCGGACGCACCCGCATTGACCCGGCCAATCAGATCATGCTCAATCTGGGTTACAACGCGCAGAATTCCACCCAAAACCGGACACGCCTCAGTTATCCTCCCATTGACGCGGAACACTGCGCAGTTTTACTGGAACACCGTGAGGCCATCGTCACCGAGATTCGCCTATCGGATTGCCCTGCGCTTTTGCTGGGGGATGTCATGGCGGAGATCGGTGCACCGGACAGCATCCAACCCGGCGCGCTGAGTTTCACATTTGCCGAGGGGCGCGTGAAGGTCAAGCTGGACGGAGATGGCTGCCAGCCGCGCCTCACGCCGTTTCTGCCTGTGCGCTATATCAGCCTGACGACGGACGCGCCTCCGGCCAATGAAGTGGTGTGGCAGGGATTTATGCCGCCGCGAGACTACATCGCGCAGCTTAGCGATGTGCTGATGCTGAGTTGTTAGACGAAATGCTGAGGGAAAAGTGCTGAGTGGTGAAAGAGTAAATAATGAGTAAGAAAACAACCAGTTTATATCTTCCAGTTGGCCTTAAAGAAATGCAGTTAATCCTTGAAGCGGACTCAAAAGCTTTTCCGCCACGGCTGCCACATCAGCCCATTTTTTATCCGGTTTTGAATTTTGAATATGCCGAGCAAATCGCACGGGACTGGAACACTAAAGATGCAAATTCTGGTTTTGCTGGATTCGTGACTCGTTTTGAAATTGATTCAGATTACGTCAGCCAATTTCCTGAGCATGTGGTGGGTGCAAAACATCATCGGGAATTTTGGGTACCGGCTGAAGAACTGGATCATTTCAATCAACAGATCAACGGAAACATCCAGTTAATCGCTGCTTACTACGGCGCAGGCTACCAGGGTCTAAAACATTTTTTTAGCGATTGGTATGCTGATGAGATGTTTGAGAAATTGTATCAGATCAGCCTGTACAGTGCGCAGGACTTTAGCGGTGAATTTACCCTTAATCGCAACGCGATTCTGCTGAACTTTTCCTACTGGCTTATCAAAGATTATAGTGGCACAGTTTTCGATGAAGATGAGCAAGAGCAATTTCTAAAACATATGGCTGAAATCTGGCGGCTAAAATATCCAGATGAGCAATTGTTAGGCAGTAACCTGTTAGATTAGGGGCGCAGTAAGTTGACTACGCCCCGAAAACACCAGTCTCTAGCGACCAGCGACAAATCACATATTAATCATATGCCCTTCCAGACCGTGCGCCGCCTCCTTGATGGCTTCGCTCAGGGTCGGATGGGCATGGACGTTGCGCGAAATTTCGAACGGTGTCAGCTCCCATTTCTGCGCCAGAGTCAGCTCCGGCAGCAGTTCGGTCACGTCAGGGCCGATCATGTGCGCACCGAGAATTTCGCCGTATTTCTTGTCGCTGATGAGCTTGACGAAACCAGCCGTCTCGTTGAGGCCATGCGCTTTCGCATTCGCCATAAAGGGGAACTTGGCGACGTTAATGTCATAACCCGCTTCGATAGCCTGCTTCTCGGTATAGCCAAAGCTGCCGATCTGCGGCTGGCAGTAAGTGGCGGCGGGCATCATGCGATAATCCAGCGTGACTGTCTCCACCCCGGCGATATTTTCCGCTGCGATGACACCCATCGCCTCAGCCACATGCGCCAGCGCTTTCTTCATGGTCACGTCACCAATGGCGTAAATGTGCGGGACGCTGGTCTGCATCTTCTCGTTGATGTCGATGGCCTTGCGCTCGGTCAGCTTCACGCCGGTTTTATCCAGCCCATAACCATCCACACGCGCCCGGAAACCAATCGCCTGCATAACCTTGTCGGCTTCCAGCGTCTGCTGTTTGCCATCCGCGCCGGTCACGGTCACTTTGACATTCTTGCCGGTGTCTTCAATTTTCTCGACTTTGGTGCTGGTCATCAGTTTAATGCCTGCGCGCTGGTATTGTTTGGTCAGTTCTTTGCTGACTTCTTCGTCTTCCAGCGGCACGATGCTGTCCAGAAACTCGATGATGGTCACATCCACGCCGTAATTGTGCAGCACATAGGCGAATTCCACGCCAATCGCACCGGCTCCGGCGATAATGATGCTGCCGGGGAGGTTGTCCTCCATGATCTGTTCTTCATAAGTGACGACGCGCTCGCTCAACTGCGTGCCGGGGATCAGCGCGGTGGTCGCACCCGTCGCAATAATGCAGTTTTTGAAGGACAGCGTTTCCTTCTTACCGTCGTTCAGTTCGACTTCCATCGTGTGCGGATCAGTAAAGGTCGCCCAGCCGTCGTATTCGGTGATTTTGTTCTTCTTCATCAGGAAGTGAACACCCTTCACCCGGCCATCCGCGACTTTACGGCTGCGCTGGAACGCCACGCTGTAATCAAATTTGACTTCGCCTTCGGTGATAATGCCGAAGTCTTTGGCCTGATCTTTGAAGATGTGCGCCAGTTCGGCATTACGCAGCAGGGCTTTGGACGGGATACAGCCGACATTGAGGCAGACACCGCCCCAGTATTTCTTCTCGACAATGGCTGTCTTATAACCCAGCTGGCTGGCACGAATGGCCGCGACGTAGCCTCCCGGCCCGGCACCCAGCACAATGACATCATATTCTTGCGCCATGAAACTTGCTCCTCGGTAATAGATTCCGCGGGAGTATAGTCTAACATTCCCGCATCGTTGCTCTAAGAGTCTTGAAACAAAAAGTGACAGGTTTCTTACCCCTGTCACCTGAGTGTACCGTATCTTTCAGCCTGTTCCTAGCACCGAATAAGACTTACTCCGTGGGGTGGAAGGTCAGCGGAATTTCGGCCTCGACCAGCCAGTTGAGCAGGATGGCATCGCGCGGTGTCACGGCGAGGTCAAAGTCAGTGGCAGGCGTGCATCCAACGCTCGTGAAAGCTCAACCGCCTCCAATTCACTCATCGACACGACCAGCCCATCGGTCTCCACACGGATCAGTTCCGGTTGCGCTATTCCCCGGTAAAGTCGATAGGAAGATTGCGGTTCCGGTGCCATCACCTCAATCCGAGTCTGATTATTCGTTTCGCTGAACTGCATTTCGGCGCTGATGCCCACATTATCGCCGATAATCAGGTTATTGGGCACCTGTGTCAGAGGAATAAAGACCTCCACCATTCGGGTATTCTCGTTAAGGGTCATCTGCCAGTCTTCATAGTCTGACAGGACATTACTGGTCAGCGGAGTAGGAGGCATTGGCGTAATGATGTCTCTGCGAAAGACCGGAATGGTATATTCCGCGTTGGTCAGCCTCAATGGCATGCCCCTGTCCAGCAGATCCATCAACACCAGACGCTCATTATTAGACGCCATCGTCACTGAAACAACCGTGCGGCCAGCATCTGGCGGCTGAATTTCCAACACTTCAACCTCATCCGCCACAGTCACCCACCGGGGTTCATCGGCGTTGAAGCCATGCAGCAAGCCACTGAAATCTGAGATGATCCGTGCGCGGTCGCCGGGAGTCAGGCTGTCCGCCAGGCTCATTGGGATTTTGATTTCCATAGGATACGAAAGGCCACGCGGAAGCGTACCGATGGGATTTTCGGCCACAAGATCACTCGCCAGCAGCGGACTCAATGCCGGAATATCGACCATCGCGTATTGTCCGGCAGCCTCTTGTTCGCTGCCATCAAAGGCGCTGACGACATCGCCAGCCATGTCAGTGCGTTCGGCTTCCAACAGATGAAAATCAAGATCAGACGGGGCATAAATCGTCGTGAGCATCTCCGCAGTGATCTGTGTCCCGCGCCGGATGGTATCGCGGGCGATGAGAATCGGCTGAAGATTCGATTCGGCTTCGCGTGATGATGCTTCTGCTACAGCCGAAGCAGTCGCCTGCGCGACAATTGCCGTCACAGTTGCTATCACCGGCTCCACTTCAGCAGTATTCGCCAGCGCGGTGGCTGTCCATGCGGCATCAGCGGTTTGAGTCGCCTGTCCAATTAGCGCTGTGGCGGTGATTGCGGCAGGTGGCAGCGCGCGCTGGGTGGACTCGTCTATAATCGCGGTAGCCGTCAGCGAGAGAGGATCAACCGGCATCTGCTCCAAAATGGCTGTGGCGGTCATTGCCAGCGGGTCAATATCATCGCCTGCGCGCCGGGTCGCTTCATCAATAATGCTCGTACCCGTCAGGAATACGGGCTCAAGCGATGGTACAAGAGTCGGTGTTTGCGTTTCAGCCTGCGCCACAAAACCGAGCGTGGAATTGCCGCCGTTATTCATAAACAGCAGCGCAGTCCCACCTATAAAAGTGATGGCGATGGCTGCGGCCAATGTCAGCGGCAGACGATTTAACCAGCGCCGTTTTGGGGTTAGGGTCATTTCAGGCTCGATCATGGTGTCCTCCTGCATGTTATTTTTGAGGTCGTGTGCGGTCAGCATTAAGCGCTCCTCCAGCGTGTTCTGAAAATCGGCTGAGGGCTGCGGCTGAGTCGCGGCGAGTGCATCTAACAGAGAATCGCCGCTGGCCTGCCCTTCTGTCAGCGCCTGCTCAACCTGTTCCAGCAACTGTTTGTCCCGGCTGTGATTGTCGGTCATGCTTCCTGCTCCTCTTCCGCGCGATACTGGCGGCGTAAGTCATCCAGCGCACGGCACAGATGCGAAGCGATGGTGCGTTCATCCAGCCCCAGCACAGTGGCGATCTCCTGATTGCGCAGACCGCCAAAAAAGCGCAGCGTGATAATCTCGCGGCGGCGGTCGGGCAGCGCGGCGATCAGTGTCCGCAAGTGGGCGAACTGCTCTTTGCGCATCAGCGCCTGATCGGGTGCCAGCGACTCGGCGTGAATCTCCGGCAGATCGTCCAGTGAGATGTGTGTGATCTGGATGTGGCGCTGGCGATAGAACTGGTTCACTTCGTTATGGGCAATGCGGAATAACCAGGCGCTGAACGCACCGGGGCCGCGATATTCAAAGCCGCTTAAGCCGTTAATCACTTTCAAGAAAATCTCCGCCACAATATCCTCGGTATCCTGTACCCGCCCGACGCGATAGGCGACATAGGCGTAGACGCGCTGAAGATAGCAGCGGTAAAGTTCCCGCACGCCTTCAGCGTCAGCCTGTGCCCGTTCGATCAACGCTTGTTCGTCTGTCATGCACAACAGCTTCCAGTGTGATCCGATCTGTAGACTAAAACGGGGATTCGCGTCAAATACTGCATGAGTCAAAAATCCTCAAATTTGAGATATAGTAATATTTTATTAAATCAAATAATTTTGGAGTGAGTTTATGAATGATTATCATTTTGACTACATTGCCAATTGGACAGAAATTGATTTACTGGAATTATCTCAAGAAGATGAAACGCATGAGTATAAAAGTAGCCAAATTAAAGATAAAGATCTCGGACAAAAAATCTCAATTGCCGCTTCAGCGTTTTGGAATTCAGGAGGTGGGGTTTTTATTGCTGGACTTAACGACGATGGAAGCATCGATGGGGGTTTATCTAATTTAGTAGGAAGACAACATCGACGTGACTGGGTAGATCAATATATTAAGACCACAGAACCACAAGGAACTTATTGGATAAAAATAATCGATTCGGATTCTTCTTTATCAAACACAAAAATTAAGCCTGATCAAGGAGTTTTGGTGATAGGTTTTGAGGCGAGCTTAAATGCACCACATATGGCGTATGATCGAAAATACTATATTCGCGCAGGTGCTCACTCGGCTCCTGCGGGACATTTTCTGGTTGAAGCAATCCGATCATACAAGCATTTTCAATCCCCACAACTTATTGCCGCTTTGCGACGATCTGAACGAAGATCAAATGTAGTTGAACTAGCAATCAAATGTATAAATGATGCTACAGCACTCAATGTTCAAATCTCTTTTAATCCTTTGCCAAAGGCAATTAAAGAAAACTTTTCAGATAGGTTTCCTTTAGCAATCCCCTTTATAGATAAAGAAACTCCATTTTACATGGAACTTTACTACTGGCGCTTAAGGTTAGAAATGTTTGGTGAAAAACCTGTAGAACTACAAGTTTCATATAACGATTTGACCAATAAAATGTTTACATATACTCAAACTATTGATGTTACCAACAGCATTGGTCCTATGACTATTGGAGAAACTGATCTTGAAGCGATTGCAAAAGCCATAGAGAAGATTTCTGTACAGCTTACCAGTAAAATAAATTAATAGTTATAAAACGGCGCGGAAATTTCCGCGCCGTTTTCAACATACATGAATTTAGTTGTTGCCTCCTGGCCGAGGTTCACCCTCTGGTTTCGAAGGTGGCGGGGCGGCCTCCGGGGTTGCATCGTCTGCAGGGGGTGAATTTGGCGCTGAACCTTCGCGCGGACGCTCACCGTCCGGTTTCGATGGTGGCGTGCCATCGGGTCTGAAATCTAGCCTCCCATTATCATCAGGTCGTGACGCATCATTACAGGCTGGACGGATACTTTCATCCGCGCCGGGTCGTGTGCGGCATTCCACATCCGGTGCTTCATTCAGCAGCAGATCGCGCAAACGGCCTTCTTCCTCCGGGCATTTGGGCAGCCCCGTGTCACCGCACAGCGGCTGATTGTTCTGGATACGCGTTTGCAGATCAAGCAGTTGGTCGGTGGTCAGCGGTGCATTAATCCTGATACGCCGCGGGAGCAGATTCATCGGCAGCGGATTGACATCGCTTTCCTCGTAGGCCCGTGGCGCCAGCGGCCTGCCATTGGGAAGCAAATCACGCCCAATGGGCACGCGCACCCCCGTCCCGGCAATGACCGGGAAGGTTTCGTCGCCCACCTGTAAAAAGGCCGAACCTTCCACCGTGCTGACGATCATCTCGCCTTCCGGTTCGGCGCGGAAATAGACGGTTGAGCCCATGCTGACATCGACGCTGTTGATATTAAACGCGACTTCGCCCACGCCTTCGGGGGTTTGTACCAGCAGACCGCTGTCCGGGGCTTCCTCACACAGCGAATCGCCGATGGCGGTGCGCAGGAAAAAGGCCTGCATCGGCGTGTATTCCTCGCTTCCCTCCTCAACGGCATTGGTCATCTCGGCATCGCCAAACAGCAGAAAGGTCACATTCTGACCGGGCAGCGTCCCCGGCAGATTGGCCTGCAAACGCAGCAGCGCCACACCCCACGTTCCGCTTTCCTCGTCCATCGGCGTGGAGCGCAGGGTCTGCAAGTTGGACACATCGACAATATCGCCTTCCTGCGTAAATTCAAACGTCGTCACCGTCGACTGCGGCTCGGCATCCAGCGCGAAATTGCCATAACAGGCCTGATTGCGCCCGGTGGGAGCGCACCATTCATCGGCGGCGGCCAGCGCGGTCTCGACAATGGCCGGCCAAGAGGTGCCCTGCGCCAGTACCGACTGCACCACACCTAACATCACGATTGTGTAAAAAACTGGTTTGATCCAACCAGGCATAAAGACCTCCTAACAGGTCGTGGAATTATTCATCGTCACTACTATCATCTTCAAATTCCTGTGAATCATCATCGCTGAAGTCTTCGGAATCGTCGTATTCCTCGTCATCGGTAAATTCTTCAGAGTCGTCAAATTCCGAGCCATCGTAGTCTTCGTCATCAGCATCATCGAAAAATTCATCATCTTCGTCAGAATCGAGATAAGCATCAAAGTCGTCGAACTCGGCATCCATCGCGCACAGATCAACACTTTCGCCGCCGAAATCAAATGCAGCGCAGTCGTCACTTTCTGCCCATTCAAGAAACGCGTCGAACTCCTCATCGGTCAGCGGCTCGTCCAGCTCGATCTCTTCATCCAGAAAATCCAGCGGCAAATCCTCAGCGATGTCTTCATCCAGCCGTTCCAGCGTATACGGTTCATCCTCGATCAACTCAAGGTCATCATCGACCGGGAAACTCGCCTGTGTCCCGGCTAAGATCGGCACCACGCGCTGATTCACCTTGAGGAAAGCCTTGCCCTCTACGGTGCGGACAATCATATTTTCGCCGGGTGTGGCCTGAAAATAGACAGTCGACCCCATGCTGACATCGACGCCGTTCATGTTGAATTTCACCTGGCCGACTCCCTGCGGGGTTTGCACCAGCAGGCCGCTTTCCGGCGCCTGCTCGCACAGGTTACCCGTCAGGCCGGTGCGCAGGACAAATGCCTGCATCGGCGTGTAGCGTTTGCCTTCGGTGACAGCGCTTTCAATCTGCGTATCGCCAAAAATCAGAAAGGTGACATTCTGCCCCGGCAATGTGTTCGGCAGATTGGCCTGCAAGCGCAGCAAGGCCACGCCCCACTGATTATTAGCGGGATCTAATGGCAGCGTGCGCAGGGTTTGCAGCGTATTGACATCGACAATATCGCCGACGGCATCAAACTGAAAGCTGCTTACATCGGGCTGCGGTTCGGCCTGGAGATTGTCATTACCGTAACAGGCCTGATTGCGGGACGCTGGCCCGCACAATTCCTGGGTATTCTCTAACGCCTGCTGCACCAGTGCGGAACACTCCACTTCCTGCGCCAGCAACACCGGGATTACAGCCAGCGCGGAGAGCGTCCAGGCAACGATCAACAATTTTTTCAACACCATGTTTTCTCCAGATGATTCATTTATTGCGGCACCAGCAGCATAATTTCGAGCTGATTGCCATTAAAAACCAGTGATTGCAGGTTATGCTCTTCGCCGAGGCGTTCCGTCAGGATGGCATCGAAGGTTTCGACCACCAGCGGAAACAGCGTCCCGCCGATCACCTCGACATATTCTGGCGGCGGTTCCACGGCATTGACGCGAATCTCGCCGATGGAAATCTGCACAAAATCCTCCGCCAGATCAAAGGCGATCAGCACCTCACCTGTGGTGAATGCCTGTCCACCGAGCGCGGTCAACTGCACCTGAATGCCCTCCGGCACAAAACGGATCACGGCGGTCTGGATGCTATCGACACCCTGCAAGCGCGTGTTTAAGGCCTGCTGAAATTGCGACTGGGTGATAATCACATCGGCCAACGCTTGCGGCGTGGATGGTGCATTGCCGCCGGGAGTCAGCGTGACGATGCGCGGCGCATTCTGGATCACGGCGGTACTGGTGGCGGCACTATCCGGCGTAAAGGTCAACGGGGCTTGAGTGGGCACAGCGGTATCGGGCGGAATCGGGGTGGTGGTTGGACGCGGCGTGCGGGTATCGGTTGGCAGCGGGGTAGTGGTAATGGTTGGGATGTTGGTGGGTTCTTCGGTGGGTGTTGCGCTGGGCAGCACCACCAAAGTCGGCAGATCGTCTGTGTCCTGGGCAGCGGGTTGGCACGCGGTCAGCGCGAAAATCAGCACTATAGCGGCGGTCAAAATTCTCATGAATATCCTTCCTCACGCATCAACAGACTACGAGCGATAAGGTCACTCGCGTCTGTTTCTATTCTAACGGCAACTGAGCGCCTGAAGCCATAAACGAATCAGGCGGCCATTATCTAACAGACCGCCTGACGCTTGAAAAAGTTATGGGTGCAACACCGATCAGCGGCTTGCCAGCGCTTCGGCCACCGCCAAAAGATCCGCACGGCAGGCAGGCGGGATGGCATCAGCGGACAGACTCTCGACCTGGGCGACAAATTCGGTGAGGCGGTCAGTTTCGATGCTGGCGGTGAGTGATTGCTCAATTGTCGCCGGCGCGTTGCAGGCCTCAGCGATGGCTTGCAGATGCTCAAGGGAGGGGTCGGGGACGACGATTTGGATGCCAATGTTGGCAAGAGCTTGTATAGCATCCACCTCATCTGTTTGAGCAGTAGCCGAAATTGCAAAATCGCCCGGTATCGAGCCGCCATAGGCGAGACGACCGCCGTAAGGACTGAAACTAATCCCTGTGGGATATTGAGTCACACCGGGAAAACTTTCTAAGGCAATCCCACTAACAACTTCCCAAACTCTGACAATGCCATCAACGCTGTGGCTGGCAATTAGACTATCATCAGGACTCCACCCAAGTCCGTAGATAGTTCCGTCTTCAGTCGGAAAGTTATTTAATTGCATACCGTTATTGCTATCAATAACATAGACTTGCGCATTACCCTTCCGATTAGGATTGACTGCGCTAGCAAAGGTTTGAGTACCAAAAGCAATCCGCTGACCATCATGACTCCACGCAACTGCACCCACATTGAGTTCTCTAAAGTACCAGGGTGGGTTTAGCTGTTCATCATTTACAGAGCGAATGCGCATTCCTCCCTCCCCACCAATAACAATGCGTGTGCCGTCTGGACTGAATGCGACAGCAAAAGGAAACAAATTACCTTTTTCGAGATTACGAATTTTTTGGTATGTAGTCATATCCCACAAAATGACGAGTCCATCCCAACTACCGCTACTGACCAGTTTACTGCCATCTGGACTCCAGTCAATGTCATTCACAGTTGCTTGATGACCACTGAGGGTTGCGCGATGAGTACCATTTTGTACATCTATAATCCATATATTTTGATCGTAGCTACCGGCAGCGATAAAGCGATCATCAGGACTCCACTTCACTGATGTAAAACCGCCCGGATTAGGATCAAGCTGATAGAGTGCACGTCCCGTATCAACATCGATTATCCTTAAATAACCCTGTGTCTTAGGCTGACGAATACCCACTGCGGCAATTTTACTACCATCATGACTCCACGCGACGGCATTAACATAGATCAGATTATTGGCTTGCTCTGTGTCATCCTGCGCCAACACAGGTTGAGACGCAACCAGCACCAGCAAAAGCAGACTCAAGCGCATGAATAATGATCGAAGCATCAATCCCTCCGAGGCGAGAAGCATCAGGCGGCCATTATCTAACAGACCGCCTGACGCTCGAAAAAGTTATGGGTGAGGTTGACCGATCAGCGGCTTGCCAGTGCTTGAGCCACCGCCAGCAGATCAGCACGGCAGGCGGGCGGGATCGCCTCAGCGGGCAGGCTTTCGACCTGGGCGACGAATTCCGTGAGGCGGTCAGCTTCGATGCTGGCCGTGAGTGATTGCTCAATTGTCGCCGGCGCGTTGCAGGCCGCAGCGATGGCTTGCAGACGCTCAAGTGAGGGGTCGGGGACGATGATTTGGACTACATCATCCCCAAGAATTTGCAAAGATTGATGGTCGGTATGGGTTAATGCTAACCTGCCGCCAAACGGACTCCACGCCATAGAGTCAACT
>JBBSQD010000207.1:0-11204 GCA_038258185.1 Aggregatilineales bacterium | reverse complement strand
CCGCCCTGCAGATAGGGCTGGATCAGAGGACCCGGAATGCGATGATAGAAGAAGATTCCACCGACAGCCTCGACCAGAATGCGCTCGGCGTCCTGATACAGTTCGGTACGGCGGGCGGGGTCACCTACCAGCGAGTTGGCCTCGACAGAGATTTCGTCAAACTCGGCATTGCGCCAGGAGTGGCGGCCATCCGATGTCCACAGGGTACCCATCATGTTGGCAGGATCAAGATAATCCATACCGTAGGAGACGCCACCGAATTGCAGGGTCGTCGGGCGAGCCAGCAGAGCTTCCATGTAAGCGCTGAATTCCATGTTATTGACCTGGATCGGAACACTCAGGCATTCACTGATGGAAGCGGCAGCAGCTACATAACGCGAAACCACAGCTTCACCTTCACCACGCAGTTCCAGCGTGAGTTCCGGGAAGCCTTCGCCACCGGGGTAACCGGCATCCGCCAGAAGCTGCTGGGCAGCGGGGCAATCAAACGCCTGATATTGCTTGAGGCCTTCGCTGTTGGACGCGGGGAAACCCGGAGCCAGCATCGAGTAGGCCGGAACCGCCAGACGCGGCCCAATCACATTGGCGACAATCGCTTCGCGATCCAGCGCTTTGGCGAAAGCCTGACGCACCATCACGTTATCGAATGGCGGGTTGTAAGTGTCCATTAACAGATAGTCGGTACGGAAGTCACCGGGGTTCGGATAGTAATTTTCGGCCAACGCGGGGTCGGCATCAATTACTTCAAAGTCCGCCTGTGACAGACGTTCGTAGGCGACCCACTCAATATCGTAATTCTGGAAAGCGAGGAAGGAGTTGTCCAGGTTACTGAACAGCCCGCGGCCTTCTTTCAGAACGGGAGGGCGGAAACCGGTGTAATCCGGATTGGCTTCGACACGCAGGGTTTCGCCAGGGACGAATTCGCGCAGAATGAAGGGTCCGGAAGAAACGGCTGTGGCCGGATCAAGCAGGTAGTCCGGGCCAATTTCAGCGAGGGCCTTGGCTTGCAGCGGTGCCCAGAAGAACAGCGTGTTCGGCAGCGGGGGGAAGGTGAACTAAGTCTCGACTTCCAGTGTCAGATCGTCACCGGCGCGTACGCCCAATTCTGACGGCTCAACTTCGCCAGCAACCACTTCGGCGTAATTCTTGATGATTCCGGCCCACATCCAGGTGAAATCATAGGCGCTGGAAGGGGTGGCGGTGTAACGATAGGAAGCGGCGTAATCCTCGGCAGTCACCGGGGTGCCATCACTCCACATCATGCCGTCGCGCAGTTGGAAAGTCCAGGTCAGGCCATCTTCCGAGGCTTCCCAGGTTTCGGCTGCACCAGCGATCAGGTTCAGATTGTTATCGAGGAAAACCAGATTGTCAGAGAACTGGTCAGCCCAGCACAGACGCTGGTAAACCGAGACCATGGCCGAGAAGGTCGTCTGGACATTGGTCGGGTCACACAACATCGTGACGACCTGCATGGAGTACGGTGCTGCATCTTCTGGCAGAGGCCGTCCATAAACATCCACCATATCATCCTGTGCGGTTAACACCGGGATGATGGCGGACAGTGCCATTACCAGTACCAGGAACACTAAAACGAATTTTTTCATGTGCATAAACACAACTCCTATAAAAACTAGTCACAACTTTTGATCATATTGTTTCATAAATATGAACCAATATTTCAGAATCTTATACTGCATACTAGCGCAGCGCAAATTTTGTTAGTGTGACTATGTGCGAATATAAAAAGTAGAACATACCCCAGGTGAGACCACTATCGTAAGATTAACCTAATTTACGCCTCACTTTCTCTATGGAAGTAAACAACACACTTCGAAAACAAGTGAAATCACGGCAGGGATAAAGCCTGTGCTGCCTGCTCTACCCGCTGACGATATTCGGCCATCTCAATAACGGTATGGTTGGTGCGCGATTCTTCTGCGGCAAAGGCCAGCAAATGACTTTCCAGTGAGACACGTGCTGAAGTCAGCGTGTCATCTGGCTCACCACGCACAGAACGGACGAAACTGCGTACCAGCGCCATATCACCGCCGCCGTGTCCACTGGCAGCATTTTCCACCGGGATATATTCTTTTTCGCCCGTCAGGTGGTCGTGGATGACGATCTTGTTTTCGCCGGCAAAACTGCCGAGCAGGGTTGCGCGCGTGCCGTCGTAACGCATGCTGCGGCCTTCTTCGTAGCCTTGCCCCTGCATCATCAGCGTGACGATGGCGCCATCTGACATTTCCATATTAACCGTCTGATGGTCAACCACGTCATTGTCACAGTGATAAACACAGCGGCCATAAGGCCCCACGCGCAGCGCTTCCATACGGGCTTCGACACTGGTTTCGTAAGTCAGGGCGTTCCAGGGGTGTCCATTGCGATCACTGGCATACAGGCGCGGCGCATACCATTTGCATTCATCAGCGACCGGGCAGCCATCGGTGCAGCGCAGAGTCGCCCCGGCAGGTGCATTTTCTGGCTTGTAATAGCTGAGTGAGCCGAATGAACTCAGACTCACTACCTGCTGTTGCAAAATCCATGTCAGAATGTCGAGGTCGTGGCAGCATTTTGCCAGCAGCATCGGCGCGGATGTATCCAGCCGGCGCCAGTTACCGCGCACAAAACTATGGGCCATGTGCCAGTAAATGAGGTTTTCACGGTGGTCGACACTGATGATGCGCCCCAACCGGCCTGATTGGACGATCTCACGAATTTTACGGAAGAAATTAGTGTAACGCAGCACATGGCAGATCTGGAGTAAGCGGCCTTGTTCTTCTGCGATCTGCACCAGACGGACATTGTCTTCCAGCCGGTGCGCCATCGGCTTTTCCAGCAACACATCGTAGCCTGCTTCGAGTGCCGCTTTCGTCGAGTCAAAATGCATCTGATCCATCGTGCAGTTAAACAGGACATCTGCGATTTTGCCTTCGGCCAGCAGATCTTCCCAGTTTTCATAACAACGTTCACTGGGGATGTTATAGAGTTTGGCAAAACGTTCGCGCCGGTCGGCACGGGGTTCGGCAATGGCTACGAATTCCAGTTCGTCAGGATTTTCCCGTGCGTATGGGGCATATGCTCCCAGGCCGCGTCCACCCGCGCCCAGTAACACAGCGGTGATTTTTCTCATAATACTCTCCGTAAGCTGCGAGTCATTGGTCACTTTCCCAACTCAGAGCAGGTAATTATAAATTATAACTGTAAATCGTAGCGCAGGTTGGTTAGAGTTGCCACTTTATTGGCAGAACACACTAAAGAACTTTCGTTTAATTTGTTCACAATATAAATTTCGCAAAGGTAGGTAATTTGTGTTATTTTGTATCCCATGGTTACTTGACAATAATTTGTCATAAATCAACAAAGCTTTAAAGATGTTTTTTTATGTACTAATCAAAGGAGAAGGTGGTATGCGCAAGACTTTTCGTTTCTTAACATTCGCCCTTTTGGCGATGTTAGTCGTGATGTCGCTTGTCCCGGCAGTGGCTCAGGATGAACCAACTAAGTTTACCGGTGGCTGGCCCTATCAGGTGCTGCCGAACGGGCATTTCAATATGTATACCAGTGGCCGTATTGACATGGGCATTTACATCGACCTGATGCAGCCGCCACTGTCTGTCTATATCTGGTCAGAAGGCACATATGATCCGATAGCAGCCGCCAGCTTTGGGTTTGACGAAGACAATAACTACCTCGTCACCCTTAAAGAAGGCCTCACCTGGAGTGATGGTACCCCCATGACTTCGGCTGACCTTGTAGCCACTTTCAATACCGGCTACCTGATTGGCTGGAACGTGTGGACTTTCATGGACAGTGTCGAAGTGGTTGACGACCTGACCGCGAAATTTGTTCTGTCTGACCCGTCATTCTCGGTTGAACGCCAGATTATGGTTGAGAACCTGCGTCCGGCCAGCGTCTATGGTGACTTTGGTGACCGTGCCGCAGCGTTAATTGCTGATGGCAAAGTCGCTGGTGATGCTGATTTTGACGCACTGCTGACTGAGCTGACTGAATTCCGTCCAGAAGAATTTGTTTCTGGTGGCCCATACATCCTGCTGGCTGAAAATATCAGCGATGCCAGTGTGACCCTCGTCCGTAACGCGGGCGGCGTGAACAGCGATGTGGCTGCTTTCGACGAAGTTGTTCTGTGGAATGGTGAGACCGAAGCTGTGACCCCACTGGTTCAGAATGGTGAACTGGCATACGGCACCTATGGTTTCCCACCGGCCAGTGAAGCTGACTTTATCACCCGTGGTATTGATATCATCCG
The DNA here is from genome assembly GCA_038258185.1 of Aggregatilineales bacterium. GTDB lineage: Bacteria > Chloroflexota > Anaerolineae > Aggregatilineales > Phototrophicaceae > JAIOHN01. The sequence continues at coordinate 6,937 of JBBSQD010000207.1, read as the reverse complement.
TGGCCCAAGCTATACCGGCCCCGGACTGTACTTCAACTATGATATTTACCCGTTGAATGTCCCGGAAGTGCGTCAGGCCATTGCCTATGCAATTGACCGTGATGCCAATGGTTTTGTCAGCCTCGGTGAATCCGGTGTGGCTGTCGAATACATGATGGGCTTTAGCGACAATATCGCTGAAGTGTGGCTGTCCGACGAGACTCTGGATTCGCTGAATACCTACGACTTCGACCCTGAAGGCGCAACTGCAATCCTTGAAGGAATCGGCTTCACCAAGGGTGATGACGGTGTCTGGATCGATGACCAGGGCAATCGTATGTCCTATGAGCTGACCTTCCCGGCAGAATTTTCTGACTGGGCGGCTGCGGCTGAGAATGCAACCCAGGCGCTGAATGATTTCGGTATCGAGATCAGCGCGCGTGGTATTCAGTTCCAGCAGCAGGAACAGGATGTTTATGACAGCAACTTCCAGATCGCTGTCCGTAACTGGGGTATCGGCAGCCCGTTCCCCGGCTTCAGCTATCTGCAACCCTATAACCGTTACAATGGTCAGGGTGAATTGGCGGGACAGCAGGCTTTGGGCATGAAATTTGAGCCCAATGTGACCTATAGCGGTGGCGAACTGAACGTGTTCGATGCCTCTAACGAGTCGCTGGCTGGCCTGGACGTGGATGCTCAGAAGGTGATTGTCGAGCAGCTTGCCCTGTCATTTAATGAACTGCTGCCAGTTGTCCCGTTATGGGAGCGTTATGGCAATAACCCGCTTAACCGCGAATTCCTGAATGCGCCTGAAGGTGACGACCCGATCTACATTAATGCGGGTGCTGATCACTTCATGCCTTATCTGATTATGACCGGTGGCATTACACCTGCGGATATGTAATTCGATAAACCGCGCACGACAATGAGCTACATACTGGGGTGGCAGAGGTTTTGCCACCCCAAATGATGAACCGTTTTTGAAATGACATTCCGCTTTTGTGTCCTGTAAGTCATCGCTTGACTTACTGAACATGCTCAGGAGTTAAAAGCCATGGCAACCCATAACAAAGTCATTGGTGGCGTGGAAGTCTCTGAACCATCTCTGGTGGATAAGATTCTGAACTGGCTGCAACGAGGGTATTCAAATTACATTTTTCGGACAGTGATCCAGGCGCTGGTGACGATCTGGGCAGTGACGACGTTTACGTTTTTTCTCGTTCGTCTGATGCCCGGCAACCCGGTTGAGGTGTACATTGCGCAGATCATTAACACCGAAAACCTGACTTATGAAGAAGCCTATTCACGCGCGGCTTCCCAATTCAGTTTTGACCTGGATGCCTCCCCGGTTGAACAGTATGTGGATTATATGGGTGCGTTGTTACAGGGCGACCTCGGTACGTCGATCACCTCTACGGGGACGCGTGTCCTCGATCAGATTTTGCGCTTTCTGCCGTGGACATTATTCAGCGCCGGGGCAGGGCTGCTGGTGAGCTTTATCCTGGGTTTATTTCTGGGGATGCTGATGGCCTATTATCGCAATTCCCCGCTCGATCATATTCTTTCATTTATTTCCGCAATTTTTAGTGCAGTGCCTAATTATATCTTCGGCCTGCTGATACTGGTGGTATTCGGGGTGCAGCTCAAGTGGTTTAATGTAGGCGATATGCGCGGCACCTATGACCCCAGCCTGACACCGGCTTTCACACTCGAATTTATTCTGGATATTCTGCAACACGCCTTCCTGCCCATTCTGACTTATGTGCTGGGCACACTGGGCACGTGGATGCTGAGTACCAAAAGCAGCACGATGAGCGTCCTGGGTGAAGATTATATCAATGTGGCGGAGGCGCGTGGTTTGCCGCAAAGTCGCATTATTCTATCGTATGTCGGGCGTAACGCGGCGTTACCTTTATTTACGCTGCTGGCTATTAGTATTGGTTTTGTCTTAGGTGGTAGTGTCTTGATTGAGGAACTGTATGTGTACAAAGGGCTGGGGAGTTTCCTGTTTCAATCCATCAGCCAGCGCGATTACACCTCAATGCAGGGGGTGTTTCTGGTGATTACGATCTCGGTGGTGTTGTCGAATTTCGCAGCCGATCTGTTGTACAGCCGCTTAGACCCGCGCGTGCGGATTTCGGGGGAGCGCTAATCATGACGACCCAGGCTACAACTCCCCAGGTCATTGTTGAAGATCGATCATTCTTTAAGCCGATCCTGGATCGTTTGAAGATCTTCTGGATTGGCGTGACGCGCAATAAGTCGGGCTTTGTCGGCTTTCTTGGCCTGATGTTTTACGTCATCGTGGTGATTTTTGGGCCGGTGTTTGTGGCGTTTGATGATGAGGTCAAGCTCGACCAGATTGCCGCACCACCCGGTGCGCGTGTGCAATTGCTGACGCGTGTCGAAAATGTGGGCACCTATACCTCGCTGGAATCGCTGCAGGGCAAAACAGTTGGCATCGTGACCAATACCGGTGGCGAATTGATGGTCGAGGATTATCTGGAGAAAAACCCGGATGCCTTTACGGTCGAGGATGAGCGCTGGCGGTCTGGCCGTGGGCTGGATAACATGCTGGACAACCTCGATGCAGGCGATGTGGATGCCATGCTGATCTTCTCAGAGACGGTCAAAAGAGACGTGAATGAGCAGACGTATCCTGATCTGCGGGTATCCAATGAAAGCCTGGGACAATCCTATATACTCGGCACCGATACACAGGGGCGCGATATTTTCACCCACATTATCAACGGTGGCCGCAGCCTGATAATGACGGCACTGCTGGCCGGCTTCCTCTCGACCATGATCGCACTGATATTCGGGGCGGTGGCGGCGCTTGTCGGCGGGATTGTGGATCGTATCCTGACTTCAATCGCCAACTTTATTCTGGTGATTCCGCGTTTCCCGCTGCTGGTCGTATTGGCCGCGCTGACCAATCTCAATAATTTTGTGCTGCTGGCGGTTTTGATCGCGGTGCTGTCGTGGCCGGTTCTGATGCGGGCGATTCGTTCACAGGTGCTGAGCCTGCGTGAGCGTGATTATGTCGAGGCGGCGGTCGCGTTAGACCTGGGGATGCGCCATATTATCATGCGCGAAATTCTGCCCAATATGATCAGCTTTGTGGCGATCAATCTGATTTTCGCGGTGACCGGGGCGATGTATGAGCAGATTGGTCTGATCTTTTTGGGGATGGCGCCGATTAATGATTATAGCTGGGGCGTGATGCTCTATTTCGGACGCACCCGTGGGACGATCTTCAACCCGGACAGCGCCATGATGGTGCTGGCTCCGGTGCTGGCGATTGCCTTTTTCCAGGTGAGCATGGTGTTATTCGCCCGCGCTCTGGAAGAAATATTTAATCCGCGCCTGCGTGCCAGTGTCTAGACTGAGGGAATTGAATGGCGGAAGATGTTGTATTGAAAGTTGAAAATCTGTCGGTGGTTTATCACTCGCAGCGCGGGGATGTGAAAGCGACGAATAATGTGTCGTTTGAACTGCGCAAAGGTGAAGCGCTGGCGTTAATTGGTGAGAGTGGCAGCGGCAAAACCACGCTGAGTCTGGCCTTGATTCGCATGCTGGCGAAAAGCGCCGAGATCAGCACCGGCAAAGTCCTGTATACCCGCGATGGTGTGACGCGTGACGTGCTGGAATTCAGCGACAGGGAAATGCGGGCGTTCCGCTGGGCGGACTGTGCGATGGTGTTTCAAGGAGCGCAGAACGCCTTTAATCCAGTAATGAAAGTGAGCGATCAGTTTGGTGATACCGCTCGGGCGCACGGCAAGAAAGATGCGGCCTGGATTAAACAACGCACGCTGGATCTGTTCAAACTGGTGCGGCTTGACCCGGAGCGCGTGTTTGAGTCCTATCCGCATCAACTCAGTGGCGGGATGAAACAGCGCACGATGCTGGCGCTGGGGGTATTGTTAGACCCGCAGATTGTCATTCTGGACGAACCGACCACGGCGCTGGATATCCTCACGCAACGCGCGATTATCGACGTGTTGAACGAAATGCAGCAGCGGCTGAACTTCAGCATTATTTTCATCAGCCACGATTTGGCATTAGCGGCGGAAATGGCTGACCGCGTGGCGACCATGTACGCCGGGGAAATGGTGGAGCTGGCGGCAGTCGAGCAGATTTTTTATGAACCGCTGCATCCTTATACACTGGGGCTGTTGCAATCCGTCCCCAAGCTGGCACATGGACAGGATGAGTTAAAGAGCATCCCCGGCAACCCACCGGATTTTATTAATCCGCCTTCGGGTTGTAAATTCCATCCGCGCTGTGTGTTTGCGACCGAGCGCTGTCAGGAAGAGATGCCGCCTTTTGTTGAGCAAGAACCGGGTCATTTTGTCGCCTGCTGGCACACTGAAAAAGTGGTTGAGGCGCGCAAAGACCTGTACAAAAAAGTCACGGAATAGGTGGGTACGATGACGACACCCATATTACAGCTGGAACATGTTGATCGCTCGTTTAAGAAAGGCCGTCGGGAGATTATCCCGGTGTTGCAGGATGTCAATCTGGATGTGAACCCGTTAGAGTTCTTGTGTCTGGTGGGCGAAAGTGGCTGCGGTAAAACCACGACCGGCAAAATTCTGGCCGGGTTATTGCCGCCATCAGAGGGACGTGTTTTGTTTGAGGGGGAGGATGTCAGCAAACTGCGTGGTGAGGCTTACAAGGCTTATCGGCGCTCAGTGCAGATTATCCATCAGGACCCGTATTCATCGCTGAACCCGACCCACTCCATTTATGACATGCTGAGTTTCCCGTTGTTCCGGCATGGCTTTGTGAAAAATCGGATGCAGGCGCGGGAACGCGTGGCCGAACTCTTAACCCGCGTTGACCTGACGCCGGTCGCCGATGTGATTGACAAGTATCCGCACCAGTTGAGCGGTGGCCAGCGTCAGCGTGTGAGTATCGCCCGCGCACTGACCACCGAACCACGTGTGATCGTCGCGGATGAATCCGTCAGTATGGTCGATGTGTCGATTCGCATTAGTCTGCTCAAAATGCTGATGGGGATGCGCTCATCATTAAATGTGACTATGGTCATGATTACGCATGATCTGGCGCTGGCGAAATATTTCGCCTGGGAAGGACGCATCGCGGTAATGTACCTGGGGCGTGTGGTGGAGATCGGCGAGACACCCGAAATCACCGAAAACCCACAACACCCCTATACCAAAGTGCTGCTTTCGGCCATCCCGGAACCTGACCCGGATCGCACCCGCAGCAAGGTGCATGTGCCGCTGCGCAGTGAGGATATCCCGCGCTTGACTGAGATGCCGCCGGGATGCTCATTTCATCCGCGCTGTCCGTGGTTTGTGCCAGATGTGTGTGATGTCCGTGTGCCAGACTTGGCAGAAGTCCCCGGCCTGCCAGATGAGCAGAAAGTCGCCTGCATTCCCCTGACCGAAGGAGCAGGACTGCGTCTGTATGGCTCCTGATGCACTGCAAGCCTTTTTTCGTTTCGGCATTTTTATCACCGTTTCCGCCATTTTGCTGCTGCTGGTGCTTCCATCGGATGGTGCAGAATTTGTCGCTTCGGCCTGCTCGCTGATGATGGGTCTGATGATGATCGGGTTGGTGCTGCTCATTCAGTGGTGGTCGAAATAAGCTGTTTTGGGCGGATGGACTCCTCTGGTTCTTTCGTGAAGGGGTGATCTGCGATCATACTCACTGAAGTTCGGTGACGTAGACAAAGCAGTGATTGATGACAGACACCTCCGGTGGGCGCAAGCTCATGTATATCGCGTTTTTCTCCTTTGTAATTATCGGTCTTCCCAACGGTGCGCTGAATGTGGCCTGGATTTATATGCAGGCCACCTATGGTCTGGCACTGGATTCTCTGGGTGTCCTGCTGGGTGCCATCACGATTGGACGCTTGCTGCTGAGTGTGTACAGCGGACGCCTGATCGCGCAGACCTCTCTGGGCAATTATCTGATCGCGGGCAGTGGCATTATGCTGGCGGGCTTGCTGGGATTTATGCTGGCACCTAGCTGGCCGCTGTTGGTCGTGGCGGGGTTGGCGTTTGGGCTGGGAAGCGCCGTGCTCAATACCGGCATGAACACCTTTGCTGCGGCACATTTCAGCCCTAGCCGCATGAACTGGCTGCATGCCTGGTACGGAGTTGGCTCGGCATTAGGGCCGCTGCTGGTGACTTTTACCGTTATTGACCTGGGGCAACCGTGGCAGTTGAGTTACGCGGTTTTAAGCGCGTTGGAACTGGTGCTGGTGGTGTTATTGGGCGTGACACTGCGCGAATGGTATCTGGCACCGAAAGCGGCGGACGGCATCCGCCCTGATATCCAGCGGGTGAAAGCCTCGGATACACTCAAAATGAGTGCGGCCTGGTTTGGCATTATCCTGTTTTTCCTGCATGGTGGCATTCAGGTCGGCACCGGCCAGTTGAGCAACAGCCTGCTGACCGAAGCGCGGGGGATTGACCCGCGCGTGGTCGGCACATGGATCAGTATTTACTGGGCATGCCTGACGGCTGGCCGCATCACCACTGGCGTGATTGTCGACCGGATTGATAACGCGGTGTTTATCCGCGCCTGCATGCTCGGCACGATTATCGGGTCGCTGCTGCTGTGGTGGGGGCCGAATGACATATTAAGTTTTGCAGGGCTGGCGCTGATGGGCTTCACATTGGGACCGATCCTGCCGACGCTGCTGGCGGATACGACTGGGCGGGTCGGCCTGAATCATGCGCCGAATACCATCGGTTTTCAGATCGCCAGTTCCGGCGTGGGCTTGGCGCTGCTGCCGGGTGTCGCCGCGGTGATTGCGGAGAACTTTGGCCTGGAGACGATCGGGCCGTTTTTGCTGGTTTTGGCTGTGCTGAGTTTTGGCTTTCATGAGTTGCTCGTCAGCCGGGAGCGGCAGAACGCCCTGGCGGTGCAGGTCTGAAACCGATAAATCCACTATACTGGAAACCATCTGACTTTTTACGAT
>JBBSQD010000206.1:0-11324 GCA_038258185.1 Aggregatilineales bacterium | reverse complement strand
CGAATACGGCGGTCACTGCACTGAACAAGTTGCCTGATTTCCCGTGTGGCCACCCCGCTGCCATACAGACGCACGGCTTGCAAGCGTCTCAACTCGTAGGCATCACGCGTTTGCTGTTCGGCCTGCTCAACTACTTGTCTTACTTTGTCCGTCAGTTGAAATTGTCTTTTTCCCATAATCCTGATTATACATCAGGCTGCTTCTTTTTCGTTTATCCATAAGTCCCTTAATGAATGGAGGATTTTCATGTACAAATAGTATTTTTTACCTATAAAAATTGCTCAATCTTTAGCTATTCGTGTGGGATTCTTAAAAGCCCCCTGCGGGATAATGTGGTATAATCCCCGTGAAATCTGTTGGCTGGAGCGTGGGGTACGACGCATGTTTTGGGGCGAATTCTCTCATCACCTTGACGAAAAAGGCCGTCTCATCATCCCCGCCCGTTACCGGCCTTATCTGCTTCAGGGCGCGATCCTCACGCGTGGGCTGGACTGTAATCTGGTGATCTATCCGCAGGATGCGTGGCAGTTGGTTTCCGAGCGTTTGAACCAGATGCCGATTACCCATCCAACCGCACGCGCCTTGCGTCGCCTGCTCTTTTCGGGCGCGGTTGAACTCTCGTTTGACCGGCAGGGGCGGATGTTGATTCCCGGCTATCTGCGCGATTATGCCGCACTGGATGGGGAAGTTTTAATTGCAGGGATGGAAACTTTCCTGGAATTATGGGAACCTTCTAACTGGCGCACGGCATTAGAAGGTGTGCCACATGCACTGGCGGAAGCCAAACACTTACTCGAACTGGGCATCTAAAATTGACAGAACATATTCCTGTATTACTCAACCCGGTGTTAGATTCCCTGCTGCCGGCAGAGCGCATCATTGATGGCACACTAGGGGCGGGTGGGCATTCTTACGCGCTGTTAGAGGCTGGCGCCGGGGAAATTCTGGGGTTGGATCGTGACCAGATGGCGCTCGAAATCGCCGAGGAACGACTGCAACCTTTTGCTGAACGCGTCCATACCACGCATGGTAGCTATCTGGAGATGCAGTCCGCCGCGCAGGCGCTGGGCTGGAATCAGGTGGATGGCATTCTGCTCGATTTAGGCTTGTCATCCATGCAGCTTGACCGACCAGAGCGCGGTTTTGCGTTTATGCACAATGGCCCGCTGGATATGCGTTTTGATCGCAGCAGCGGTCTGCCGACTGCCGCCGATGTCGTCAACCTGTGGGACGAATCTGAACTATCTAATATCTTCTACAAATACGGCGAAGAACCCAAAGGCCGCAAACTGGCCCAGGCGATTATCCGCGCACGTCCGCTGGAAACCACACAGGATTTGGCCGAGGCGATTCTGAAGGCTGCACCGCGCCGTTACAATGACAAAATCCACCCGGCAACACGGGTGTTTCAGGCGCTGCGGATCGCGGTCAATGATGAATTGGGCGCGGTCGAGCAGGTTATCCCGCTGGCGATTGATTTGCTGCGTCCCGGCGGACATCTGGCGATTATCACTTTTCACAGCCTTGAAGACCGAATTGTTAAGCAGGCCTTTAAACTGGCCAGCACCGATTGCATTTGTCCACCAAAAGTGCCAATATGTGTATGTGGTCACAAAGCCAGTGTGCATCTGGTTAACCGCAAGCCGCTCATCCCGGCGGATAATGAAATCGCTGAGAATCCGCGCAGCCGCAGCGCGAAGTTACGAGTTGTGGAGAAGTTGGGTTAAGTCCTTATGGCACAATGGTTTCAACACGCATTAGACCGTCGCCCCTGGCAGACTCAGCAGCAGGCCTTTGCGCTGGTCACGTTGAGTTTCGTGGTCGCGCTGATTATCGGTGGGTTGTATCTGGCACAGGCGGCGGCTTCGTCCACGACGGGACGCCAGCTTGAAGACCTGATTATCCAGCGCAACCAGTTGGAACAGGCCAATGAGGAAATCCGCTCAGAGATCGCGATTTATCAGAGTGTGCCGCGCCTGCGTGAACGGGCGCTGCAACTGGGTTTTTATGAGGCAGGCCGCGAGGATATCGAATATATTATCGTGCCCGGTTATAACCCCGGTGAACCCCAGATCGCCGTCCAACCGACCGCAGTGCCTTTAGAAAACATTCCGGTGTATGATGAAACCTTCCTGGGCTGGCTGCAACAACAGTGGGATGCCTTCTCCCGCCAGCGGCCCACCATCCCAACTGATAATCAAACCGTTGAAGGGGAATAAGTATGCAGAAACCGCTGCAGCAGCAGGATGAGATTTTCCGCCGACGTTTGCCGATTGTGATCGCCGGACTGGTGCTGACGACTCTGTTTCTGGTGGGGCGGGTGGCCTCGTTGCAATATCTGACGCCGGAAGTCACCAATTATCTGGAGAGTCTGCGAAATTCCGGTTACAGCCGCACCCTGCGCTTAAATGATGCGCGTGGCATTATCTATGATCGCGGCATGCAGACTTTTGCGGTGAATACGCTGGAATATCGCATCGGCATCAGCCCGAATCTGGTTGCTGAACCCCGACGCGCCGCCACCCAGCTTGCCGCGCTTTTGGGACTGGATGAGCTGGAAACTTACGAGAAGATCATCAGCTCACAGCCGTGGGTTATGCTGGCACCTCGCGTCAGCGCGGATGTCGGCCAGCAGATTACGCAACTGGATTACATCCGTTCCTCACTGGATATTCAGCCGGTATCGCGGCGCAGCTATCCGCAGGGGACACTGGCCGCGCAGATTATCGGCTTTGTCGGTGGCGATCAGCGCGGTTATTACGGTGTAGAAGGCTACTATCAGGATCAACTGGCCGGGCGCGAACGTGACCAGCTTGTCAGCAATATCCCGTTTGATGTACCGCAGGACGAAAACATTCATTACGGTAATGATGTGGTACTGACCATTGACCGTGATATTCAGTTTCTGGCGGAAACGGAATTGCAGCGCGCCATCAACGAGAGCGGGTCGACCAAAGGCACGATCATCATTATGAATCCGCGCAATGGCGATATTCTCGCCATGGCGAGTTACCCCACGTTTGACCCCAACGATTACGCCGCTATTACGGATGCTTCACTGCTGGTCAACCCGGCGATTGCCGAACAGTTTGAGCCGGGGTCGATTTTCAAGGTGCTGACGATGGCGGCGGCGCTGGATTCTGGCGCGGTTTCGCAGTATGACACCTACGTCGATCAGGGCGAGATTACCATTGGTGGGGTGACGATTAAAAACTGGAACCGGCAGGCTGCGGGCGTAACGGATATGACGCAGGTTCTGGTACAGTCGCTGAATGTCGGTGTGTCGACGATTGCGCTGCGCATGGGGCCGACTAATTTTTATGATCGCCTCAGCCGTTTTGGCATTGGGCGCACAACCGGCGTGGATCTTCAGGGCGAGGCCGCGGGAACGTTATATGTCCCCGGTGATACCGACTGGAGCGAGTCGCAGTTGGGTACCAACAGCTTTGGTCAGGGTGTGGCGACGACTCCGCTGCAAATGCTGGTGGCGGTCAATGCAATTGCCAATGATGGGCTGATGATGCAGCCCCATGTTTTTAAGCAGTTGGTCGATGGCAATCAGGTGCAGAATTCGCAGCCATCCACACTCAGCCGTCCGATTTCCGCCGAAACCGCGCATATTGTGCGCGATATGATGGTGGCTGTTGTGCGGGATGGTCTGGATGGAAACGCGCAGGTCGCTGGCTATACGATTGCCGGTAAAACCGGCACAGCGGAAATTCCATCTCCGGTGGGATATGAGCCAGGCGTGTCGATTGCCTCGTTTGTCGGTTTCCTGCCTGCCGATAATCCGCAGGTGAGCGTCATCGTTAAGCTGGATCGTCCGCGCGATTACTGGGGCAGTCAGGTCGCTGCGCCAGTGTTCCAACGGCTGGCGGAACGGCTGGTTATTCTGCTGAAAATTCCGCCGGATGATATTCGGTTTGCGCTGGCCGACGAAGGCGGCGAAGTCGATCTTATCAATCGCTAAAGACGCTGTGTGCCGTAACTTTGTATGATATCAACGGCACTAAAGGGAGATTATGGGTTTACCGTTTGCGGTGACTGTAGGGGCAATGGCCTTTTTGTTAGGCGTGATCTGGGGTGGGCCGTTTGTCGAAATTCTGCGACGGCTACGCATTGGCAAGCAGATTCGCGTGGAACTGAGTGAACATCATCAGAAAAAAGTCGGCACGCCCACTATGGGCGGGATCATGATTATCCTGCCGGTGGTGTTGATTACGCTCGGTCTGAATATTGTCAATGTGGTGCGCAGAGTCACCGGCCCCAGTATCCTGCTGCCGCTGTTTGTGCTGGTGAGTTTTGGTATTCTGGGTGCGATTGATGACTGGGAAGGTATTCAACTTTCGCGTGGCCCGCGTGGTGAGGGGCTGAGCGGACGCGTGAAATTCGTGGCGCAATGGGGTCTGGCGATTCTGGTGGCGGTGCTGATCTCGCAGTATGACGGCGGCTTCACCTATGCCAATGAACTCAATATCCCGCTGCTGCCGTTTGGCATTCCGATTTCGCCGCTCATTTTTATCCCCATTGCGGCGTTCATTATTGTGGCGATGTCGAATGCGGTCAATCTCACCGATGGGCTGGATGGTCTTTCGGGCATTATCACCGCCAGCGCATTTGCTGCTTATGGCGTGATCGCCTTTCTGCAACAGCAGATTTTTATCACCCAGTTCTGCTTTATTCTGGTGGGCGCCTGTTTTGCGTTTCTGTGGTACAACGCCCATCCGGCGCAGTTGTTTATGGGCGACACGGGGACGCTCGCGCTCGGCGCGACATTGGGTACGATTGCCATCATGACCGGGCAATGGCTGCTGCTGCCTGTAATCGCCATTGTGCCGATTGCAGAAACGGTGTCGGTGATGCTGCAAGTCGCCTCGGCCAAATATACCCGGCGTTTCTGGGGCGTAGACCGGCGTATTTTCCGGCAGGCGCCGCTGCACCATCACTTTGAGTTGGGTGGCTGGAGTGAGACGCAGGTGGTTCAGCGTTTCTGGCTGGTGGGTCTATTGAGCGCGATGCTGGGTGTAGCTTTGGCGCTGGTTTGAGTGCTTTCAGCCCAAAAATTAATCGTGGCACATAGGGGAAGATGGATGATTTATTTTGATACAGAATGATCCGCTTTATGGCAAGCAGGTGGTGGTGCTGGGATTTGCCCGTCAGGGGCGAGCATTGGCGCGCTGGTTGCCCACTGTGGGGGCGAAGGTCATTGTCAATGACCGCAACCCGATTGAATATTACAATGGCGACCTCGCGCCTTATTCGAATGTTGACTTTGTGCTGGGCGGTCACCCGGAAACGATTCTGGACGGAACCGATCTGGTATGTGTCTCCGGTGGGGTGCCGTTAGATCTGGGTATTATCAAGACCGCGATTGAACGTGGTATTTCGATTACGAATGATGCGCAGTTATTTATGGAACGCTGCACCTCACCCGTAATTGGTATTACCGGCAGCGCTGGCAAAACCACCACGACTACACTGGTGGGGGAGATGGTGCGTCAGGCAGGTTTTAAAACCTGGATTGGTGGCAATATTGGTGATGTATTGCTGGACGTGCTGCCGCAAATTCAGCAAGATGATCGCGTAGTGATGGAACTGTCCAGCTTCCAGTTGGACTTGCTGACCATCAGTCCGGCATTGGGTGCAGTGCTGAACATTACGCCTAATCACCTGGACCGGCATGGCACGATGGAATTGTATACACGGGCAAAGGCGCAGATTCTGCTGCATCAGCACAGTGATGATATCGCGGTGCTGGGGCGCGATGACCCCGGTAGCCGTGCGCTGGAAAGCATCATTCAGGGAGATTTGTGCTGGTTCAGCGCCAACGAAATGGTGGCCGATGGCGCGTTTCTGGCCGGTCAGCGTTTGCTGGTGGCCGGTGATTCCAGCATGGATGGTGAACCGCATGTGGTCTGCGAACGCAGCGACATTCCGCTGCGGGGTGCCCACAATGTACTGAATGTGCTGGCCGCCTGTGCGATCACCGGCTCAGTCGGTGTATCGGCAGAGGTGATGCAGGCCGTCATCCGTGACTTTAAGGGAGTCGAGCATCGGCTGGAAGTGGTGCGCGTCGTCAATGACGTGACCTATGTCAACGATAGTATCGCCACTGCACCGGAACGCGTTCTGGCTGCATTGCGCAGTTATGAGGAGCCGCTGGTACTGCTGGCGGGTGGCAAGGATAAAAAACTGCCGTGGGAAGAGATGATCGCGCTGGCGCTGGTCAAGTCACGGTTGATCGTGGCCTTTGGTCATGCCGGTGAGATGATCGTCGAAACGGTGAAGCGTATTTCCGGCACGGATAAAGGTGTGACGCTGGTCGAGACGCTGGATCAGGCGCTGGATGTCGCGGTGCAAGAGGCGCAACCGGGGGATGTGGTGCTGTTGTCTCCGGGGGGAACCAGTTATGATGCCTATGGCGATTTTGCCGAACGCGGTGAGCACTTTCGCCGTTTGGTGATGGCACTATAATAAAGAGTGAGGTGTCCATAAGTGATGAATTTATGTACATTGACTAAGAGAATCTATCCAAAAAATTGAATGAAGTGCAGGGACACGGCATGCCGTGTCCGTACCAAATGAATTTATGGACAGATAGTAAATGTAATACCTACCTACCAAACACCATTCTTTATGTTTATTGTAATAGTTTTTAACGATTATGATTGAAGTTCATCTGTAAGCAGAAGATCGAGGTTTATTATGGCTGACCGACCACTGGAACAACCTGCCTTTGTGGATGATGACTCTGCGCTTTCTTCGTCTGTGATCGCGCCGCCATCGCCTGTTCGGAGCATGCGCAGCGCGTCAGTGGCCCGTCCCAGGGAACGCCAGCGGAGCTTTATCGGCACGCTCGACCCTTATCTGCTGATCGTCACCGGCTGTCTGCTGGCGATTGGCCTGATGATGGTCTACAGCACTACCTTTGACTGGAGTTATCGTGACTTCGGTGGTGAGGCGGCGATTATGTTGCGTCAGGCGGGTAATATGGCGATTGGTGGCATTATTATGCTGCTGCTGGCGTTTATTGATTACCGAGTGTGGCGGCGGTTTGCCGTGGTCATGCTGCTGGTGGTGATTGCGCTGCTGATCGCAGTGCTGTTATTTGGTGATGATACGTTTGGTGCGCGGCGTTCGCTGATCGGCGGGTCGCTGCAACCGGGTGAAGCCGCCGAATTGGTTATCGTCATTTATATGGCGGCGTGGCTCAGTTCGCTGCGTATGAAGATCCGCAGTATCACTTACGGTCTGATTCCATTCTCAGTGCTGGTTGGTTTGGTCGGCGGGCTGGTGCTTTTCCAGCCCGATGTCAGCACGGCCATTACCATTTTTATGACCTCCGGCGTGATGTTCTTCCTGGCGGGTGCCAGCAGTATCCAGTTGGGTATCGCTGGCGGGACTGCTGGCGGGATCGGCGTGCTGCTGCTGTTAAGCCAGCGCCTGGGTTATGCCAGTAACCGTGTCGAGGTCTTTCTGGCGAGTGTTAATGACCCGACTATCGCCCATTATCAGGTGCAGCAGGCCTTTATCGCCTTCATTAATGGTGGCTGGACAGGGGTTGGCCTGGGGAATGGTCGTCAGAAATTTGGCTTTTTGCCCGCCCCGCATACGGATAGTATCTTTGCCGTCATCGGTGAGGAACTGGGTGTTATCGGCGCGGCGGTGGTCGTGCTATTATATGTGGCATTTGCATTTCGTGGGTTTCAGTTATCGCGCCGCGCAGTCGATACGTTTGGCTCCTTGCTGGCTGCCGGGTTGACGTTGTGGATTGTCTCTAAAGCGCTGTTGAATGTCGCGGTGATGACCGCTCTCGTCCCGCCGACGGGAGCGCCGCTGCCGTTTATCAGCTTTGGCGGTTCATCGCTTATTTCGGTGATGGCGGGGACAGGGCTGCTGATCAGCGTAGGCCGGGTGCGTGCCCGATTGAACCAGAATCCAGATCGGAGAAGCGTTGTTGCGAGTTATGATGGCAGCGGGCGGAACGGGCGGACACATATATCCCGCTCTGGCAGTAGCCGAAGCACTGGTCAGGACTCAACCGCAGAGTGAGATCATCTTCGTGGGCAGCAGTGGCCTGGAGCGCGAACTGGTGCCAGAGAGTGGGCTGAAGCTGCTGGCTTATGCCGATGTCGCTGCCGGGCCGATTGCCGGGGTAAGCCCGGGACGAAAGCTCATCAGCATGCTGAAATTTACGGTGGGTATCGTACAATCCATGAACCTGATGCGGCGCTATCATCCGCAGGTTTTGTTGCTGACCGGTGGCTGGAGTGGTTTGCCAGTGGCGCTGGCCGCGCGTTTGTGGCGGGTGCCAACGCTGATCTTCTTGCCGGATATCGAACCCGGCTCGACCATCCGCCTGTTGCAGCGTTTTGCCCAGCGTGTCGCGTTGACGTTGCCGGAATCAGCGGAATATTTCCCGCCTGGAAAAACCGTCGTAACTGGCTATCCGCTGCGGGGAGAGGTTGAAAATGCCACCCGTGAAGCTGCGATTGAGCATTTTGGCTTGCAGCCGGATAAGCAGACTCTGCTGGTTTTTGGGGGCAGTCGCGGCGCACGCAGCATCAACCGGGCGCTGTTAAGCATCGTGCCGGATCTGCTGCAAGATGGCCTGCAGATTATCCATGTGACCGGGACGCTGGACTGGCCGGAAATTGAAGCAGGGCGTGACCAGTTGGCGGATAAAGATCATTATCACATTTATCCCTATCTGCATCATGACATGGGCTTGGCGCTGGTGGCGGCGGAGCTGGTTGTGAGTCGGTCGGGTGCCAGTACGCTGGCGGAGTTTCCACGGTTTGGGTTGCCTGCTATACTCGTACCTTATCCTTATGCTTGGCGCTATCAAAAAGTGAATGCGGATTATCTGGTCAACCGGGGGGCAGCTCAGATGCTGGCCGATGAACAGATGCCGCAGGAATTGCTGCCGGGTATCCGGGCTTTAATGGGGAACGCGGCGCGATTGTCACAAATGCGCGACAGCGCAGCAGCACTGGCCCAGCCACAGGGTGCGGAACGCATCGTGGCGCAGCTGGTGCAACTGGCGGGAGACAGTGCATGATCCAGTTATCGGCAGTAATGCTCACAATGGCTATTTTTTTTGCGGTGATCGGCTTCCTGCGTGGATGGAACAAAGAGCTGATCGCTACAGCCGGGATTATCCTGGGTTTGTTTGCGCTTTTCCAGTTCGATAGTCTGCTGCGCGGGGTACTGCTGGCGGGGGTAGCCCAACAACAGGTGTTTCTGGTGCAGGTTATCCTGTTTACTATCGTGGTGTTTTTTGCCTATCAAACCCGTGCGCTGGGACGTGGTGACCGTCAGGGCGGGGGCGGACGCGACAATCTGCAGGAGAGTATCCTGGGCGGAATCGTCGGTTTCCTCAATGGCTATCTGATCTGGGGGTCGATCTGGTATTTTATGGACGTGAACCAGTACCCGCTTAGTCCGTGGGTGGTCGCACCTGCACCCGGTTCACCCAGCGATCAGGCGCGTGAACTGCTGCCGCTGGTGATTTTGGGTGGCGGGGTTAATGGGGATGGCAATTTGCTGGCTATCGCGGTGATCGTGCTGTTTTTATTTGTCCTGATTGTCATCTAAAGGCGGGTTGTTGTGATTCAACTCATCCCCGGTCAGCATATTCATCTCGTCGGCATTGGCGGTTTTGGCCTGTCGGCGATTGCGCAGGTGCTGTTGCAGCAGGGCTATTATATTTCCGGCTCTGACCGCAATGCTAATGTGCTGACGCAGGCGCTGGCCGACTCCGGCGCAATCATCCACATCGGCCATGATGCGCAGCATGTGATGGGCGCAGAGATGATTATCGCCAGCGCGGCGGTGCCGTCCGACCATGTTGAGCTGTCGATGGCGCGCGCGTTAGGCATTCCCGTCTATAAACGGGCAGACATTATCGCGCCGATGATGAGCGGCCAAACCGCGATTGCGGTCGCTGGAACACATGGTAAAACCACCACCACCTCCATGATTGCGCATATTTTGCTGGAAACCGGTCAAGACCCCAGTTACATCATTGGGGGTATTCTGCGCAATTCTGGCCGCAACGCCGGCGTGGGACATGGCCGCGCGTTTGTGATCGAAGCCGATGAATATGACAATATGTTTCACGGCTTGCACCCCGATGTCGCGGTGGTGACTAGCGTCGAATTTGACCATCCGGATTTTTTCCCCACACCCGGTGACATGGTCAAATCCTTTGCCGGTTTTGTTAATCTGTTGCCCGATGATGGCTTGCTGGTGGCCTGTGCAGACGATGCCTCAGCTATGATTCTTGCCCAGAATCGGCTGGTTGCCGGATTCCCGGTGATTACTTATGGTATCGAGCGTATGGATGCGGATTGGTGGGCGGCTAATCTGCACAGCGTGGATGGTCAGTATACGCAATTTGATGTGCTGCGCGGTGGTGATCGGCTCGGCGCGGTGCGGCTGATGCCTCCCGGCCAGCATAATGTGCTCAATGCGCTGGCGGCGTTGATTGTGGCCGATAGCCAGGGCGTGCCTTTTGCCGAATCTGTGCGGGCGTTAAGTACGTTTCAGGGGGCAGGGCGGCGCTTTGATCTGCGGGCGGATCTGGCGGAAGTGGCTGTGATTGATGATTATGCGCATCACCCTACCGCAATCCGTGTCACACTGGAAGCCGCACGTCAGCGTTATCCCGACCGTGAGATCTGGGCCGTCTGGCAGCCGCACACTTACAGCCGCACTCAGGCGTTACTGGATGATTATCTAGCGGCTTTTGCTGCGGCTGATCATGTGCTGGTGACCGACATTTATGCCGCTCGCGAAGAACCGCTGCCCGGTGTATCCAGTGCGCTGCTGGTGGCCGAAATGCAGCACCCGGATGCGCGTCATAGTCGCGGCCTCTCCGAAACCACCGCTATCCTCTTACGCGATGTTCAAGCGCCTGCTGTTATCGTCATTATGAGCGCGGGCGATGCCCCTTTAATTGGTGTGAATTACCTGAAGCAACGTCAAGCGCGCCTGAGTACACCTGATGACACCTCTGCCGACTCTGTTGAGTGAGCGCCTTCTGGCTGAAGAGCCGCTGGCACGCTATACGGCGGCACGTCTGGGTGGCCCGGCAGAGTGGCTGTATATCGCCAGAGAAACGCCTGAGCAACTCGCAGAGGTGATTATGGCTGCTTGGAATCACGGGCTGCCGGTGCGACTGCTGGGCGGCGGTGCCAATGTGCTGGTTTCAGACGCAGGTGTGCGCGGGTTAGTGGTCATCAACCGCACCAGCGACATTAGATTTGGTGACTGGCACGGCGGGCGTAATATCTCTGTCGCCAGCGGCACCAGTCTGACGG
>JBBSQD010000205.1:0-11360 GCA_038258185.1 Aggregatilineales bacterium | reverse complement strand
GCCAATGTCTCCGTGTCCACTGTTTCACGAGCGTTAAACAATTATCAATATGTCGATGATGAGACGCGGGCAGCGATTCAGGAAGCTGTCGATCTGCTGCAATACCCGCTTGACCATCTGCGAACCGCTAAAGCGCCGCGCACGATTACTATCGCCAGCCGTAACCCGCAAGGCCTCAGCGCTGGTAACACCGGTGGCAGTAATTTTGAGTATCTTGCCTCGCTCGGAGTTCGGAAAGAACTGGAAAGTCGCCAGCTCGATATCCAGACCCGGCGAATCTGGCTGGACAATAATAATTTCACCTCCATCCTGGAAGATACCGGCATCATCATCATGGGCGGAATGGTTGATGTCCCCCTTGTCCGGCATCTGGCAGAGAGCAAAATGCGGTTCGTCATGCTGGGTTCGCATGTGTTGCCTATCCAGACCAACTGTGTGATGGCGGATTATATCCACGGGATGGGGCAGGTCGTGGCCCATCTTGTCGAGCGGGGGCGGCGTAAAATTGGCCTTATCAATGGGCCGGACAGCAGCCGGACTTCATCGGAAAAGTTAAATGGCTTGTTACTGGCGCTGCTGCAACAGGGTCTGCAATTGCCACCTGCATGTGTGGTTGCGGCTGATTTCCAGTCTGAAGACGGTTACGTTCAGACCCATCAATTGCTGCAAAATTGTCCTGATTTGGATGCCATTATTTATACCGACGACAACACCGCGATGGGTGGCCTGAGTGCGATCAAAGAAACCGGTCGCACTGTCCCCGGCGACATCGCTGTGGTTGGCTTTCATGATTATGACATCAGCCGTTTCACTGATCCGCCATTAACCACCGTCAAATTCGATATGTTCCTGATGGGCAAAATGGCGGCCCGGCGTCTGTGCATGTTACTTGATGATCCTACTGATCATGATCACTGGATGTTGCTGGCTCCAACCGAACTGATTATTCGTGGTTCGACCTGAGTGGTATTGAGATTTAAATCTGATCGATGAAAGGAGAAGGGGTGTCGCCCAGCGTGCCTGTGTCTGCCTCACCAGCCTGACTGCACCCGGCGGATTAATCAAAAAAACCAATTAAATTTGTTTTACGAGATATTTAAGAGAGGAAGCATGAGATGTACAAAAAAGCCTTATTAAGTGTGATGATCGTTTTGTTATTTTCAATAACTGCTTTGCCCGGTGTGGCGCAAGATCAAAGTTGCGAAACCACCATTACGCTGTGGCATCACTGGGGTGGTAATCGTATCCCGCTCATGGACGCACAGGTCGCCGCGTTCACAGAGGCTACTGGAATCTGTGTGGAAAGCGTCTTTCTGCCGTGGGAGAACCGTCTGGAAAATCTGCTGACCGCCATCTCCGCGGGTGATCCGCCGGATGTGACCATGTTCGGTCGCCAGGATCTGCCGTTCTTCGCAGCGACAGAATCGATTGTCGCGCTGGATAGCTATATGGAAGCGGATGGCATCAGTGCGGATATGTTTATTCCGGCTGAGTTTGCTGGTACGCAGTACGACGGCCAGACCTGGATGCTGCCGCAGCCAACAGGTGGTGGGCTGAACATTGTCTGGTACAACAAGGATCACATGCGCGAAGCTGGTCTTGACCCTGATAATTTCCCCGAAACGTGGGAAGAACTGCGTGCTGCGGCTGAACAAATCACCCAGAGCAGCGATGGTTTTCTGGATCGCGTTGGTGTTAATGTCCTGAACACAGGTGGTGAACAACCTGCATTTTTGATGTGGCTCAATGCCGATGGTCAGGACTGGATTTCACCCGATCTGCGCACTGTTACGATCAATAATCAGGCTGGCGTCGAAACTCTTGAATTCATTAAGTCCTTTACGGATGAAGTGAACCTCGGCGTTGAAGAAGTAACAGCTTTCTATGAAATGACCGGCGAATTCGATCAAACCCCCTTCATCCTGGGACTGGACTCGATCAATATTAATGGCTCGTGGCAGTTATTCCAGATTGAAGCTGTTGAGGATGCGCCGGACTTCGGTATTGCCCCGGTACCGTATGGCCCCAGCGGTAGCGCGGATCGTCGCGGTTCGACCTATGGTGGCTGGGGTTACATGATCCCGAAAAACGCTTCTGACCCTGATGCCGCCTGGCAATTGGTTAGCTGGCTGACCGCAAACACCGAAGACACAGGTGCATGCTGGTTCATACAGCAGCAGCAGCGTCCTTCACCGCTTGTGGAATGCGATGGTTACCTGCAGGATGGCGTGACTCACCCGCGTGCAGAGGAAATTCTGTCCGTGGCCGCACTGGACAGTATTTCTCCGATTTCCCCGATTCAGCCACAGGCGCTGGATATCATTGTCCGCATGCAGGAAGAAGTTCTCTTTGATGAAAAGAGCATCGACCAGGCTTTGGCTGATGCTGAAACTGAACTTCAGGGCTTGCTGGATGAGTTCTGGGCGCAATACGAGTAAGAAATAATAATCTCATTCACGGGGCAGGCTTATGGCATCTGCCCCGTGCAAACTGCATTGCGTCGAAGAGGTTAAGTACGTGGGAGTTTTGGTATGGCAACATCGTTTAGCTCAGAATTGCTTGATGTTACAAAGAAACGCGGCGAACGCTGGCGCGATCTCTCGCCCATGCGCCGCCGCGAAGCCCTGACGGGCCTGCTGTTTATCAGCCCGTGGATTATCGGAGTGCTGATATTTACATTTGGCCCATTCATCATCTCGTTTTTTCTTAGTTTCACCCGTTACACCATCATTGAATCACCAACCTGGATAGGCACTCAAAATTACGAAAAGATTTTTACTCAGGACCCGCTTTTCTGGAAGTCTTTAGCGAATACTGCAATTTATGTGGTTGGCTCGGTTACTGTTCGTGTTGTGCTCGGCTTTTTGCTGGCGCTGCTGCTCAATACCAAAGTGCGCTTTCTGGGCTTATGGCGAACCTTATTTTATATCCCGTCCATTGTGCCGATTGTCGCGATTTCGATGGTCTGGCTCTACATTCTCAATGGGCGCTATGGCCTGTTTAACTGGTTTCTCAGCATATTTGGGGTTGAGCGCATCCGCTGGCTGAGTGACCCGGATTACACCATGATCGGCCTGCTGGTAATGAGCACCACCTGGGTGGGCGTGACCATGATTATTTTCCTCGCTGGTCTGCAGAGTATACCCGAAGAATACTATGACGCGTCCAAAATTGACGGCGCGAACGGGTTACAACGGCTGCGACGCATCACGATTCCGCTGATGTCTCCCACGATCTATCTCAACGTGCTGATTAATATTATCAATGCTTTTCAGGTGTTCAGTCAGGTGTTGATTATGACGGGAGGTGGTCCGCGTGATGCGACTCGTACCTTTGTCTTGCACATTTATGACAATGCATTCTCCTACCTGCCGCCACAGATGGGTTATGCGTCCGCCCTCGCCTGGATTCTGTTCATCATTATTTTCTTCTTTACCGCCGTCATCGTCGTAACATCCAATCGCTGGGTGTTCTATAACAATTAGGAGATGGTGATATGGCAACTGCAACCAATTATCCCGCCACCAAAAGTGCGGATCAGGAGTTTTTTCGCGATATTTTTATGCCGAAATTTATCCGCATCGGCGGTCAGATCCTGCTGTATCTGCTGCTCATCGCTGTCAGCCTATGGTTTATCGCACCGATGGCATGGATGTTTTTGACGTCGTTTATGCCGCTGGAGCAGGTCGGTGTTTTTCCGCCGGAACTTATCCCGCGTGAATGGCTGATTCAGAATTATACAGATGCGCTGAAGTTCTGGAATTTTGATGTGACTTTCCGCAATACCATGTTTATCACGGTGATGACACTCATCGGTAATCTTGTGTCGTCCACGGTGGTGGCTTATGGTTTTGCGCGTTTTCGTTTTCCGTTCCGTGATATGTTGTTTCTGCTTCTGTTGGCGACGATGATGCTGCCATTTGCGGTGCTGCTGATTCCGGTTTACGCGGCTTATAACCAGCTTGGTCTGGTGAATACGTTCTGGCCGCTGATCCTGCCGCACTATTTTGGCAGTGCGTTTTTTATCTTCTTGTGCCGGCAGTTTTTCCTGGGCATTCCGCAGGACTTGCTGGACTCCGCGCGCATCGATGGTGCCAATGAATTGCGGATTTTCCTGCGCATTATGATTCCGTTGGCAAAACCGGCTATTATCGTGATTGCCATTCTCAGCTTCCAGAATAGCTGGAATGAATTTCTGGGGCCGCTGATTTATCTGAAAGATCAAAACCTGCACACACTGGCACTGGGATTGTACTACTTCAAAGGTTTACCGGGGCAGGGCAGTCTGGCTAATCAGCAGATGGCGGCAACCGTCATGATGGTGACACCCGTACTGGTTGTATTTTTCCTGTTTCAGAAGCAGTTTATCCAGGGTGCGAATTTGTCTGGTATTAAAGGTTAGGGAGGCCAATAATGACTCAAACAGCTCTATCCCAACGACTGAGTAATTCCGAACGTGAAGAACTTAATGCGCAGTTGTCTCAGGATGGCTTCGCTGTATTGCCGCACAAGTTACCATCCGAACTGGCAGATGCCGTTCTGTCTGCCATTGACCGCATCACAGCGGAAAAACGGCGCGAAAGCACGAATGGCAAAAGCGTGAAAATGAACAACTGTGTCGTGCTTGATCCGGCTTTCCGCGACTTAATGATGTATGAACCGGCGCTGCAACTGACTTATGATGCGTTTGGCCCGATGTTTCATCTCAATCAGTCGAATTTTATCAGCCGGGTGAAAGAGGATGATCCCGAAACGGCCAGGAAGAATTTCGCGGCCAGCATTGACTGGCACGCTGATGGGCCCCGTCCGCGCAACTTTCCACGAGTGAATGGGGCAATGGGACTGCATTATCTCAAATTCGGCTACTTCCTGACTGACCTGACGCATGGCACAGGCGGGTCGCTGGAAGTGGTGCGCGGATCACATAAGCGCGATGAACTCGACGCTAAAGGACAAAGTTTCGCTATTGAGGACTACAGTGATGATCTGGTGCGGTTCGATGTCGAAGCGGGTAGTATTGTCGCGTTTCATCAGGCGCTTTGGCATGCCGCTTATCCCAATCAATCCGATGTGGAACGCAAAAATGTCTATATCAGCTATTGCCCAACATGGATGCGTCCGGTTGATCGGGATTTTCCCACTGAAGCGGAATTAGAAGGCTTGTCACCTGAAGAACGCTGGTTGCTGGGGGAGCCGCGCGAAATACCGCTGCGCTGGTGGTTGCCCTCCGCCGAAGATCGCGAGCGTATGGCACGGTTTGCACCCGAATAGCAATCACGCCTTTTATGACTGAGGGACCGAGGTTAAAAATCAATGTTTGAAGAAAATCAAATGTATGTTGAGCCGTTTAACGCAGACGGGCGTACCTCAAAACATATCACAAGCGAGTCTGATTTGGTTGTTGTGGGCGGTGGTTGGTCAGGGACGACTGCTGCGCTGGCGGCTGCACGTCAGGGTTTAAAGGTTACTCTGATGCAGGATCGGCCTGTGCTGGGGGGTAATGGCAGTAGTGAGGTGCGTCTGTGGTCATTAGGCGCGACTTCGCACATGAACAACAACAACCGTTGGGCACGTGAAGGCGGTATTGTTGATGAGATTCTGGTCGAAAATATGTATCGCAACCCTGAAGGCAATGCGCTGATCTTCGATACGATTCTGCTGGAAAAAATTGTTGAAGAATCCAACATCACCCTGATGCTGAACACAGCAGTCTATCATGTGAATAAATCCGGGTCGGACACTATTGGAAGTGTCGAGGCTTTCTGCAGCCAGAACTCCACGCACTATACGCTCAAAGCGCCGCTGTTTGTTGATGCCTCTGGTGATGGTATTGTGGCGTTTCAGTCTGGCGCAGCCTTCCGCATGGGGGCAGAGTCTACCGATGAGTTTGGCGAGAAGTTTGCACCCAGCGCCGACTACGGTTATCTGCTGGGACACAGCATCTATTTTTACAGCAAGGACGTCGGCAAGCCTGTGAAGTTTATCCCACCCAGTTATGCGTTGGATGACATCAGCCAGATCCCGCGTTTTCGCAGCTTTAATACCCAGGATTATGGTTGTCGCCTGTGGTGGGTGGAGTACGGTGGACGGCTCGATACGGTACATGACACGGAAGTCATCAAATGGCAGTTGTGGAAAGTTGTGTATGGCATCTGGAATCACATCAAGAACTCCGGCGAATTCCCGGATGCTGAAAATCTGACGCTGGAATGGGTCGGACATATCCCCGGAAAGCGCGAAAGTCGCCGCTTTGAGGGCGATTATATGATGATTCAGCAGGATGTCATCGAGCAACGTCAGCACTATGATGCGGTGGCTTTTGGCGGGTGGTCGGTTGATCTGCATCCCGCGGATGGCATTTTCAGTGAGCGCCCAGGTTGTGATCAGTGGCATGCGAAAGGCGTTTATCAAATTCCTTACCGCACGATGTACAGCCGCAACATCAAAAATCTGTTT
The DNA here is from genome assembly GCA_038258185.1 of Aggregatilineales bacterium. GTDB lineage: Bacteria > Chloroflexota > Anaerolineae > Aggregatilineales > Phototrophicaceae > JAIOHN01. The sequence continues at coordinate 4,904 of JBBSQD010000205.1, read as the reverse complement.
CTGGCGGGACGCATTATGAGTGTGTCGCATGTAGCTTTCGGCTCCTCGCGCGTGATGCTCACGTTAGCGAATTGCGCCCAGGCGATTGGTATTGCTGCCGCACATTGTCTGCAAAAGAATCTGTTGCCAGCGGATATGAGTCAGGAAGAAAACATCCGTTTGTTGCAGCGTGATCTGCTGCGTATCGGTCAATCTATTCCCGGTTTCAAACTTGAAGATGCCGATGATCTGGCGCAGCAGGCAACCATCAGCGCGTCCAGTACGCTGGCTCTGAGCGAGTTGCCGGACAACGGCCCACTCTATCCACTTGAAAAAAGTTATGCGCAGATGCTCCCGGGTCGGGCGGGCAAACTGCCGAAGCTCAGTTTTACAGTGGATGTGAAGCATGCAACCAGTCTGGATATTGAATTTCGCGTTTGTTCCCGTATAGGCAGTTACTCACCGGATACGATGCTGGAGAAAATTTGCCGCGATCTGAATGTGGGAACCAATCAGACGATAGATGTCGCGTTCGATGCTGAAATAGATGCTGACCAGTATGTGTTTGTGTGCTTTATGCGCAATCCTGACGTGCACTTGCATCTCAGCGACGAGCGCGTGACGGGTCTGCTGGCGGTTCATCATCGCAACAATCAGGAACCACCAGAAGATATTGGCGTGGATACGTTCGAATTCTGGACGCCACCTCGGCGTCCGGCAGGGCAGAATGTAGCGATGAAATTCGTATCACCGCTGGCCGCCTATGAGTCAGCGTATGTAACCAATGGTCTTTCCCGCCCGACAACCCTAACGAATGCCTGGGTTCCTGCCTTGAGTGACACTCATCCACAAATCGAATTAAAATGGGATCAAATTCAAGCTATTCGTGAGATTGTGTTACTGTTTGACACGGACTACGATCATGCTATGGAGACTGTTTTGCTGGGACATCCGGAAAATGTGATGCCGTTCTGTGTCAGAAAATATCGCATTTCTGATGCTGCTGGAACGATTCTGGCGGAATGCGACGAGAATCACCAGACGGTTAATCGTATTGTGCTGGATCAATCAATTGAAACCAATCAGATAAGGGTCGAATTGCTGGAAAATAATGGCGACGCACCGCCGGCATTGTTCGCTATCCGCTGCTATGCCTGATTTCTGATTTTCCCGAAATTGATGCCTAAGCATACCCACCGATAAAGTGTTTGAGGTCATCGGTGGGTATATTTATTATGTAGTGTGGAGTATTACAGTTTCCACCATGCAAAAGAAGCCATTATGGGATACATACTTAACGACAGCCCAGAGCCTAATGGCGGTTGGCATAAAATAAGGTCGGTTGATGATGAAGTCACCAATCGATTTTTTTGATGGTCAGATATTCTTACTCTGCCACGTGATCACTCGCTTTAAGTTGTGAGAGTAAATAATCTGCGTTAAGCTATCGACAAAACCCGCTCATGATTACAGGCACAATTTTCATACTGTCGTAAAGGGAAAAGATGACTATGGCCCAAGAATGCTCACATCTGGATCAGATCAAGTACACTACAACCGAAGTGGATGTGTGTGAAGAGTGCGTGAAACTGGGTGACCGCTGGGTACATCTGCGTATGTGTCTGATTTGCGGCCATGTGGGTTGTTGTGATAGTTCCAAAAATAAGCACGCGACGAAACATTATCACGCAACGGAGCACCCCCTCATTCGTTCTATCGAGCCGGGTGAAGCCTGGGTATGGTGTTACGAGGATGCGATCATCGCTGGTGAGTTGGAGTCATAACGGGATTCGCCGCTTCATTTACTTTACAGCAAGATTGTGTCATGGCACCAGAAATGATTTCGCATAATAAGGATAGGTTTCAATGAAAAAGCTGATTGTTTTATTGCTCGTTTTACTTATGGTGCCCACGGTTTCCGCACAGGATGAGCAAACCACCTTACGGATTGGCACCGTGTATATTCTCGATACACTTAATCCTACGGCTGGTTTTTATGGTTATGATCGCCGTCCGTTGTGGCATGATACACTCATCGAATGGGGCGGTGGGGACACTTTCGCGCCAGCAATGGCTGAAAGCTGGACCGTGAGTGATGATGGTCTGGAGTGGGATTTCAAAATCCGCGAAGGGTTAGAGTTCAGCGATGGCACACCCATTACTGCTGAGGATGTAGCCTGGAGCCTGAACTGGACAGTCAACAATGATATCAGCGCCGTTGCAGCCAGTATCAACGGTTTGGAATCGATTGAGGCTGTCGAAGATAATACGGTGCGCTTTGTCTTGACTGAGCCGGTTACGAATATGATTAGCGCCAAGCTGATCTTCTTGTGGATTTTGCCGCGTCAGGTGTGGGATGGCCTGAGCGAGGATGAAATTACCACGTTTGATGGAATTGAATCGACGCTCGGTTCCGGGCCATATAAGGTAACGGATTTTCAGGAAGGCGAATATCTGATTTTAGAAGCGGTCGAAAATCACTGGCGGGGTGAGGCCCCTGTCGAGCGGATCATCTATCAGGAATATGCCACTGAAGATGCGCTTGTACAGGCTCTGTTGGCTGGTGAAATTGACCTGATTGAAAACGCTGTTCCATTCTCTGGCGTGGCACCGATTGAAGACGAAGTCAATATCACCTTATCCATTGCCAACGGTTTCAGCTTTGAAGAACTGATTATCAACTCAAGCCCGGATGGTACGCAACCCGCCAGCCTGAATGACCCCATCGTACGCGAAGCCATTGCGCAGGCGATTGATAAAGAGCAGATCGCGACCATTGCCTATCTGGGTTACGCCGAACCTGCGAATACTTTCCTGATGCCGACCATTGGCGCACTGTATAACAGCGAAATCCCGAACCCTGCTTATGATCTGGACGCAGCGAATCAGATTCTGGATGATGCGGGTTATGTTGATGCCGACGGGGATGGCATCCGCGAATACAGCGATGGCAGCTCGCTCTTTTACCGGCTGTATACGCCGGATTCTGAGGCATATTATGCCCGAATCCTGGACATTATCTCAGATGACCTCGCCAGTATTGGCATTGGTACAGATGTCCAGATTTTATCCGACGAGACGCTGATTGATCTGCAACCAGACTATGATAACGATCTGATTTACTGGGGTTGGAATTGGGACCCTGATCCGGATTTCGCCTTAAGTGTATTCACCTGCGCTGAAACTGAGGATTATGGCTGGAGCGACAGTGGCTATTGCAACGAAGCCTATGATGCGCTGTACGACCAGCAGGATTCGCTGGCTACAGAAGCTGAACGGCAGGATGTGGTGTGGCAGATGCAGCAAATGATTTATGATGCTAAACCGTATATTCCCGTCGTGTATGTCAAAGAAATTGGCGCCTATCGGAATGATCACCTCTCATTGCCGGAAGATTTCGCCGGCAGACCGATAAAATGGTGGCTGTACAACGGCTTTTCTTTAGCTGAGTAGTCGTGTGGACACCCCTGGAAAAAGGGGTGTCTTCATTTTGCCATTTTTGAAATTCAACTCTGGAGGCGACTGTGATCCGTTTCGACTATATACTTCGGAATGGTTTTTTTGCACTTTTAACCCTGGTTATTGTAGTGGTGTTTAATTTTTATCTGTTTCGTATCCTCCCGGGTGATCCTGTTCGTTTGCTGTTCAGAAATCCACGTATGACGGCTGAAATTCAGGACAGGCTGCGTGCAGAGTTTGGGCTGGATAAGCCAGTGTGGCTGGACGGCGCGGCATTACGGGAAGGTAATCTGTCAGTGGCGTTTGATAGCCAGTTTACGGCTTATATCCGTAATCTGTTCGATGGCAATCTGGGTATCTCTTTCGCCAATCGCTCGGATGTCTCGACCTTGCTGGCGGAACGCATCGGGCGGACGGTGATACTGGTTTTTATTGGCGAAATCCTCTCGATTTTGTTAGGCAGTGTGATTGGTCTGCTGGCGGCCTGGAAACGTGGCACCCCGATTGATGCTATAGCGCTGATCACCGGGTTGATTACATGGGCAATGCCCACATTTTTCTTCGGCATTATTCTGGTGATTATTGGGCGTGGTATTTTGCCGGTTGGCGGGATGGTCACCCCCGGTTTAGCCGATGAAGGCACGTTTGAATATTATGTGGATGTTGGCAAACATCTCATTTTACCGACGATTACTCTGGCGGTGGTGAATGCCAGTGGCTATATGCTGATTATGCGCAGCACAGTGCTGGAAGTGTTGTCAGAGCCGTATATCCTCACCGCGAAAGCCAAAGGCATGACGCACTTACAGGTATTACTCAACCACGCGCTCAAAAATTCCATGTTACCGATGGTGACCTTGATTGCCCTCACTTTAGGCTACACCGTCAGCGGCGCTATTCAGGTCGAAACGGTATTTTCATGGCCGGGCGTTGGCCGCTTGATTTATGACTCGATTGCCAAGCAGGATTATCCGGTGCTTCAGGGTGCGTTCCTGCTTATTGCCGTGAGCGTGATTCTGGCGAATTTTGCGGCGGATGTACTCTACACGATGCTTGATCCACGTGTGACTCTGGAGCAAACCGCATGAAAATTGCAAGACAATTTATGCGGCAGCCAATGGGTATGATCGGCGTGTTGATGTTGCTGGCAGCGATCATCCCTGCCTTATTTGCGCCACAGGTTGCCCCCTATGATCCCTACGAGCGCGTGAGAGTCCAACCCGAAGATATTCTCGCCCCACCGGATGCTGAATATTTCTTTGGCCGCGATGATGCCGGTAAAGATGTGTTGAGCCAACTGATCTACGGAGCGCAGGTTTCCCTGTTTGTGGGATTTGTGGCTTCCATTATGTCGATGTTGATTGGTACGGCTGTTGGGCTCGTCGCCGGGTTTTTTGGTGGAAAAATTGACAGCCTGCTGATGCGATTTGTGGATTTTTTACTGGTGATCCCTGACCTGCCGCTGG
>JBBSQD010000204.1:0-11392 GCA_038258185.1 Aggregatilineales bacterium | reverse complement strand
TTCTGCCCGGATTGTGGCATCGTCTGGCAATGACAACAGCCCCGCCGCCACCCAACCGCCGACCGCTACCCCTTTGCCACTGGTGACCGTCGGCGAAGTGCAGTCCAACCAATCCGTGAATCTGCGCAGCGGCCCCGGCACCAACTTTGACCGCCTCGGCTCACTGAATGCCGGTGTACAGGTGACCGTCATCGGCGCAAACGAAGATTCGAGCTGGCTCAATATCCGCCTGCCGGATAGCAGCGAAGGCTGGATTCGCGCCGATCTGCTGGCGACTTCCGAAGTCTCAGCCACTCTCACACCCGAAGGTGCTCAGGAAGTCGCGCAGGCCGAATCGACGGTGGACGAAGCGACTGCCTTACCGACCTGTACGCCCGAAGAAGCGCTAACCTGGTGGGAGGATCACCCGCTGTATTTCACTGTCGGCCATGCCGCGCTGACGCTTCAGGAAAACCCCGAAGTCGATTACGCCGCACTCAAATTCCGCTTGCAGGATGGCCTCTATAACTTTGATATTGCTGATTCGCCGCCGTGTATAGCCACCGTCCGCCAGAATGTGCTCGATGGTGGCGACGCGGTTGTGGCCGCGCTCGATCAGTTCGCTGCGGGTAATGCCGACGCCGGCAACACCCAGCTTACCGAAGCTCGTGCGGATTATCTCACGCCCACAGTCGATCTCTTACAATCGGAGTGGGGCATTCCGGTCAGCATCACCGACTGCGGTGCGGAATTCTGGTACGGCAGCCTGCGACTTTCGTTCCGGATTTTCACGGATATGGTCAATAACGTGGATACATCCGCCGCCAATTCCGACACCATCCGCACGGATTTGTTCCGCTTGCAGGAACTTCAGCGCGAAATCGCAGGTTATTACTATCCGTTGTGCGCCACCAATGCCCATGCGAGTCTGATTGCAGCCATGGATGATGGCGTGAGCCTCTATCGCGCCGTGTTCGAGGGCAACCAGAACGCTATCCAGGATGCGCGCACCAGCGGCACCGCTAACCTGCGCGCGCTGTCTGAAGAACTCGCCCGCCTCGCCGTCGCGGAGTAAGACATATCAATATATATGCTGCGGGTTCAAAACCCGCAGCAAAATCTGCCTCTCTAAACGGCTGTAGCAGATGCTTACTGAGAACTTTGCGATTTTTTAGAAGTATCCTGGAAGACGAGCAGGGGCTTTTTGAAGTCACTCGCCCCTGTGGGGGAGAGTGTGGGGGTTAGGGGATAAAAAATTCGCTCTAACCCGTTTATGGGTTTGCAGCTAATTTTCTACAGGGATTTGGATGCAGAAATTACAGCCCTGTAGCGCCATCTCCTTCAGGAAAAGATTTCCCCCCATTGCTCTGGCGATGGCAAGCGACATCGGCAACCCCAGACCAGCAGCGGCAGTCGGCAATTGGGGACGTTCCTCGCCGCGCCAGAAGGGTTCAAAGATATGCGGGAGATCATCATTTGAGATACCAGAACCGCTGTCCTGAATAGAGAGTAACCAGTGGTTCTCGGCTGCCCACTCGGATGTGATTTCTATACCACCTTCGCTTGTATGGGCAAACGCGTTCCACAACACAGCCTGTACTATTCTTTTGAGGAGTGCTTCATCCGCATTGATCGCAGCAGGCACACTTTCTGTTGTAGTCACATGAAATTCTAATCCCTTTTCCTCCATTGCCTCACGAACAGGTTGGCACCATAACTCTAAGTGGGCACGCGGATCAAAGGGTTTCGGATTCAATATCAGCTCACCAGCATCGGCTTTGATATAGGTGGTAAAATCATCCAGAATGGCCACGAGGCGGTGGTTATTACGCTGCAACCGCGTAACCGATTTCTCTTGTCTGGGCGTTAACGGATCATAGACACCTTGTAACAGCATATCGCTGGTAGATATGATCGTATTCAGGGGCACACGCATGTCGTGTGCCAGTTTCCGCGTTAGCTCGATAAAATCAGATTTATCCACCATACGTAGGCACCTCTCTTATGATGTTTGAACGTCAAACATATCGACTGTTTCAAGAAGTTGTTCATTAGAAACAGGCTTGATTAAAATAAGGTCAACACGTGAAATATCATTATGATAGTCAAGTATTTCGGGATGACCTGTGACAATCACAATCTTTGTATTTCTGAGTGGTTCGTAATCGCGGATTGTTCTGATGACAATCGTTCCAGGATATCCTGCGAGATTTAAGTCAAGAAAAACCACATCAGGTTCGAATTGTCTGACCAAATCAATCGCATCATTAGCCTTGCTCACACAGACTACCGAATGATGATGCATTTCGAGCAAATCAGTGTAGGTTTCTGCCAGATCAGAATCATCCTCAACAATCAGGATTTTCGCCATAGTTCGTATTTCACTCTATCTTATTCGACAATAACTGCTCAACGGTTCCAATGAGTTGTTCATTGGAAATAGGTTTGCTCAGGATAAGATCAACGCGTGTAGAATCCCGTCGATCTTTGAGCATTTCGGGATACCCTGTAATCACAACAATTTTCGTGTCGACCAGTGGTGGGTAGCTTCGAATGGTGTTAATGACAATTGTTCCTGAATATCCTGCTAAATTCAGGTCAAGAAGAACAATTGCCGGTTTGAAACGGGTTACCAATTGAATGGCATCAATCGCTTTATTAACGGATGCCACGGAGTGATGATGCATTTCGAGCAAATCAGTGTAGGTATCCACTAGATCAGCGTCATCTTCAACGATCAGGATTCTTCCCACAATTTAAATCACTTTCTTCCGGCAGAACTCATTTTTAGAGGGATAACAACCTGTCGACCATCATCAGCAATTGATGATTATCAACAGGTTTTGTCAGCGCCAGATCAACATCGTCTACCCATTGTTGACCGGACATCATTTCAGCATGACCACTGATAACGATAATCTTGCATTGAATTAAGGACTTGGCAAGATGTATAAAATCAGCGATAACCGCGCTTGAATTACCCACGAGATTCAGATCAAGCGTGATAATGTCAGGTTGCATCTCTGCAATATATCTGTTCGCTTCACTAACGCGTGAAGCATATTGGACAGAATGTCCGTTTGCTTCAAACAAATCAGTGTAGGTTTCAATCAGATCAGTATCGTCTTCAACAATGAGAATTTTAGCCATGCATACTGCCTGATCTTAGATCATCCCTCTACAATAGACTGGAGTTCACGAACAAATGATGTGGCATCAATAGGTTTGGGGAAATAGGCGTTGAAACCAGCTTTGATAGCCTGATCTGCCAGTTCCGGTGTGTGAAAAGCAGTCACTGCGACACACGGGATGTTCGACAGCGAGCGGTGTGCTCGAATGGTGTTCAAAACACCCCATCCATCCAGACCCGGTAAAGCCAGGTCAGTAATGACCAGCGTTGGTGTCATGCTGTCAAGAGCGCTCAACGCCTCTTCGCCGCTGGCTACGCCATAACAGCTGATGCCATAGTGCGCTAACAGCCCCTGAACCAGTTCCATACTATCAGCTTCATCTTCTACAACCAGCACGTTCCAGTTTTTGATACTCATGATGCGGTTTCCTTATTATGTGCGACGCCTGCGTTAACAGCGAGGCGAATATCATTGGCTAAAGTGTGGATATCAACGGGTTTTGTTAAATAACCATCAAAACCCGCCTCTAAAGCGCGTTCCTGATCGCCAGCAATGGCATGCGCCGACAGCGCCAGAATCGGGATATCCGACAATTTTGCATCAGCCTTTACCTGAGAGCGTAATACCCAGCCATTCATCACAGGCATGGACAGATCAGTCAAAATCAGGTTCGCTGGGAAATTCTTAAGTTCCTCCAGCGCCTGTTTACCATCTGGCGCAGTGTTAACCTCTGCGCCATTAAATTCCAGTGTCTCAGCGACAACTTCCAGATTATCGGGTTCATCATCGATAATCATCACTTTCCATGTCGAAATATCCTGCCAATCGATCATGCCCATTCTCCTTAATTTAACGCGGGTTCGAAGACGATAGACTCTAAACTTTTTTCCGTGTTTAGTGGGAGTGTCACGGTGAATGTACTGCCGTTGTCGATCACACTTTTTACAGAAATTTTGCCATTCATCATCCGCACAATATTACGGGTGATTGCCAAACCAAGACCACTTCCCTTATAAGCGCGGGAATAACTGCCATCTACCTGGCGGAATTCCTCGAAGATGACATTAATAGCATGCGGCGGGATGCCAATACCCGTGTCAGTCACTTCTATATTCCAGGTAAGGTCTTCCGGATTGGTATTGAGGTTAAGCGTAACCGATCCTTCTTTTGTGAATTTGAAGGCATTGGAGATTAAATTCACAACGACCTGCTCAATACGCTTTTCATCGCCATATAATAACTCTGGCATGTCCGCGCTGACAACCATATCAAACTTAAGCTTGCTTTCTACAGCCAGACTTTCCATCTGGGCAGTCATGCGCTCCGCCATTTCACGTGGCGAGAAAGCACTTTCTACTATCTCAAGCCGCCCTGATTCAATTCGAGTCAGATCGAGGAGATCATTGATCAGTTCCAGCAGGCGTTTACCATTTTCTTTCAGGCGCTGCAGCTTATGGGTCTGCTTATCATTAAGCGGCCCACTCATCCCGGCCATCAGCATGTCACTGAAACCAATAATCGCATTCAGCGGTGTGCGCAGTTCATGCGACACATTCGCCAGGAATTCACCCTTCACACGAGCCGCTTCTTTAGCTCTGGCTGTTGCGATCCGTAAATCCTCGGCCTGCTTAATCAGATCCGACTCACGCTTCTGAATAGCACTCGTCATCTCGTTAAATGCGGTGGCAAATTGTCCGATTTCGTCCTGGCGGTTGATGTTATTACGCTGCGAAAAATCACCCAGCTGAATCGCATGGGCGGTAGCGGATAGCTCAGAGATCGGTTTAACGATCTGGTTGACGATCCACAACGCGGTGATCACGGAAGCAATCAGGGCGATGGTTACGAGAATAGCAGTAAACACAACCGTGTTATACGCCAGATCCAGTGCCTCAGAAGTGGGCGTTTCAGCTACAACCGTAAAGGTCTGGTCACCCAGTTCGAAGCGCGCCGTTGACAGAACGGCACTGTCTCCAGTTAAGCCACTTTGTACACTACCCTCTGTGGGCGGCACAAAATTGACTCCCCGTAAAGCAATGGACGGGTCATTATGAGCAATCACATCATTTGTAGGGGAAACCAGATAAATATCGGTTCCTTTTTGGAGATTGATGATATCTCCTGAAACCAGGTTCTGGGCACCCAATAGTCGCAAATCCGCCACGAGGATACCGTCTACCAGACCGCTTCTCAGGTTCTCGATAGGGATACCGATAGTGATCAGGGGTTCACCCGAGAATGCATCGATGTGGATGGGACCGTAAAAAGTAGCTTTGTCCGTCGACGGTACCGTGAACTCATCGGCATCCGCACGGCTGACAAAATCAGCAGGCGCAATGGCAAATGTACGAGAAACGCCTGCCACTTCCTGCCCCTGCTCATTGAGCAGGAACACCTTATCAAAAGCGACGGTCTGATTCAGCAGGGACGAAAGTGTGATTTGCTGCTCGCGTGTGGTCGATGCCAGCAGGTCACTTTGTTCAACAATATCCTGCATGGATTTTTCCAGGTTCTGGAAATAGCCACTTACCTGATCAGCCTCACGCTCGGCAATCTGCTGCTGCAGATTTAATGCCTGCTGGCTCTGGGTATTAAAGGTTTGTGTACCAATGATGATGCCAATCAACACCAGCGGAATAACCGTTAATCCGATAAATGAGATTAATAGACGGGTGCGTATACTACGACGCATAACTTAGCTCCAGACGCTCTAAATGCATGGGTTGAAATCTATCGGACGATGATGTCAGCTTGGCGCAGGATTTCATCAGGAATATCAAGCCCAATTGCATCTGCTGTTCTAAGGTTGATTGCCAGGGAATTTGGCGCAATTTCTACAGGAAGTTCACTGGGTTTCGCGCCCTTGAGGATGCGATCCACAAAGCGTGCAGCTGTAGACCCAACCCCCTGCTCCGTATAATTATAGGAGAGAAATGGTCCCACATCCATGAGGTTAGGGAAGGAATAAGATAGTGGTAGATGATTTTCTATAGAGGCTTGCAGGAAGGCAAAACTAGAGAATAATGGCACAAGCATAATTGCATCCACATCCGGCAGATCTGCTGCTGCCGCCGCAATTTCTTCAGGGGTGGTAAGTTCATCAGCAATTATATTGATACCGGATTTTTCGGCAAAATCCTGGATTGCCTGTACTGCAGCGGCATTTACTGGATTATCCAGGCCGGGATAAGGCAGGTAAACCGTTTGAATGTCGGGATCAATCCGCATTAACCATTCAAGCTGCTTGCCATAGGCCTCGGACACGCCGCCAACACCGGTGATGTTACCTTCAGTATTTTGTAAACTGGTCACCAGTCCTAATTGCACAGGGTCAACAGCGCCTACAAATACAACTGGAATATCTGTGCCGGCAGTGGCGCGTTGGGCGGCCAGTGCGGCGGTTGTTCCATAGGCCACAATCACATCTACGTTTGCAGCCACTAAACTCTGAGCGGCTGTGTCCAGTGCGGGGCCAGCAATCGATTCAGGGTCAAAGATATAAGTCAGATTCTGACCTTCAATATAACCTAATTCTGCCATAGCGGCCCGAAAACTGAGTTGTCTGGATCCGACTTGACCATTTGTCGTAAATGAGGGAATCGGAACTTCAGGGGTAGCGGTTGGCGGGGCAGGAGTTGGGGTTTCCGCTGAAGCATTGGTGACACCCCCTCCAGGAATATTACTGATTTCCCCGACCACAAATGTGGTGTTGTCTTGGGCGATTGCCGGGATAGCCATGCTCAGCACAAGAACTAACAGGGAACACACGATGAGATATTTGGGCATACCTTTATAAATTTGAAACATCAGGATTTTCCTTTTGCTACTTTGCTTAGTCCAACCAGGCATAAATTGACCATCACCATATGCCGTTGTGCCGATAACACACAAGGCGATGGGGAAGTGTTACTTATAAAACTGTTGTGTTGGGGATTTTGAAGATGACTACAACACAGCAAGTTAGTGAAGTTTTCATCACCATAATTAATTAATGTTACACTTTAATGCTATAGTAATTATTCATTGGGATCAGAAAGCTTTTCATCAGAAATGCATCAAGAATGCATCAAAACAAGCTCAATTTTCCCAATTCTATAGGGTTAATGCACATATTTTGGGAAAATCATGTCAAACATCGCAGTAGTCAGTAAAAATCTGAAACTAAAAATGAAGATCGACAATTATTTACTGGAAGCAGATTACACCTTAACGTTAACCAATGAAGAGGCATACTTTTCAACAAGTGATCTGATACTCTATGACTCCACCAACCCTCAACCTAACGACATATCGTTGATGAGCGATATCAAAAGCCAAACCCCTTTAATTCCTGTCATCGTTCTGGTAGATCAGGGGAACGTTGAAATCACTGTAAAAGCGATGCGCGCCGGCGCAATAAATGTACTTGAAATCCCGCTTGACCCAGCATTGCTGCTGGAGAGCATCAAAGAGGGTCTTTCGCAAAATAGGGATTCTCAACAGAATCAAAGGGTTATTCAGCAAGCCATTAATTTACTGCAATCCCTGCAGACTCAGTCTGGAAATGAACTTGCAGCATTAGAGGGACTTAATCCTGGGCAGCCTTCCTATATGTATGATCAGAGTGGGTTTCTGGAAATTGGCGATCTGCTTATCAACATCAAACAGGAAAAAGCATTCTATCAACAAACGCCTATAGATCTTACGCCCACTCAATTCAGGCTTTTGATTATCCTTGCTGAGGACAAAGGATATGTGATTACTTTCGAGGAATTATACTTTCGGCTGCATGGTGAACGTCTGGATCGCGCAGCATCTCGTACCGCTTTATCAGCCCATTTGAGTTATTTGCGTACTAAACTCAGCAATGTAGGTTGCAGAAACTATTTAGAAAATATCAGAGGGCGCGGCTATCTACTGGACTTACCTTAATCAGAACGATTGCTGACAATGGCAGTGCATAGCCTCCCTGCGGGATTGTCATGCCCCTACATTTCTATGGGTTTTGATCATTTCCGTAAAACGTATCCTGTTCCCATAAGGCATCATTATTCAGCACATATTCCTGGATTTTGCTGAGAGCTTTTTCATTTCGGATAATGTGATCATGAAATCGACCATGCCATAGTGGAAATGGAAAATCCGGTATTATACGGCGTATATTTTTACTGACAGCCGATTTATAAGCGCCAACGATTGTAGAGAGGGAACCCGCAATCGGTGGGCCAAACTGCCGGTTTGGAGAATCTGATTGTACGGACACGGCATGCCGTGTCCGTACGTTATCCTCATCAATTACCACCAGCCCATGAATATGATTTGGCATCACCACAAATACATCCAGCGTAACCTGAGGAAAATGGCTCGGTATTTCTTCCCAGCACGTCGCTGCGATTTGACCCCTTCGATTGAGAATCATTTCCTGATTAACCACCTTCCCAAAGAGATGCTGTCGACGATGGGTGCATATGGTCACAAAATATGTGCCAGACTGAGTATAATCGTAGCTTGCTAATCGTGGTGATTTCCGCTTCGGCAGTGGCAAACTTTATAATTACCTGTTTAAATGCGAAATTTTATTTCATTCTAAACCCGAAATAATAAACCCGTGTAGGGACATACCTACCTATCGCTGACTAAATAGGGCGGCTCGGCTTTTCGAGCCGCCCCAAAGTCCTGCTACACCGTCACGTTATACAGCGCACTAGCGACATCATTATCGAAATTGACAAACGCCAGCCGCACCGTCGCTGTCAGTTGATACGAGTCATAGTACGGTAGATAATCCACATTGACCGCGATGCGCCGACGATAACCCACAAACCAGCCCGGACGATACACACACAGCGCGGTGCCTTTGACGTTATTGCCGCTGGTCGTGCTGGCCTTGCCATCCGCTTCGGTGAGTCCCATTTCCGCACTGACCACCACGGGAGCGCCATCCATATAACCGATCTGTCCGGTCATGGCGGTTGCCAGCGGCCCGGCTTTATCCATCGTCAGAAACTCGCTCAGACCCAGCAGCTTAGCATACGTGCCACCATCGACGAGCTACGAATAGTACCTCACCTCATTTGCTGAGCATGTTAATTACTAATACTCTGCAAAAACATCTACTACCTAGTGATGAAGTACAGGTTAAGAAGAAAATCTCTACTTGTACGCCGCTAAATCTTGCTGTGTTTCTATACACACCTTCTCCTGCCTTGTTCAGGTTTGAATAAGCTCATGAAATAAGTGTGCCTAATTAGCAGCTTAGGAAGCTAAATTTGCTCCTGTTTTCATTACATCTCGCGCATCTACAATATAATTTATATGAGACAGGAGCAATATAAACCCCAGCTAGAGATCGAGTTAACTTTGTTAAAGGGCTTTGCAACGACTTTCCTCTCGCGCTCAGACATGTATGCACTCCAGCGACCAGATGGCAATTATGTGGCTGTGCATAAACCATTGGACGCATCTTTACTGTCCAAACATTTACGAGGGCAACTCACGCTCGGTGCCTACGCTTTAGATACAGAAGATCGGGCGAAATGGATTTGTCTTGACGCAGACCAGCAAGAGCATTGGCTTGGTCTCACTAAACTTGCCCAGGATTTGCAGCAACAAGGTATCGTTCCCTATCTGGAACAATCTCGCCGTGGGGGCCATCTGTGGCTCTTTACCTCACCGCTACCGGGTATTTTTGCGCGACGTTTTGGAAAAGCACTGGTCAGTGAATACAGCTTGAATAGTATCGAGATCAATCCCAAGCAAGATCGGTTGTCCACTGGCCCGGGCTCATTGGTACGACTCCCCTTAGGCAAACATCAACTCACCGGGAAAATTTACCCGTTCATCACGCTTGAGGGTATTCCCATCGCCCCTACCCCACGTCAGCAGCTGAACTTATTGGCTTCACCGACCCTTGTTCCCCTAGCCTTCATCCTACGCCAAATCGCCAAGCTGCCCGTGGAAAAGCAGTCTATTCAATCCCCTACACCTCAATTTCAACCTGACAACGTATCAACGGGTCACACACTCTCAGAGCGACTCAAAAGCCGCATGAGCGTACTAGACTTTGTCAGCCAGTATGTAGCTTTAGATACAAATCACACCGGTTTCTGCCCTTTTCACGATGACCAGACACCGAGTTTTAGCGTGCATGTGGAAGGTAATTATTGGAATTGTTTTGCCGGATGTGGAGGTGGCAGTATCATCGACTTCTGGATGCAATGGCGCAGCCACCAGGGACAGGATGGTAGCTTTACGGCCACCGTCAAAGACCTGCGTTCAATCCTCTTATAAAAAGTTGGATCAACTTCGCAGGTCAAGTTGCTTTAACTCTTGACACTGCATTCCCCTATCTGTCATAGTACAGACTATGTACAGTACTTATTTTGGTTTGGCGGAAACGCCATTCCGTGTCACCCCCGATCCCCGCTTTTTGTGGTACTCCGAACAGCACCAGGAAGCCAAACAGAAAATCATGTATCACATCAGCCAGAGCGCCGGGCCGATTTATCTGCTGGCGCAGATCGGCACCGGCAAGACCACCATCGCCCGCCGCATCATGGAAGAATTCCAGGCGGACTCCACCAAGAAGGTGGTGTTTGTGTTTGCCCCCAAACTGACCTCGACCAATGCCTTTTTGCGGTTTGTCATGGAAGAGTTTGAAGTCAAAACCGAACGCTCCTATGGCAAATCCCTCAAGAATTTTGAGCAGTTCCTGATCGAGCAGTATCAGCAGGGCATCTCGTGTGTGCTGCTGATCGATGAAGCCCAGAATATGACGCGGGATATGCTGCTGCTGATCCAGCATTTGTTCAACTTCAGCACCAACACCGAATTTCTGGTTCAGATCGCACTGTTTGCCCAACCAGAACTGCAAGCCAAGCTCAATCGGCTCAAATCGCTGCAGAGCCGGATGAGCATCGCCAAGCTCAAGCCCTTTGATCTGCAAAAGACCCGAGAAATGATGCAGTTTCGCTGGACAGTAGCCGGAGGTCAGGCCCTGCCGTTTGAGGACGAAGCCCTGACGACCCTCTACCGGATTACCGGCGGTGTGCCCCGAGCGATTGTCAAACTGGCCAATGAAGCGCTTATCAAAACCGCTGTCGATAACCGTCGGGTGATCGACAAAGATACCGTCATCGCGGCCTCCGCCGAACTGACGGCTGAGGATGTGTAATGGGAACCTACGCCAATCTCTTCCAGAAGAAACCCCTGCCTAAAACCGTCGCGCCGGAAGCGGTCGCCACTTCGCAGTCACCGGTGCCTGAAAATCCTGATACCGAACGGAAATCCGAACGCACGGAAAT
>JBBSQD010000203.1:0-11452 GCA_038258185.1 Aggregatilineales bacterium | reverse complement strand
TTGGCTTAGGTTTGCTGAGCCCGGTCACGTTCTCATTATTGTCCGGGATTGCGGGTGGGCAAATCGCCTCGGCTTTCCCATTGCTGCGTTTAATCTCGAAATCCTATTACCCACTGTTTCAACTGATCAGGCGGGCCACAAACTGGGAAATTGCAAAACTATACCGCCGCTTCCCACTCTGGACAATTTGGTCCAGCTTTCTGAATACGGCAGGTCTGCAACTACCGGCTATTTTCATGGTGACGATTTACGGAACACAGGTTGGTGGCTGGTTTTCTCTCAGCCAGCGAATCATCGGTCTGCCAATGGCACTTGTGGGTGCAGCCGTTGCTCAGGTGTATTTCAGCCGTGCTACACAAATGGCCAGCGAGAATCCAGATCAATTATATGGCTTATATATGCGCACGGCTCGGCGTTTACTCCTTATAGGGATTTTACCAATCGGGCTTCTTGCAGTAACAGGCCCGTGGTTATTTACCATTATTTTTGGCGAAGAGTGGCGTGCAACCGGCCAATATGTTCAGATTATGGCACCGCTTTATCTGGTTCATTTTGTGGTGTCCTCGCTTGGGCAAAACATCTATGTCATTGAGCGCCAGGATATCCAGTCAATGTGGGATGTTTTTCGCCTGATTCTACTGATTGGCATTTTCTGGTTGGGTTCAACTTTTCAACTGGATGCTATGGTGACGATCAGTCTCTATACGATCGTTATTCTTTTTGCATACATCATTATCTTTTTTCTCAATCTTTATGCGTTACGACAGTTCGCAACAAAACAGTCGCAGCCCTTATCGACTCCACCCAGTTAACAGGACTAACCATCCAGAAACGCGCCGAAGTAGGTCTGGAAATAGGTGAAGGTGCCCTCGCGACCCGTGTGCAGCGGATGGTTGCGATCCCACTGAACCACAAACGACAGCACCACATCATTGGCATCCAGCAGCGACCCGTTATGGAAATGTACCCCCTCGCGCAGCGTGAATGTCCATTCGGTGCCATCAGTATTGGCCTGATACGTTTTCGCTAAGGATGGCACAACTCCTGTCCCAGCAATCGAAAAGCCGAGCAGCGACTCATGGATTTGCATGCATACCCGGAAGGACTCGCCGTCAAGTTCATCGGCGCAATACAGGCTGATCGGCTCGGCGTTCTGCATCCAGATCAGATCGTCGTCGCGCTGGTCATCCATCACCGCGAAATACTCCACGCTTAAGGGACTGCTGTGTGCCCCGGTGACCTGCGCCTGAAAAGCGGTGGCGGAACCACCGTATGCGATTGGAATCATTGGCACCAGATCGCGGATGGCGGTATTGGCCTCGATATAAAACGGGTAGCGCTCGGATGCTTCCACCAGACGCGAAGCCTCGCTCAGTGGGGTGCTGATCTCTGTAAAATGATCGCCAAACTGGTCACTGGCCCCGGCGCCAAAATGCACGTCGAGATAATTGGTCGCGTCGGGATAATCCGGCAGCCAACCCAGTAGATGCAATCCCAGTTCTCCTGCGCTGGATGCATCCAGAAATGCGCCGGATTCTATCTCGTTCAGGGTGACTTCAATGCCAATATTTGCCAGTTCCTGCTGAATTTCCTGCGCCACTTCTGCGGGCTGGGGCAGATATCCACGCACGACATTACGATAGCTCAAAGTGATCTGAATGGGCAGGGAGACACCCGCTTCTTCCAGTAGCGTGCGGGCACGTTCAGCGTCATAAGGCAGAGGGCGCACTTCCGCTGTGTGACCGAAAATGGTCGGTGGGACGAATTGACCGGCCACTGTGGAACCTTCGGGATAATAGAGATCGACAATGCGCTGCTTATTGATCGCATAGGCCATGGCGCGACGTACCAGCACATTATCAAATGGCGCCATACGATTATTGATCCCGACGTAAAAAATGGCTGTGCTGGGACGCTGATTGAGCATCAGATCGGCAGCATCGCGGATCATCGTAAAGGCATCCCGGCCTGGATTGTCAATACCATCCACATCCCCAGCGGCCAGGGCTGCGTAACGAGCATCAGCGCTGGCATCCCAGCGGAAAATCAGCTTATCGTCCAGCGCAGGCACGCCCCAGTAATCCTCAAAGCGCCGCAGTGTGATCTGCTCTCCAGCATCCCATGACTCAAACTGATATGGGCCGGTGCCGATGGGATGGGTTAAAAGCTCCCCTGTACCGCCCGTATTTTGCAGATACTCTGCTGGCTGGATCGCAAAAGCGCTAAAGGCCACTTTGGACGGAAAGGCCGAGTCGGGATAACACAGACTAAACCGCACAGTAAGCGCATCAAGCGCTTCTATGACGCGGATTTCACCGCCATAATCGCAATCCGGCGCACTGACTTTTAACCAGTCCTGAGCCTGAAAGGGTGCTGGTAAAAGTCCTAAAAGGGCGAAGCTCATGACTAACCAGCGTATAATACGATACATAATGACCTCTCAGGCAGGAACGAATGACGCGTTCAATACTGTACTGTAAATCAAAAGTGATAGTCGGGCAATAGCTTCAAAACCGGCCTCTATTCGCCTTGATTGCGGCGCGCATTAGGGAGTTTGCAGTTTGTTGACAGCCTTTTCAAACCATGTTATGTTTCTGTGGGATCGATTTAATGAATCGGTTCCATAAAATTTATATTTTTAGTTTTATAATTTATAAAATGTGAACTTAAATGTCTACTATTACGGATGTCGCTAATCTGGCAGGTGTTTCCCGGGGCACTGTTTCCCGCGTCATTAATGGCGCTGAAAATGTGCATCCGGATACCCGCGCAAGAGTAGAAAAAGCCGTAGCCAACCTCAATTATCGCCCCAATTTTCAGGCACGCAGCCTGCGCAGCAAACGCACGAATACCCTTGCCCTGGCAATTCCTGAACTGACCAACTATTTCTGGACAAGTGTCGCCCGTGGTGTCCAGGATGCCTCGCAAGCGCAGGGTTATAACGTTTTTCTGTGCAATACTGCTGGCCGATCTGCTGATTATCTCGAAACTCTCGAATCCATGGTTGGCCGGGTCGATGGCATGATTCTTACCCGACGCTCGGAAAGTGTGATTGTCGCGCCGGATGAACCGAGTTCATCGGCAAAAACCATCAACTCACGTCAGATCCCGTTGGTTTTTGTGGGGCAGTCACAGGCTGCGGCGTGGAATGTGGATAACGTCTACAGCGATTCGGTTTCCGGCGCATTCGCTCTGACCGAGCATCTCATCCGCTTAGGCCATCGCCACATCGCGATGATTACCGGACGGCAAAGTTCGTCCAGCGCACGGGATCGTGTGACCGGCTATTGTGTCGCGCTGGCACAGGCGAACATCCCCATTGATGCTCAGTTAGTCTGCTGGGGCGAATATGATCGCAAGTCTGCGCAGCATCTGACGCATGAATTGCTGCAAACTCAACCACTGACGAGCGCCATCGTCGCCGCGAATAACGAAATTGCGATTGGCGTGATGTCTGCGTTGGAGCAGCGCCAGTCCCGCGTGCCGGATGATATTGCAGTTGTGTGCATGGATGATTTTTACCCGGACTCGCGCTTTGCGTCGATTATGACGGTTGCCGCGCAGTTGCCTTATGACCTCGGGATTAATGCCGCACAGCTTTTGCTGGATCGCCTGAACAGTGATCATTACCTGCGTCCGCGAACTGTGGCGTTACCCACGCGCCTGATTGTGCGGATGTCCTGCGGCAGCGGCCAGCCCGCCGCTTTTGATGCCGAAAGCTCGTTTGATCGTGTCAAAGGTCGCTTGATTGCCACCTTATCGCGCGCGAAAATTGCGGCTCACGTCGCAATAATCAGCCCTGTTGTGCAGGTCGATTCTCCGATCAATGTCGGCCAGCTTATCTCAGCCATCAAATCGCAGACTGTGCAGCTTCGGCAGGCCTTGCGCCAACAATCAACCCACACCCAGCCTGTACCGCATATCGAATATGCGATCACCAATAATGCACTTTATCGCTATGTGCTGGAACGTGAGCCGGATTATGAATTCGTCCACCAGCACCCGCATATAATCCCGGAAGATCAGCTTGAGTTTGCGCTGCGCACCGGAATCGCGGCGGTATTATGTCGCTTTCCCGGTAAACCCACTTTACTGAATTCCAGACACGATCAGCAGATCAGCAGCAAAGGCTCGTTTTTTGACTTTCCGGCGCTGACGGATCAGCTGCATTTTTTTGATCGCTATGTACGGGCTGCGCAAACCAGCAGCGTGGGCATTGCCGCGGATTTTCGCTCGATTGTGGGCGATACTCTCACTACTGCTGAGGCATTGGGCTTAACCTGCGAGGATGACCTGTTCGAGAACATCGTCGATGAGTTGTTCCGTTATCAGAGCAAAGTCGTCCAGTTAATCTGTGATCGCTTTGCCAGTGATCTGTCATTTGTGGTGTTCAGTGATTGCCTGGCAGATGAAAACGGTCTGCGTATCCCGCTTGATATTTATGATCGCCTGTTCAGTCACAGGCTACAGCAGCTTATTCATCCGGCGCTGGAACATGACTTGCCTGTGGTGCTGTATACACCGGGGCACATCCAATCGATTCTGCCGTTGATTCAGGAATTAGGCTTTGATGGTATTTATCCGATCCAACCGGAACTCAATGACCTGAAATCACTTCAGCAGCAAGCGGCTGGCAATTTAAGCATCATAGGAGGCATACCCGCCTCGCTGCTCATACAGGGTAATGAGCAGATGATTTTGGAACAGGTGAGGCAGACCTGTGCCTTGTTGGGAGCCAATGGTGGTTATGTGGTGGGGGTAGCCAGTGAAATCAATGATGAAATCGCTCACACGCACTTTATCACCATGTTGCAGGCGATCCGCGCCACGCAGAGCGCATAAAATATAAACCTGTTGTTAAAAAATGGGGTGATTTTGCCCCGAGTGTAGTAGCCCGTTTATGTGCATAAATATTTGAGACAGGCAAAAACAGATGAATTCAACCAGTCAGCCCGGTACCATTGATGCACCACCGTATGAAAAAAATCGCTCAAACAGTGCGATGATGAGCCGTCGCATCGGGCATTTACTTGTTCAGATGCGCCGCCGCTGGCAGCTTTATCTGCTGCTGGCTCTGCCTCTGGCTTATATCATCGTCTTTCATTATGTGCCGATGGTCGGCGCTCAGATCGCCTTCCGTGACTACTCAGCCCGCGGCGGTGTCTGGGGGAGTGAGTGGATTGGCCTGGAGAACTTCCAGCGCTTTTTCGACTCGTATCTCTTTGGCCGGCTGATCATGAACACACTCACGCTTGGCCTGTATACACTGGTCGCCAGCTTCCCCATTCCGATTATTCTGGCGCTCAGTCTTAATCAGGTGCGTAATCAGGCTTTCAAAAAGACGGTGCAGATGGTGACTTACGCCCCATATTTTATTTCGGTGGTGGTTATGGTCGGGCTGATGCTGCAATTCATGAATCCGCGGTTTGGAATTGTCGGCCAATTGCTGGAGGCGATGTCCGGCAAGGAAGTCAATCTGCTGTCTGACCCGAACTGGTTCCAGTCGATTTTCGTCTGGTCGGGTGTCTGGCAGGGGATGGGTTTCGCCACGGTGATCTATCTGGCGGCGCTGACGGCGATTGACCCCTCCCTGCACGAAGCGGCAGTGGTCGACGGTGCATCACGTGTCCAGCGCATCCGCCACATTGATATGCCCGGTATTATGCCTGTCGCCAGCATCCTGTTCATTCTGAATATTGGTAATTTCCTCAACATTGGCTTTGAGAAGGTGCTGCTGTTGCAGAACCCGTTGAATACCGGCGTGTCGGAAATCATTGATACGTATGTGTATAAGGTGGGTCTTGCCAGTACGGCGCTTGATTTCTCTTATGCCACAGCCATTGGTCTTTTCAAAGGGATTATCGCGCTTTTCTTAGTGGTCGGTGCCAATTACGCTGCGAAACGACTGGGCCAGGAAGGGCTCTGGTAAGCAAACCCGCACCATTTACGCAGGCGTTCGTGACTTATTTAGGATGATAGAAAATGGCGATACTCAGTGATAAATTGCAAACCCCAAAGCCCACGGCTATCCGTGATAGTGTCGGAGATCGCATCTTCACGACGATGAATTATGTTTTCCTGACAATTATCCTGATTGCCGTACTCTACCCATTGGTCTATGTGTTGAGCGCGTCCTTCAGCGAACCCGCAGCGGTAACCGCAGGCGAGGTGATTTTGTGGCCGGTGCGCCCGACGCTGATCGGCTATGAGAAAATTTTTGAACACCCGGCCATCATGCAGGGTTTTGCCAACTCCATATTTTACGCGGTGGTCGGGTCAACGCTCAACGTGGTTATGACCATGCTGGCGGCTTATCCGCTGTCGCGTAAAGATCTTCCAGGGCGGCGCTTTTTAATCGTGCTGTTCTTTTTCCCGATGTTATTCAGTGGTGGGCTGATTCCTTTCTTTCTGGTCATCCGTGATCTGGGGTTGTTGAATACCCGTTGGGCGCTGATTATCCCGACGGCGCTCAGCGTATGGAATCTGATGATTACCATCTCGTTTATTCGCACATCCATCCCGGAGGAACTGCTGGAAGCGGCACAACTGGATGGCTGTAATGATCTTCAATACTTATTTCGCATACTCCTGCCGCTTTCTGGTCCGATTATCGCGGTGTTGTTTCTGTTTTACGGTGTCTGGCACTGGAACCAGTATTTCTATGCGCTGATTTTCCTCAGCAATAAGGAACTGTACCCACTGCAGCTCATCATGCGCGAAATTCTGGTGTTCAACCAGCTTGATCTCTCGATGATGTCGGACATCCAGCAGATGGCTATCCAGCAAGGGCTGAAAGAACAATTGAAGTTTACGGTATTGGTGGTGTCGTCACTGCCAGTCATGTTGATTTATCCCCTGGTGCAGAGATATTTTGTAACCGGAATTACCCTGGGTTCGGTCAAAGGCTAATAACGCGATTTGATCGAAACATCAAAATATGGAGAAAGGAAGATACTATCGCAGAATGTTCAGGTTTAGAGCCAATGCTCATGATGCAGGGATTTTTAGAAAAGTTATTTAGTTAAAGGATAAATAATGTTCAACAAACGCTTCAAAACACTTATTCTGATGGCTATGCTCATCCTGGTGGTGAGTGTGGTTCAGTCGCAGGGCGTAGCAGTGTCCCCTGCGGGTGAACTGCCTATCGTCGAAGAGCAGACCACGATTCGCATTATGATGGTGCAGACGACCGGTGTCGAAGATTACAACAACGGCAACCGTTACACCGAATGG
Organism: Aggregatilineales bacterium; assembly: GCA_038258185.1. Taxonomy (GTDB): domain Bacteria; phylum Chloroflexota; class Anaerolineae; order Aggregatilineales; family Phototrophicaceae; genus JAIOHN01. The sequence continues at coordinate 4,219 of JBBSQD010000203.1, read as the reverse complement.
CTGGAAGAACAAACCGGCCTGAATATCGAGATTGAAGTTGTCCCGAACTCTGATGCACAGGCCAAGCTGAATGTCACACTGGCCAGTGGTGAACTGCCGGATGTGCTGGCGGGTTTCTCGATGGATCCCGGCATTCTGGCACAGCAGGGCGCGGATGGTCAGTTCCTGGCGCTGAATGACATGATTGATGAATATGGCTTCTGGACGAAACAAGCCCTGTATGAAGATCGGCCACATCTGCTCAATCTCATCACCTCACCGGATGGCAATATCTATGGCCTGCCGGACATTAACGAATGCTTCCACTGCTTCACTGCACAGAAAATGTGGATTTATCAGCCGTGGCTGGATGCAATCGGCATGGATGTGCCCACCACCACCGAAGAATTTTATCAGGTGCTGAAGGCCTTCAAGGAACAGGACCCCAACGGCAACGGTATCGCTGATGAAGTCCCCTATTCCGGCCAGACCATCATTGACGGCTGGCACGGTGCGATTGATGAATTCGTGATGCAGTCGTTTGTGTATTACGACCGCCTCATCTCCCGTAACCAACAGCGTCTGCTGCTGGACGAAAACGGTATGATCCAGGCAGCTTATGCCCAACCGGGTTACGCTGAAGGTCTGAAATATCTCAATCAACTGTATTCCGAAGGTCTGATCGATTCCAGCGCGTTCACCCAGGACAATTCTGGTCTGCGTACGCTGGCGAATAACCCCGATGTCAACATCGTCGGCGCAATCGGCAGCGGTTGGCCGGGTATGTTTGTGCAGGTGCTCTCGGTTGACGAGGGTGGCCGCCTGGAAGATTGGGTATCTGTGCCTGTGCTGGAAGGCCCCGATGGCTTCCGCAGCACCGCCTATGCCCCCTGGGGCATTACACAGGGCCGCTGGGTCGTGACCAGCGCCGCCGAGAATCCTGAAGCAGCCTTCCGTCTGGGTGACTTTATGTACAGCCTCGACTCCACCATCCGCAATGTGTTTGGCGTGGAAGGTGAAGACTGGGTATGGGCGGAAGATGGTGATATCGGTATCAATGGCGACCCGGCGCTCTATAAGAACCTGACCGACTGGACAGAAGGTATTCAGAATCAGTCGTGGCAGCAGGCTGCTATTCAGTACCGTACGTCAGATTTCCGTCTGGGGCAATCGGCTGAAAACCAGTATATCGAAGTGCTGCTGTTTAATGCTTCTAATGCCAACATGATCCCGTACGCACCGCCGATTGAAACGCTGATTCCGCCGCTTGTCCTCACTGAGGATCAGGGACGCGAACTGGCGGATCTGCGTCTGGCGATTGAGACGTATGCCGATGAGATGTTTGTCAACTTCACCGTTGGCAATGCCGATGTCGATGCTGAATGGGATAACTATCTGGCAACGCTCGATTCGCTGGGGCTGCCACGCTTGCTGGAAATCTTCCAGGAAGCTTACGACTCGCAGGCCAGCGCGGTCAGCGGTGAGACTATTCAACAATCCGGCGGTTGATCGAATCACCCCGCTTTTAAGTTGTGCTGCACCTCTTTCATTGAGGGGTGCAGCACTCTACGTTCAACCCATATTCCGGCGTAATTTAATTTACGCCGGATGAATCAACGCGATGATCGACACAGCATTTCAATCAGAAAGAGAATATTGTGGGCAAACAAGTATCGGCCAGGGGACTGAACTGGTTCCAGGATGTGCGTTTTGGGATGTTTATTCACTGGGGGCTGTACGCGATTCTCGCCAAACAGGAATGGGTGATGCACACTGACCGCATCCCGGTGCCGGAATACGAAAAGCTGGTTGGGCAGTTTAACCCGGTCAAATTTAATGCGGATGAATGGGTCAGCATTGCGGCGGATGCGGGACAAAAATATATGGTCATCACCAGCCGCCATCATGATGGCTTCAGCATGTATGACAGCGCCCTCACGGATTATAAAGTCACGAATACGCCGTTTGGCCGTGATCCGATTCAGGAATTGGCGGATGCAATCGCACGGCGCAGCGATATGAAGTTAGGCTTTTATAGCTCACTGCTGGACTGGCATCACCCGGCCTATCGTTTCCGTGAGGAAAGCGGTCTGGCGTGGTCGGATTACATCGAATTTCTGCATGGGCAGGTGCGTGAACTGTGCACCAATTATGGCGAGATCATGTGTCTGTGGTTTGACGGTGACTGGCCGAGTCACAAAATGGATGAAAGCAACGCCTATTTCAAGGCGGGTGGTTCGTTTGAGTACGAAAAACTCTACGACATGATTCACACCCTGCAACCGGATGCGGTCGTATTGAACAACCATCATCAGGAGCCGATTCCCGGCGAGGATATTCAGGGCTTTGAACAGGATTTGCCCGGAATGAATACAGCGGGTTTTAATCCAACGGATATTGGCAGTAGCCCACTGGAAGTCTGCATGACCATTAACGGTCATTGGGGCTACAGCGCCAACGATCATAATCACAAGTCGGTTGAAAATCTGGTACATCTGTTGTCGCGCAGTGCCAGTGCCGGTGCGAATTATCTGCTCAATGTGGGCCCAACACCTGAAGGCGAGATTTTGCCTGTCCAGGCCGAGCGTTTGCGCGGGGTGGGTGACTGGTTAAAGACCCATGGCGAATCGATCTATAACACACGCGCCGGGGCGATTGCACCGGGAGCGGCCACGGTCAGCACCCGTAACGGCGATACGCATTATATCCATCTGCTGGATTACCTTAGCGACAGCGTAACCCTGAAAGGTCTGCCGGAAGGCGTTAGCTCAGCGCGGCTGTTGAGTAATGGCGAAGCGGTATCGTTGGAACAGGGTGATGATGGCGTGGTAATCACGGTCCCACCGGTACAGCGTGACCCGCTGAATACTGTCGTCGTGGTGTCGTAACGGCAATGGTGATGCAGGCTTCCACACAAGGACTTGGCTGGTATCAGGATGTGCGGTTTGGGATGTTTATTCACTGGGGGCCATCAGCGATTCCGGCGCGGCATGACTGGATCATGGCCGCAGAGTCGATCCCCGTGCCGGAATATGAGCAGTTCGCCTATCAGTTTAATCCGACTAAATTTAATGCCGAGGAATGGGTGAGTATTGCCGCAGATGCCGGACAGAAATACATCGTATTCACCAGCCGCCATCATGATGGCTTCAGCATGTACGACACCCAACTGAGCAACTACAAAGTGACCAATGCCGCCTTTGGCCGTGACCCGATTCAGGAACTGGCGGATGCGGTGGCGCGGCGTAGTGATATAAAACTGGGCTTTTATAACTCGCTGCTGGACTGGCATCACCCGGCTTATCGCTTCCGCCAGGAAAGCGGTCTGGCGTGGTCGGATTATCTGGGCTTTCTGCATGGACAGGTGCGCGAACTGTGTACCAATTATGGCGAAATAGCCTGTATGTGGTTCGATGGAGACTGGCCGAATCATGAATTTACAGAAGCGGATGCCTATTTTAAGGCCGGTGGATCGTTTGAGTATGACAAGCTTTACGACATGATTCACACGCTGCAACCGGATGCGGTGGTGGTGAATAACCGTCATGCCGAGCCGCTACCGGGTGAGGATGTGCAGGGCTTTGAGCAGGATTTGCCGGGGATGAATACTGCGGGCTTTAACCCATCGGCGGTGTATGCCATGCCGCTGGAAGTATGCATGACCATCAACGATCACTGGTTCTATATTGAAGGCAGCCGCAATTACAAGTCTACACGGGCGCTCGTCCAGTATCTGGTGCGCAGTGCCAGCGTGGGTGCGAATTATCTGCTGAATGTCGGGCCGAATGCGGATGGGGAAATTTTGAGGCAGCACAGCGAACGTCTGCGCGGAATGGGCGAATGGTTAAGTGTGAACGGCGAGTCGTTATATGGCACCCGCGCCGGGTTGATCGCACCGACATCCGCGACCGTCAGCACACGCAAAGGCGATACCCATTATGTGCATGTACTGGATGATCTCAGCGATTACGTCCTGCTGACGGATGTGCCAGCCAGTGTTCAGCAGGGGCATATCCTCGCGACAGGTGAGCCAGTCGAAATGGAACGGCGCGACGCTGACCTAATGCTGATTGTGCCGGAAAGTCAGCGTGACCTTATAGATACCGTGGTGGTGTTATCAAGTTAAATTTCACAGGCCGCTCTCTTAGATCAAGAGAGCGGCCTGAACGTAGGATTAATTTATGAATCGCTCAAAGTGGGGAGCGCCGTCACGGTATTGGCTAACGTCGGCGTGATAGTC
>JBBSQD010000202.1:0-11460 GCA_038258185.1 Aggregatilineales bacterium | reverse complement strand
GGGTCAGCCACCCCGGCGCCACCGCCAGAAGCACTCTGATTCACAAGTTCCTGTGCGACACGGTTAGCGATTAATGCGGCGCGTTCAGCATCGGTATCAAAAATAAGAATTTCGAGTAAGGATGCATCATTATTGACCTGTACATCCATCATCTCGTTAAGCTGGTCGGGCTCGATACCCAGACTCAGGTCATCAATAATCGGTTCGAGAATAGTTTGGCGACGCACATATACTGAATAAGCAGTCAATAAATCCCGGTTTGCGCGAAAAGCATCATTGGCGACGGTACGCGCATCCTGCCCAACCAGTACAGTTGCTCTGGCAGCATAAATATCATCCTGTTCGGTGCGAACAAAGTAGCCGATACCTACACTCAAAGTAATGGCAACAACAACGAGCCACCACCATCGAAGCAGCGCTCGTAAGATAGTCGATACAGTTGATCCGTTCACTATGCAGATCCCTCACTTGAAAATTTACTCCATCAATGATCATTATAGAAACAGCCAACTAACATGAGCCTAACTTAGCGCAAGTTATGCGTAAGGATATCTGTTATACACCGTGATAGTTCATCTCAAAGATGGATTCGGATAAAATGAAATCTGAAACATGATAAAAATAACGAAAACCGGTGTTGTAAATTAGCATGGGAGATTTTTATGCCCGGCATTTATATCAGTTTTGCTCGATCAGATAAGGCTGTCACAGAGTATATTGCTCGTGACCTGCGACAGCGAGGTGCTGAAGTTTACTGGGATTACCAGGATATATTGCCCGGTGAGGATTTTATTGGTCGTCTGGGCCAGGAAATTGCCCGCCGTCCCATTTTTATTCTGCTGTTAAGTCCTGATGCGGTTGCCTCAAGATGGTTAAGGGCGGAAGTCGCCTGGGCGATATATTGTAAATGCACGATTGTGCCAGTTTTGTTAGATGCCACGACCAGCCTGACGAATTTTCTGTTTTTATACGATGTGCAGAAGGTCGATTTTACTATCTGGTCACGTGATAAAACTCAGGTGGATGGCGCTCTGGATGAACTGGCACGGGTGTTATCTTTGCCGACTGAAAAACCGTATCTGCCATTTTATGGCGCGGATGGTGAAGAACCCACAGAAATTATATTGAATGCGACCAACATGCAGGTGCTTTTTGAACTGGCGGGTTCAATGGAAGGAAAGACATCAGAGGCAGCCTATTTTATTTATGACCTGTTAAATCAATTGAAACCCGAAGCCGCCAATGAGGATGTTTCGCGCTTTCTGGCCGTTCAGGCTCCCAGAATTCGCGCACAGTGGACTGAAAAACTGCGGCAAAGGATGCTAAAAGCCTTTCAGGAAGGCCAGTGGCAGTCTGCACGGTTGATTGCGAATCGCATTCTGGAGATTCAGCCCGAACACCCACACGCAAAAAGTGTGATCAGTCAGGTGGATATTAATCAGGAATGGGAGCCGATTTATCAGCAGGCATTACGGTTGGCGAATGCCGGACAATGGACGGCTGCGCGGCATTTACTGGCCTCTATTAAACATGCTTGCCCCACATTTGGTGACCCACAGGGGCTTTTGGTACTCCAGCCAGCTTCTATTGCCGTGCTTTACCAGTTGCAAACCCTGAAAACTGAAAACAAGCAGCTTGCCGTGATCGCTCTGGCGTTTTCATCAGACAGCCGGGAAATCGCAGCGGCTTACACCGATAGCAGTATTCGTCTGTGGGATTTTCGGACGGGGACAGAAACGCTGGCCTTTGACAGTGGGACGGGCAATATCAGTTCGCTCGTTTTTAGTTCAGGTGAACGGGTGTTATTTTCGGCATCCACAAACGGTGAGGATCATGGTGCCGTTCAGATGTGGCGGATTAGTGCGGAAGACATTCAGGAGGATTGGATGCCTGTTAACAATTCGACTTCGATGGCGGTTTCACTTTCGCCCAATCAGGCTTATCTGGCGGCTGCGGTCGAGGATTACGCATCTTTCGCGGATTTTATCCGTGGGAAGCGTAATTGTATCCGTGTATGGACGACCCACAATCGTAAACAGTGGATGATGGTCAAGGATACCAGTGGTGCCAGCCGCCACACAGAGTTTGTGGTTTTTTCGCCAGACAGCAAATTTTTAGCGTCCGACATGGGCCAATCCACCATCAGAATATGGGATATGGCTGCCAGAGAGCGTTCTGATGTACCGTTTGAATTACAAGGCCATACCGATAGCGTTATGTCGGCGGCATTTTCCCGGGATAGTCGCTGGCTGGTAACCGGTTCGGTGGATCGAACCGTGCGATTATGGTTCCTGGGAGGCGAAACGGTGGAGTCGGAAATTCTGACGGTGGAGAAGTTCCCGATCACGAAAGTGGCTCTCTCACCCGATAATCGCTTATTGCTGGTGTCGCTGGATGGTATCTCGATTCATATCTGGGATCTGGAACAACGCAAACGTTTGTTGGATCTCAGCGCGCATAACGGAACGATTAACGGGTTGGCGTTTTCGCCGGATGGTACCTGCTTTGCGTCGGCTTCCGCCGATGGGACGATCAAAGTGTGGGGGTTGGTTTGACACGCTATAATTCGCTGCAATCCCACACGAAGCCACAGCGCGGACAGCGAATTTTGCAGGCCAGACGAAATGTTTCGGTATTACAGGCTGGGCAAACCGTGGACAGGGTGTAATTCGTGATTGGCGTGATGGGACGCTGGTAATGAGAACGTTTTTTATCGTTTTCAGGCGATGTTTCATGCTGCGCCATCGGACAACCTGCTCAACACTCGCTGATCGGGGGAGTTGAAAACAAAAACGGACACTTAAAATGTCCGTTCAGAGGCGACGACCGGATTCGAACCGGTGAATAAAGCTTTTGCAGAGCTTCGCCTTACCACTTGGCCACGTCGCCGTAATGGGGCTAGTATAGCCTGTCGGACGCTGTGTGACAAGACTAAACTGGCCGCGATTCAGATTTCAACTTGCATCAAAACTTAAAACCAGCGAAAATACCGCACATGGATGAAAATGTGAACCCTGACGAAACAGCACCAATTGAAGATGACCCAACCCGTGAAGATTGGCGTTTTGCGCCGCCTTTAGACGCGGACGATGAAGCCGATTTAAAGTCTGAAGACACGCTGTCTGACGAATCTGCCGATGTGGACGATGAAGTGTTCGAAGCGGACGATCTGGATTTTGAAGCGGAGGCCGACGAACGCGACGATTTCCCGGTGATGGCCGAAACGCTGGATATTGATGCGGCGCTGGCGGCAGTCTCCACGCTGGATGATATGCTGGCAGAGCAGGAAGCCACCGAACAGGCCATAATCGCCCGTGAACTGGCGGAGCAAGAAGCGCGTGAGCAGCGCGAACTCCGCCTGAAAAACCCTGAATTATTTTTCCCTATGCCCGCCTTAATGGCCTCACAGCGCGGACGTTTGGATTCAATCGTGCCTGCCCTGGTATTAATCCTCATCGGCGCCTGGCTGACTTTTACCTTGACGACCACTCAATCACTCCCTGACCCCATGTGGTTGATTTTAGCCGTCGCTGGCGGTCTGGGGGCGGTCAGCATTGCGCGTTGGCTGGCATCTGGTCGCTGGTCGGTTGGGATGCTTTTTATCGGTTTGTTTCTGTGGGTGCTGGGTGGCACTTTTGTAGCGTTGCTGGCTGTAAATGCGCTGGTAACTGGTTGGCCGCTGCTGCTCACCGCTGCTGGAATGGCCTTGATTATCACGAGTATGCTCACCCGTGGTTTCGATCTGCGCTTATTCTTCCCTGGTCTGGTAATCGCTTTAGCCGGTTTAGCTGGATATGTGGTGACAGGCGGCTGGTTACCATTGGAAGTAAATAATGTGCTGGCCGGAATCTGGCCGGTGATTTTGCTGCTTGCCGTGATTATTCTGATCCTTCCGGGTGTCTTACGACGGCAAAGACAGGGCTGAATTTGCGCTTTGCGATTGATGCCAGCCGCACGACCGTTTCCCGTGTGACGGGCACGGAATATTACGCAACCCAATTGATCCGAGCACTGCTGGCGGAGTCGACACCCGCCCATCAGATCACCCTCTGTTTCCGTGATCCCCCGCCTGAAAATCTGTTTCCAACTTTACCCCATGTCACACAGAAAATTATCCCGCAGCGGCGTTTGTGGACTCATACGCGTTTTGCAGCGGCGCTATGGCAGGATCGCCCGGATGTGACGTTTGTTCCAGCGCATACGCTGCCGTTTGTTTTTCCGGGTCGCGCCGTGGTGACCGTTCATGATCTCGGCTTTAAGCATTTCCCAGAGGCGCATCCGGCCAACAGTCGGAGTTATCTTGATTGGACGACCCGTTACAGTGCGGCCCGTGCGTCGCTTGTGCTGGCGGATAGTCAGGCTACGGCGGCGGATCTGACCCGTTTTTATGGCACTGCAGCGGAGAAAATTCGGGTAGTGTACCCCGGTGTGGAGCAATTAGCGGTGGGTGATATAGCTACCGTCCGGCGGAAATATGATCTGCCTGACCGTTACTTTCTGTTTATCGGCACGCTGCAACCGCGCAAGAATATCGCGCGCATTGTGCAGGCCTATCAATTGTGGTGTAAACAGAATCCCGCACAGTCGATAGGTCTGGTACTGGCCGGGGGAAAAGGCTGGCTGTACGATGAACGCTGGGTGGCTGGTGTGGATGGGATTCGCCTGCCCGGTTATATCGACGAAGCGGATAAGGGTACGCTCTATGCGGGGGCAGAGGCGCTCATTTTCCCGTCCTTGTATGAAGGCTTTGGTTTCCCGGTGATCGAAGCGATGCACTGTGGTGTTCCGGTGATTGCCAGCAATACATCCAGCCTGCCGGAGTTGGTTGGCGATGCCAGTTTGTTAGTCAATCCGCTGGAAGTGGAATCGATTGCTGAGCAAATGAATCGATTGACGAATTCGCCTTCACTGGCTGCCGAACTGCGCGAAAAGGGTCACCAGCAGGCGAAGCAGTTTACGTGGGAAAAGGCCGCCCATGATGTATTGAGCGCCCTCGAAAGTATCGCCAGGTGATTATTCGATTGCACGGCCATCACGCGGGAAGCTCTGCAAAATAATGCATCGTTCTTTCCTCCCAGCACAGGTACAATGGCGGCTGGTTTACCTGAAATGACAGCGGTGATACAGTTATGTCCCAGCGTTTTTTGCTGATTCAATTGGGCGATATCGGTGACCTGGTGCTGACCACCCCGGCACTGGCGGCACTGCGCGAAGCACAGCCCGAAGCGCACATCGCTTTATTGACCACCACCCACAGCGCACCAGTCATTGCGGACACCCATCTGGTTGACGAAATTATCACATTTGACCGCCAGCAATTTAATAATTCCAGCGCCTTTTTTCGTCCGGCCAATCTGCGGCGTATCTTTGGCTTACGGGTTGGACATTACGATACGGTTATTTATTTTCATCATTTCACGCTCAAAGCCGGGACGCTGAAGTTTGCGCTGATCGCGCTGGCAGCAGGGGCCAGGCGGCGCATTGGCCTGGAAAATGACAATGGCTGGTTCCTGACGGATCGCCTGTCCGATTTGGGTTTTGGCAAGTCGCATCAGGCGCAGTACTGGCTTGATCTGGTTAGGCTGGCGGGGGCTGATTCAACACCCCGTCCGGCAATGATTGCTCAAACCGAATTTGCGGGATTGACGCAGCAGACAAGCCGGCCACAGATTGTTATCCATGCCGGTAGCGGTGGTTACAGTCTGGCACGGCGCTGGAACCCGGTTTCATTTGCTCAGGTGGCGGATGTGCTGCATGATCAGCTTGAGGCGGAGATTATTCTGGTTGGCAGCCCCGGTGATAATGCGGCAGCGGTCATGGCGGCGATGCAGCATACCCCACTTGATCTGACTGGGAAAACCAGTCTGAGCGAACTGGCTGGCGTGATTAAATCGGCGGATTTGTATATCGGTGCGGACAGCGGTGTGATGCATATCGCTGCCGCTACGGGTACGCCGATTATCGCCATATTTGGCCCCAGCAATGCCGCCGCTTATGGTCCGTGGACACCCCAAAGCCGTTCAGTGGTTGTGCGCAGTGCGCCGGAATGCAGCCCGTGCAGTTATGTGGGTCATGGCGTGGGCTTACGAGAAGGGTGTCCGGCGCGTACCTGTATGCGTATGGTGACCGCGCAGGATGTCATTGATCACGCGCTTGATATGCTGAATGATAAGGCGGCAAATATCACAGGAAATCCACCAGAGGCTGTGCCGCTGCGTCCGTTTGAGCGCTTATCCATACTGAGCGTCCCGGTTGACGCGGTGACGTATAGCCAGTGGTTGGCTATGATCGGCCAGTGGGTAAAATCCGCAGCATCGGCGCGGCATGTCTGCACGGTGAATCCTGAATTTTTGATGATTGCCCAACACGACCCAAACTTTTTCAACATTCTGAATCGTGCGGATCTGTGTGTGCCGGATGGTGTGGGTCTGTTGTGGGCTGCGAAGCATCTGGGACATGAATTGCCGGAACGTGTGACCGGCTCCGATGGTTTACCGCGCATTGCGGAGCGCGCCGCGGTTGAAGGCTGGCGTTTATTCTTTCTGGGGGCAGGGCCGGAAGTCGCTCAAAAAGCAGCGGATGTTTTGGTTGAGCGGCATCCGGCTTTGCAGATTGTCGGCATTTATGAGGGCAGCCCCGCGCCGGAAGAAGAAGACGCGATTATAGAGCGCATCAATGCCAGCGCTGCTGACATCCTGTTTGTGGCTTATGGTGCGCCGGTGCAGGATAAGTGGATCGCGCGCAATCTGCCACGCTTACAGGTCAGGATGGCGATGGGGGTAGGCGGCGCGTTTGACTTTATTGCGGGTGTGATACCACGCGCACCCCTGTGGATGCAGCAGGCGGGGTTAGAGTGGTTGTACCGGCTGTATTTGCAGCCGTGGCGTATCCGCCGAATGCTGCGTTTGCCACGCTTTGTGATCGCTGTGCTTTTGCAAAGACGCTAACACCGCAATTTATTAACTCACAGCACAATGGAAAGGGTTTCGACGCCATGATGAGGGATTTATTTTCACTGGAAGGCAAGACCGCGCTGGTCACCGGGGCGGGACGCGGAATCGGGCAGGCGATTGCGATTGCGCTGGCGGATTATGGCGCGGATGTCGCTTTGGTCAGCCGAACAGAAATGGAACTGGAAGAAACCGCTGCTTTGATTAAAACAACCGGACGCAAGACCTTAATTTTGCCAGCGGATTTGAGCGAAAGAGGCATTGCAAATCATATTGCCGATGAGACAATCGCGGCGCTGGGCGGGCTGGACATTCTGGTGACTTCATCCGGCACGATTGTCCGCAAAACCGCTTTCGATTATGAGGATGAAGACTGGCAGCGGGTGATTGACCTGAATTTGAAGGCGCGCTTTTTTGTGTCGCAATCCGCCGCCAGATATATGAGTCAGAACGGCGGCGGCTCGATCATTCACATCGCTTCGCTATCGACATTTTTCGGCATCCCCAATCAGATAGCGTATGTGGCCGGTAATGGTGGTCTGGGCGCTTTGACCCGCGCTGAAGCGGTTGAATGGGCACCGCATCAGATTCGAGTCAATGCGATTGCTCCGGGCTCGATTATGACGCGGCAGGTCGAGGAATTATTCAAAAACCCTGAAATTAAGGCCAGCCGACTGGCGAAGATTCCGCTGGGGCGTTTAGGTGAACCGAATGACGTGGCAGGCGCGGCTTTGTTTCTGGCAGGTAATGCCGCTACTTATGTGACCGGGCATGTGCTGGTGGTGGATGGCGGTTGGCTGGCCGCAGGTGGCAGTCTGGCGGGGTGATTCTCTAACCAAAATAGAACTTGATTTAGAACTAATGTTCGATTTATAATAGGATAATCGGTCATGGGAGAAAAACGAATGAATAATCCCGAAGCCTTTATCCAACGGTTGGAGAGTAACAACTTTATTTTACAACAGCAGATCGAGGGGCTCACCCATGCGGATAGTCTTGTGCAGGTGGAGTTCCCGGGGCGTTGTCTGAACTGGATTGTCGGGCATGTGGTGACCTATCGTGATGAGATGTTACGCGTACTGGACGGAGAAGTCGTTTGGGACAATCACCGCCATGAGCTTTATTTCATCAATACATCCGATGATTTAGATGCTGCACCGCCGGTTGCCTTCCCGCAAATTCTGGATGATTGGTGCGTGGGGCAAAATCGTTTACTCGCCCTCCTCAATCATGCCCTGCCCAACGATATGAACGCGTTATCCAGCGATGGTGAGCGCACAGTCGGCCAGCGGATTTCCGCGCTGGTGTGGCATGAAACGTATCATGTCGGCCAGACCGAGATTGTACGTCAGCTTGTCGAACAGGCTATGGCTCGACCATAGAAAGACCTCCGATTTAAGGTTATAGTGAGGGCGTTTGGTCACACATTGAGTGAGAAAAATGACGCAACCCCTCGAAAACTGGATTCCCCGGCTGGCCAACCAGCGGGTGATGGTCATTGGCGATGTGATTTTAGATGAGTATCTGATCGGCAAAGCGACCCGCATGAGCCGGGAAGCCCCGGTGCCAGTGCTGGAGTTTGAGTCGCGCCAGATCATCCCCGGTGGTGCGGCTAATCCCGCAGCCAATATCACCATGCTGGGGAGTACGGCTGTTCAGGTTGGCGTCATTGGCTCCGACACTGCTGGCGTGACTTTGCGCCAGGTTTTGCAGGCACGCGGCATCGACACGCAGGCGCTGATCACTGACCCCGGTAGACCCACCACCGTTAAAACGCGGATTATGGCACAAATGGGTCTGCGCTTTCCGCAGCAGGTCGCGCGGATGGATACCCTTTCGCGTGAACCCGTGAATGGCACCATTGAACGGCAGATTTTTGAACTGATTAATCAGCAGCTTGGCACCGTTCAGGCTGTTTTGTTATCCGACTATCACAGCGGCTTACTCACGGAGTCGCTGGTGGAAAGTGTGCGGCATTTAGCCACCCAGGCTGGCCTGATTCTCATCGCAGATGCGCAGGGTGAACTGAGCAAATATCGCCAGTTTACCCTGGTGAAATGTAATGCGGAGGAAGCTCAGACTTTCCTGCGGCGTGAGTTAGCGGACAATGCGGATTTTGCGTCTGCCGCACGTGATTTGTGCGACTCGCTGGAATTAACCGGGGCGATGGTGATTACGCGCGGTGCCGATGGGGCTACCGTTGCGACCTGTGGCGGCGAGATTACCCATTGTCCCGCACCGGCTGTCAGTGATGTTTATGATGTCGTCGGTGCGGGGGATACGTCTATCGCGGTTTTGACGCTGGGTGTCGGCGCTGGCATGGCTTTTGATCAGGCCACGACTCTGGCGAATTATGCCAGTGGGGTGGTGGTACGCCGTGTGGGCAATTACACACCCTCCCCTGACGAGCTTTTATGGGCGCTGCGCAACTGGCAGGTTAACGGTTAAGCGCCGTTCAGTTCAATCGAATTGCCTTCAGGATCCCAAATTGCCGCGATTCCGTTTTCAATCGCGCCGGTTTGCGTCCCGCCGTGGGCTATAGCGTCGTCAATCGTGCTTTGGAGATCATCGACCTGCAAACATAACTGATGCCGCGTGTTCTCGGCCACCACTTTAGCGATTTCATTCGGGCAAAACAGCACATCAATCCCGGCCAGGGTGCCACTGTAGAATTGTAGTGCTTTTGGCTCACCTACAGGTTGCAGATTCATATCAAAAACCTGATTATAGAATTCCACCATCTTAGGCATGTCAGTGATGGCAAAGACAATTCTCTTGAGTGTGACAGTCATAATTGCGCCTCCTTAATTAGAACAAGTATTCTATTTTGCAAGTATACACTTATTGGCTGCTTAACTCAATAGCACGGCTAAAGGAGGTGCTTTAGCCGGGCAGCGCGATTACCACCAGACGATCAATATAAAAGTTCGTGTCCGCATCAAAGGATGGGATGTCGCAGGTAATCAGCGTGAGACGATCCGTGGCGGTGGGGTAAATTACGCCTAAGTCACGGTAATTTACGGTCAGAATTTGGCTGACCACATAGCGCCTCTCACCCAGAAAGATCGGGTCGCCAATTTTAACACCATATAAACCCGCGAAAATCCCGGACTGACCGTTGGGATATTTTGAATGTCCGCCCAGCACGATATTGCCTGTATTACCCACCCAGGCGGTTCCCTGAAGATGGCCGACAATCGGCTCCCAGGCATCAATCGCCCAGCTTTTGCCGTCCAGTGGAAAGGTCTTAATCGGTGAGAAAATATTGGCGGTCGGTAATGAGAGATTGATCCCTCCACCAGCATTGGAGACAACCGTCTCGCTGGAAGCGATTTGCGTCGGCGCGGCGAGTTGCTGCACTTCTACGGGGCGGACGGTAGGCTGTGGGCGCGGTGTAATCACCGGCAGCGCTGCGATGCTGTTTGACTCGTTGGCTGTCTCTAAAATCGTCATGCGTTGCGCCATATCCCAGATTTCAAGCCCGCCGTCGATACTGGCAGCAGCCAGTGAGTCGCCGTTGTGACTGAGGGCGATTGCACCCAATGGTGCAGGATTGCCACTCAAAGACGCGATAATCTGCCCATCGGTGGTGCGCAATTGAATGAGGCCATCCAGTCCAGCAGAAATCATCTGAAACAGGTCTGGCTGATCGTTGAACTGTACGGTCATCACCGGATTCTGATGATCGTTCCAGGTGTTCAGCAGTTCGCCGTCGTTATCCCACAACCGGACAGTGCCATCCCAACTCGCCGAGGCGACAAACGCATCATCAGCGCTGAAAGCCAGCGATGTGACCGGGCCAGTGTGACCACGCAACGCCTGAATTGAACTGGTATACAGCCCCCATTTCCAGATCACACCATCCTCACTGCCGGATAGCAAAGTCTGTCCGTCATGACTAAAGGCAATACCCCATACCGGCCCACCGTAATTGGGCAGCACAGCGATTGTTTCGCCCGTTTGCGCATTGCCCAACCAGATTTGCCCATCAAGACTGGCCGAGGCGATCAAGCGCCCATCAGGACTGAAATCGACATCAGTGACGGCGCGTTGATGATGGGTCAGGGTGAAAAGCTGGGCATAAGTGTGGGTGTCCCAGATGCGTACCGAATTATCCTGGCTGCCGGAGATCACCCATTGACCATCCGGGCTGAAATCCACATCGGTCACCCAGTCGGTATGGCCTTCCAGCGCCAAAGTGTTGGCGCCACTTACGGCATTCCACAGGCGCACCAGCTTATCGCGTCCACCCGTGACGATCTGTGACCCATCCGGGCTAAATGCTAAGGTATCCAGTGACATGGTGCCGAAGCGCTGATCAGGCGCGGCGTTTATGCCCGTTTGAGGTTGAGCAAAAGCTGGTGGTGTAAGGAGAAAAAATGTCAGGAAAATCAGCCAGAAGAATTTGAGCATGACCCGTATCATCAGTTAATTTCGATCATCATACCGTGTCATGCTCGAATTAAAAAGAACGGAGTCTATTGCACGGTGATGTCGATGCGGTGCCAGG
>JBBSQD010000201.1:0-11514 GCA_038258185.1 Aggregatilineales bacterium | reverse complement strand
GTTCTGTCACCGAGTCGTATGTGTCTTTATGATGTACAACCCAATGAGATTGCGGTTTATGATGCGGCTACGGGTCAACAAGTAAAAAATATTTTTATCGAATCAACAGAGTATTCTGAAATCAACCATTCAAGAATAGTTAAACGCTCCATTTCATCTGACGAAACATTATTGTATGAAGTGCTGCGAACACCAACATCTCTGTTTGTTTTCCAGAGCATAAACCTGAATACGGGAAGGGCGTTGAAGCCCATACCGCTTAATGAGAGCTGCTCAATGATGAGTGTTCATAACGTAATTGATGCGGTTTATTTCAGATGTGGCCGGGCTATAAATCGTATAAATGTTTACAATCAGACATTCCGAAGTTTAAGTCTTCCTTTTCATGCCGTATTGGCATTATCGCCAGATCAACAAACACTTTATGCGTTGTTTGATGGAAAGCTATCCGCTTATGACAATGAGAGTCAACGCCCTATCAGGTCCAGAAATTTGCTGAAAAATCATTCTGAGGGACATCACAAGTTGCTAGTTTCGCGTGATGGTTCAAAGCTGGTGATCATCTCCAACGTCTATGAGAAGCTGGATAGAGGCGAAATGAAGGTTTACAAATCCGTAGGGAAAGTTGTTTTTGAAGTAATCGATTTAAGCGATGATCGGCATATCAATGCCTTCACGTATGAAGATCACCTGGATCACTTTACCGCTTTTGAACTCACATCGGATGGCATGATACTGTATGCCACAAATCTACAGCGTCACGAAAATTCCATCGATACCATCCTGCTTAAAATTGATGTCATGACAGGTAAAGTGTTGTCGCGGCGAACTTACTTCGATAGTGTCATGACAGAACTTTTTTTAATCTAAAATCGAGTATTGGCTTTTTAACCTACCTCTGCGCGGAGATCACTGTAACCCAGGTCAACCATCCACGGACACAGAACCGGCTCGCCGGAGGTATCGGCCAGCGGAATGCCGCTGGCTTGAGGCAGGCCGTTAAATCCGCGAAAATAACCAAACGCCCCATCAATCTGTTCCTGCGCGGCGGGGGCTGCTTCGGCATCACCAATCGCCACAGCGTGAATATGAATGGGTGAGCCGGGGTACAGCTCATCGAGTTCGCGCAGCCATGCGGCGAATCCCGCCACCCGCAGCGCACGCAGCATCAGCGGGATTTCCTCACGCAGAATGCGCAAATCCTCGCGGCTGCGGACGGAGATATCCACTGCGCCGCCGCCGTCATGCGTGCCAAAACTCGCTTCGACATAGCCGCCGGTATAACCACCCTGCGTAATCGCCCCACGGAAGTTGACCTGCGTGCCGCCATACAGATTGTAGAGCGTTTGCGCGTGGTCGATCATCGCCAGGGTACGGGCATTAAACGCCGCCGCGCCGATCAGGGTGCGCGTGTAATCATCGGGCGGACGCTGACAGCCTGCCTCAATATCGCTGGTGATTGCGCTGATTTCCAGCGGTGCGCTCAAAGGCTCCAGCCAGTAAGTCGCGTCATCAGGATCACCTTCCGCTGTCCAGCCGATCTCACCGCCATAATTGACCTGCCACCACACGTAACCGTTCGCGCATTCCGGGCCAGCCAGGATGCTAAACGTTGCGGCTGGTGGAATCTGGCCGTTGCGAGGGGCGTTGAGGGTCGGCTGCTGACGCAGATTATTCGGCAGGCCATCCGCTACAACCCCGGCGCGGATGCCGCTGGTGAGGCGCGAGGGCAGATACCCGGCGGGACACGCTGTCACGGCGATGGTCTGCGCCTGTGTGGGCAGGGTGAAAATCAGCAGGAGGACTGTAAGGAAGATTTTGGCAAAAAGCATATGGCGGTTCCTATTGTGACTGACTGGGATCGGGATTGACTGGGCGCGGCGTCATCAGAGCGAGATACTCCATCAGACTGGGATCATCGGCACTGATCAACTGTTCCTTGAGGAGATGGGCGACCGTCCAATCGACCAGCTTCCACCATTCCCGGATGTAATCTTCGCGTTTGACGGGAACATTCTGCGAGTTTTCTGCATTGGGTATTGCCATCCCTTGTTGAGCAGCAAGGGCTTTAAGTCGCTGATAGTAGTCTTCTTCTAAAATCTCAATGGATACTAAAATATGAGCATCATTAAGCGGATTAGCCATCATATAAAATGAAATGGTTTGAGTATATATCTCGATATCTGTTTCAGGTTTTTCAGTAACGACATCTTTAAGATGATCGGGAATGAATGACCACCAGTCATATAATTCGTAGACCTCAAGTGGATAAACCTCTCCTCCTAGAGATAGATAATAGTAGTTTTCTATCATATAACGGCGACAAAATTCCATTATCCCAAACTCAAGATTGGTCCAATCATCGTCCGTATCACGCTCTTCCGGTGTGTAACCGGGATACTTCTCCAGGCTGTCGGGTAATTTAATCTCAAATTTTGTCATCAGCTATTCTTTCAGATTCATGGGATTAACATTAACTGGGCGTGGCGGCATCAGCGCCAGATACTCCATCAGGCTGGGATCATCGGCACTGATCAACTGTTCGTTGAGGAGATGTGCAATCGTCCAATCGACCAGCTTCCACCATTCCCGGATGTAATCTTCGCGTTTGACGGCAACATTCTGCGAGTTTTCTGCGTTGGGTATTGGAGGAACAAAAGCTTGAAGAGAGATAGAGTAGCTTTCAATTGATACTGAGATATGCGCCTCATCAAGCGGATTGACAACAATATAAAATCCAGTTTCAGAACTAACTATATCGATCTGCGTTTCTGTTTCGTCAGTAAGAACCCCTTTAAGGTGATCGGGAATCGCTGACCACCAGATATACAATTCGTAGACCTCAAGCGGATAAACTTCTCCCCCTAGGGATAGATGATAATAGTTTCCTATCATATAACGGCGACAAAATTCTATGACACCAAACTCAAGATTGGTCCAACCCTCGTCTATATCACGCTCTTCCGGTGTGTAACCGGGATACTTCTCCAGGCTGTCGGGTAATTTAATCTCAAAATTCGTCATCAGCTATTCTTTCAGGTTCATTGGATTAGCATTTGTTGGGAAAATAATCAGGTGACCTGTTGTTACCTTACCCTAGAGGTTTGCGCTATGCTTTAACCCTAATCTGATTACATCCGTTTTGCATGACGGTCATGCAACGGTTAGACCACGAAAGGCTTAACATGACCACATTTATCATAATCGGCGCGATTTTGGGATTTTTAGGCGTGGCGCTGGGCGCTTTTGGGGCGCATGCGCTGGCATCTCGCTGGCAGGACGCGCCCAATCTGGAAAATGCCTATAAAACCGGTGTGCAGTATCACATGGTTCATACGCTGGCGCTGCTGGTCGTGGCGTGGTTGAGCAGCATCTGGACAAGCGGACTGGTCAGCATTGCTGGTTGGTTGTTTGTGCTGGGCATTCTGTTGTTTTCCGGCAGTCTGTATGCCCTCAGCATCACCGGCAGACGGGCGCTGGGAGCCATCACGCCGTTGGGTGGAGTGGCATTTCTGGCGGGCTGGGGCTGTATTCTCATCGCGGCGTTACAGGGCGGCGCGTAATCAGGAGGAATAATGCAGGCTGTCGATCTGGCTGGCGACCAGCAGGCTGAAACTGGCGGCGGTCATGTCGCTCAGGTCGGAAATCGACGCATCGGACGGCAGTGCATCCGCAGTCTGCCGCGCTTTTTCCCACTCGCGCAGCGCTCGGCTGGTTTCGCCGCGTTTGGCGTACAGGGTCCCCAGCATAAATGCCGAGAGCAGATGATCGCGCTGGCAGTACAGTGCAGAGCGTAACGCCTGACTCGCCAGTTCGTCCTGTTCTTCTTCCATAAACAGGATTGCCCGTAAATAATGGGCATCCCCCAGCAGCGGATCGCTGGCTAAGGCCGCGTCGAGTTGCTGATGCGCTTGCGACAGTTGTCCACGGCTGGCCATCAGCGACGCCAGCAGGATATGCGCCCGGGTGTGCTGCGGATTTTCGGCCAGAAGATCGTGCA
Organism: Aggregatilineales bacterium; assembly: GCA_038258185.1. Classification (GTDB taxonomy): domain Bacteria; phylum Chloroflexota; class Anaerolineae; order Aggregatilineales; family Phototrophicaceae; genus JAIOHN01. The sequence goes on along the minus strand of JBBSQD010000201.1, from coordinate 7,514 downwards.
GAATGCGCTCGGCTTCGTCGGCCTGTTCATGATACAGCGCAGTTTTGGCTTGCAGAAAGCGGTCGGCTGTGGGTTGATTGGCGGCCTGCGGGTTTGGTAAGCGGTTCGGCGCTTCGGATGTGTTTGCCCCTGTGCGCGCAGGCTTTTGATACCAGCGGCTGGCCTGTGCCTCGGTTTTCAGCCAGCGGTCACGGTCACCACGGATGGCCTCGGACTGGCCTAATGCCAGCCAGCCAGCGGGGTTCAGCGCATTATAGAGCATATCCTCTAAGCGAAACACCGAATCCTGATCAAAGTAGATCAGCACATTGCGGCACAGAATCAGATCAAAATTCGCCGCTGGGGGATTGAGCAGATTCCCCAATTCAAACTGCACCATCTGGCGCAGAAACGGCTTGATCTGCCAGCCAGCCTCTACCGGGTCAAAATACGCGTGTTGTAACCGGTCTGTATTGTGGCGGAAAGCCCAGTCGCGGTAAATGCCCTGCCGGCCCTGTTCCAGCGCCTGCGCGTTGATATCACTGGCGACCAGGCGGATTTTCCAGCGGGGACGATCCGCTAAAATTTCGTGCAGCAGAATGGCAATCGAGTAGGCTTCCTCGCCAGTAGCACAGCCCGCACTCCAGATTGCCAGCTCAAATTGCTCCTGTTGGCGGCGCGCAGCGATTAAATCCGGTAGAATATGCTGGCGTAGGCGGTTAAAGGCCGCTTCATCGCGAAAAAAATAAGTTTCGCCAATGGTCAGCGCCCGCATGAGTGCCTGCCAGACAGGGGCATGTTCCGGTTTTTGACGCAGTTCCAGCACCAGCCAGTTCAGATCACCCCCGCCGACATCCAGTAAAATGGACTCGAGTTCATGCCGAAACTGTTTACGGACACTCAAGCCAATACGTTGTTCGATGATGGCACTGGCCTCATCAACCAGTAAAGCAGATGGTGGAATAGTCATCGCGCGGGATTCATTTCATAACCTGGATACGTGTAAAAATCCGAGATGTTACAGAATTGTTTCATTTATGGGCCGTAAAACACGATTCTATCACCCACCATTATAGCAAGGTTAACGACTGATTATTGTTGATTAGTGTAAAATGGATAACAAATAAGGTATTTTTGTACTTTAGACTTTTTGGTTGCCTCAGGAGAAAAATTTGTGCGACGTATCCTGGTCATAGCTTGCGCGCTCTTTATCGTGACCCGTGTAGCCGCGCAGACCGGCACGCAACTTCAACCGGGTGACGCGCCCATTGCATCACTGATTGCCGTTTCGCCTGCCGATGAGAGTGGCACCGTGACGATCAGCGGCGCGGCAGGCGCGGTTTTCCCCACGGCTCAACTTGCCATTCGCAATCTGTACACCGGACAGGTGGTGTATACACAGGCGGGAATCACCGGCTCGTTCAGCACTCAGATTTTTGGCCCCGGCAATACACCCTTCTGGATCAGCCCGGCGGTAACTATCCCCAATACCGTGCGTAATCAACCCGGTTCACTCCCCGGCGGCCCCGGCACCATTATCTATGGCCCCTTCCCGGAAGTGCGCCAGCAGCCTCAGCCCATCACCCAACTGATTGTCGATGGTGATCTGTCGGACTGGTCAGCCTATGAGCAGGCCGCTTTGGCGCTTAATCCCCGCCAGAAGCTTCAGGCACTGCGTAATACTGAATCGCTGTATATCGGCTTTGATACCAGCCTTGCGCCGGATAATCAGCAAAAACTTCAGGTGACGTTCACCATTGATGGAACGACTTATGCGCTGGTGCTCGATCCGCGTCTGGCGGAGCAAAGCGCGACATGGCGGCGGTTGGGCGCGAATGCGGCGGAACTGGGCACGGTGGCTATCCCGGCGGCACAGGCCGATGCGATTGAACTGCGCATCCCGGTCGCGGCGCTGCGCCGGACAGTCGGCACGGTCATCACCAGTGCGATGATTGATCAGATTGATTTCCTGAACTTTGACGATAGTGTGCAATCCACTTACACGGTGGGGCAGGAAGCCCCGTTTATTGAAGAAGTCGATGGGATTGTTTATCCCGGCGATGCCATTGGCGGTGATTTTGTCCGCTTTACCGCTTCCGGTGCGCTGGCACAGGGGGCGCAAGTCTGGAATGCGCGTGGTCGGGTGCAATCCCTGGCATTAGCGCCGGGGGCCGATGACCTGAAGCTGCAACTGGATGTCACTATGAACACGCCTGATCTGGCGGAAAGTCTGGTTGGGGTGAAGATGATCGGCGAACTGTATCTTCAGCCGGTCATCACCACTGATGGTCAGCAGGCGGCGGGTGGCCTGAACAGCAATAATGGCCTGACCACGGTACAGACCCCCGGCGGTCTGGCGATTGATAATCTGCGCAGCGATTTTCTGCTGGGGCGGGTAGTGGTGCCATCTCCACAGGTGTTGCGCCGTGAGGGGCGCCTGATTTTCGGCGTGAATTTTGATCTGCCGGTGCCTGAAGATCTGCCAGCGGGGATGTATGTGCCGGTGTTCAAAGGGTCGGTGCAGATCGCCGATGGCGAGATTATGCCCTGGGAGAATAACGGGATTTTTGGACAGGGGAGTGCTTTGGCTCAGCCTGACCATCGTTTGCCACTGGTGTTCTCAGTCGGAGATGTAACTGGCGGCAAACTGATCTGGACATTGTTTCAGGATCAGCCCAGCAATGGTAGCCGCGGTTTATTATCCGAGGAAGATGCGGTGGATGCGGTGCTGTCCAACCGCATACGCTTCAACAGTCCGACCTATATTCTGCCACCATTTGCCAATGGCACCGAGGAACCGGTGACCTATCCATTGGAACCGTATCTGCTGAACATGCTGCCGAATCTGTATGATTCGTCCAGCGCACCACTGCTGCCGTTTCTGTTCCCCGGTGGCCGTTTAAGTGCGCAGATTACGCGGCCAGATGGCACGATGGACGATCTGGGAAATTCACCGATTGTGCAAAATCAGCTTTCGACAGGCGCGGATGATGAACGCACTATCTTTGGGGGACAGTCGCAGGTGGATGTCTATCGCCTGACAACGCTCAATCCGGCTTTCCAATCCTATCAGTTTGACCAGTATGGCGCGTACAGTATCAGCCTCAGCGGGAATGTTGAGGATGTGTGGGGCAATCGCTATGAAGGCGGCGGCACCTATGAGGTGCTGGTGGCGGAAGTGCTGGAAATGACCCTGCCGATGCTGCCGGGGACTCCGTTTGAAGTGGGCGACAGCTTTGATGCGGGCGTGGTGATCGCGCCGGGAGTACCTGCGGATGTGACGATTACCGCGCGGCTGTATCCGCTGGATGATGGCGATGTGGTCGAAAACGTGATTACCGGCACCGCCAATCGTTTCGGTTACTTCCACGATTCGGCCAGTAATTTCCAGTTTGATCAGCCCGGTGAATATGTTATTGATTACGAAACGCGTTTTACGGATGCCGTTGGCCGTTTGTGGGCAGGGAGCACGCGGACTGCGGGTGTCATTACCCAGTCCGACAGCGCGTTAATCGCCCACGGTGAACGCGGCCTGAATGATTTCGACCCCGGCTGGCGACCCGCCTGGTTCAATACGCGCCAGTACAGCCCGGATATTGACGTGCCGGATATGTTGTATCCCTATCACAATGGCGATGTGCTGTGGTACAGAGATCTGCCACAGGCAAAGGTGCAGCCGGTGATTACCGTGCAGGATACCGTCGGCGATTATCAGGACTGGATTGAAACCGCCTTACCCGATGACGAAATCCGCCAGGCGTTGATCCGTGAGGAACTGCCTGTCGGCATGACAGGCGACGACGAAGTGCCTTACCCGCTGGCGCTGGTGCCTGATCAGCAGACCGCGACGGGCTACAACTATATCAGTGTGGTGCGTCCCGGCTTAACTATCCGCCAGTATATTCAGGGCGCGGATGATGGCGGCCTGCCGCTGTACTGGGACCCCAACGATCCGCTGAATGGTCAGACTGGCGCGGGGCAGTTTGGTGAAGCCCCCGGTGATTTTATATTTCTGTTTGGCGGCGCGGTCATTCGGAATGCTGAGGCCGATATCTACGAAACGACGGCTTATGGTGCGCTCGGTATCGTGATTGCGGACAGTGATGAAGGTTTACGCTCGCGTGTCTATCCCCCCTATTCCGGGGAGGCTGGCGGCCCGGATGGTGGCCCCTTGCTGCTGGTGGATGAGCAGGCGGTCAGGATGTTCTTTCATCCGACTGGCGTGCGCCCCGGCCAGACTCTGACGCTGGGGGACACGCTGGCGATTTCCGGCCACGTTGCGCCGACTCTGCCTTCACACGTGCACATCACGGTGACAGACCCGGATGGCACTGTCCAGCAGTTTGAAGACTTTGCCAATGGAGTCGGTTACTTTTACCAGCCCGACTTTGATATTCCGGTGGATAAAGTGGGTATCTGGCGGGTGTCGATTCAGGTGCAGCATGAAGGCCTTACATCTGCCGGGGAAGTTCACCCGCCTTATCCGCAGGGCGGCATGCTCGGGGCAGTCGATAACAGCTTTGAAGTGTATGTCGTGCCGAGAAATGACACATTGTTAAGCTGGAATGATCCGCGTCAGGATATTCCGATTCCGCCCGGTCAGCCGTATAATTTCAACTTCACGCTGCCGGAAAGCTGGACGGATATCGAGGTGAGTCATACGGTAAGCATCCCGGAATATATCATCAGTTCCGGCCCGTTGACCGTGAGCGGACGCAGTTTCAGTTATCAATATAACCTGACCAATCTCAATCGCCGCTTTCCCTTTATGGAAATTGACTCACGGGCGCGCGGGCGGGCAGCCTCTGATCCGCTGACTCTCAGTTTTGTGGCGACCGGTTTAGATGGGTTAGGCAGACGACAGATATTGAGCCGGTCATTTTATATTTTCCATGACCGCCTTTTAACCTTGCAGGATTAACGATTGAAGGAATGCTGGATGGGTCATGTAAAGGGTGGGCAAAATCCAGGAATGCGGCTGCTTGTCAGGCTGGCGTGTGGGCTGAACAGCGGCCTTTTGCTTTTGCTTGGGTTATTGATTGCCCCGGTGGGGGCGCAACCACCGCAACCGACTCCGCTGCCTTTATACGCCTTGCCGGATGCGCGCTTTAATCGGGCGTACAGCAGCGGCACCATGACCCTGGCGGCTGATGGCACCACACTGATTGCCAGCAATATGCTGAATGGGACGATTTCGATCATTAATGTGATCGCTCCCAATGCAGCACAGGTGCAGGCCGAAATTCAGGTCGGGCGTGACCCGCGCTCCGTGGCGGTCACAGCCGACAGCAACCGCATTCTGGTCACCAACCGCGTGGATGGCACTCTGGCTATAGTTAACTTACTGGAACAGACGCTGATTAACACCATTCCGCTGGGTGGATCGCTGCCGTATGCGGTCGTTACAGATAATAATGAAACGGCCTATGTCTCGATGATGGGCAGCGCTGAAGTCCTGATTGTCGACCTGAATGCAGGTGAAGTCGTGCAGCGTATTGCGACACCGGCTTATCCCTCAGGGTTGGCTTTGTGGGGGGATTTCCTGTACGTGACGCAGTACTGGAGCGGTGATGTCAGCCTCGTTTATATCCCGCAGGGTCGCGTCATTGATGTGGTCAGCACCGGAAATGATACCACCTCCACCCAGGCGATTGAACTCGATATCACCCGTGGCACGGCTTATCTGCCGCAGTCGCGCAGCAACTCGCAAAATGAAAATCTGACCTTTGATACGACGGTTTTTCCGGTGGTGAATGTGCTGGAACTGCGCGAATTTACGCTGCTGTCCAACAACCGGTTGACGCTCGATACGGCGGATCGTCCGGTGAACATGCCGTTTGCGCTGGCGCTGGATCGCTTTCGCAACTGGGTATATGTGGCTAATGCCGGTAGTAACAATGTCTCGGTCATTGATCTGAACAGTGGGCTGGCACGGGGCAACATTGAAGTCGGCGCGAATCCGCGCGGCATTTTGCTCAACCGCGATAATAACTATCTGTTTGTGCATAATGTGCTGGATGGCACGATTACCATTATTGATACCAACCGTTTGGAGACGATTGATGTGCTGCCCATCAGCAATCTGACGGTGCCAGTGGATTTATTATTTGGGGCGCAGTTGTTTCACAGCGCAGCGGATTCACGCATGAGTGAAGATCGCTGGATGAGTTGCGCCAATTGTCATTTCGATGGTCTGCCCGATGGCCTGACGTGGCAGGGCTTCCCGGATGGCCCACGCAACACCCCGCCGTTGTACCGGTTGGTGGAAACTGCGCCCTATAACTGGTCAGCCACATGGGACGAATTGAGCGATGTTGAGCTGAAGATTCGCTCGCTGCAAAGTGGCGAAGGGCTGATCGAAGCTGCGCTGGTGCAACCGGCATTAGGTGACCCCCATGCGGGATTGTCGCCTGATCTGGATACGCTGGTGTTTTATCTCACATCGCTGATCGAACCGCCGAACCCCAACGAATATCCAGCAGAGGTCGTGGCGCGTGGGAAAGAGGTGTTTGAGGAGCAGGGCTGTTCGACCTGTCATATCGGCACCACCGGCACCAATCTGCAAACTTTTGATGTCGGCACAGGCGATTCTGAGCTTGAGCAGAATGGCGCGGCGTTTGACGTGCCGACCCTGCGTTATCTGTGGTTAAGCGCCCCTTATTTTCATAACGGCTCCGCGCCGACCCTCTACGATGTCTTCTCACTCCCCGGTAATCATCAATTGGTACAAATGGTATCCCCGCCGGATATTGACTCGCTGGTCGCTTATCTTTTAAGCTGGGAGTGAAACAAACTCACAAGTTGCAAATTATAATTTGCACTTGCGCAAAACTAATTTAATCAGCTATTATTTATAGTATTGATCATCATAATTATACGCAGTTTAGGGCTGTTTTACCATGACCGTTAGTAATGCTATGCAAGAATATCTGGCAGAAGCCTATCGTTTGGCTTACTACCGTGAAGATGAACCCTATGTTTCGACTTCGGCGTTGGCTGAAGTGTTACATGTATCTGCCCCTGCGGTGACGCGGATGGTACAACGCCTTAAAGATGCCGGTATGCTGGAACATGAACCGTACCGTGGCATCTACCTTACGCCAGAGGGTGAACGCGAAGCGCTGATGAGCATCCGGCGGCACCGCCTGGTCGAGCGTTTTCTGGTTGATGTGATGGAATTTGGCTGGCACGAAGTCCACGACTCCGCCGACGAAATGGGCATGGTCGTCAGTGATACGCTGGTCAACCGCATGGAAGTGATGGCCGGCTATCCCAGCCGCTGCCCCCACGGTGAGCCGATCCCCACACGTGAAGGGCATATGCCGCGCGTTAAGGATGAGCCGTTAAGCGAAGTTGAAACCGGTCACGATCTCGTCATCAGCCGCGTTAATTCGCATGATGCCGAAAAGCTGCAATATCTGAACACACTGGGCTTACAACCCGGTACCCGTTTCCGTTTGATTGCGCGTGCGCCGTTTAATGGCCCGCTGCAATTGAAAATTGACGACAGTGTGCAGATTATCGGCCATGAACTG
>JBBSQD010000200.1:0-11540 GCA_038258185.1 Aggregatilineales bacterium | reverse complement strand
TTACGACTTTGATCGGGCTCATTATCCAGAACGCATAAGGCCACAGCCTGCGGAGATGCGCTATTGCATCAAAGTGGGCTGGTCATCACAGCAAAATAAAACAATCAATAAAGGAAAGCGCTATGACTGCTCAAGCTCGGCTATCGGTTTCCACCTGGAGTTTGCATCGTGACCTCGGCATTACCTACCCGGACTCGCCTGAAAGCGAAAATGAAGGTAAAGCACAAGAGACTTATGGGCCTGGCTCACTGACTTTACTGGAACTTCCAGAGCGAATCGCTGCAATCGGCATTCATACGCTGGAAATTTGTCATTTTCACCTCTACCGTCAGGATCATGAATACCTGAAGGACTTGCGGGCGGCGCTGGATGAAGCGGGTGTGGAGTTATTTTCGCTGTTGATTGATGATGGCGACATCACCAGCGCGGATCATGCCGAGCGCGATATGGCATGGATTGGCAACTGGATTGAAGTGGCCGGTTTGTTAGGTGCGAAGCGAGCACGGGTGATCGCTGGCAAGTCTGACCCCAGCCCGGAAGTGCTGGAAAAGAGCAAGGCAAATATGTCGGTCCTGATACAGCAGGCTGCGGATCAGGGTGTGCGTCTGATGACCGAAAACTGGTTCCCGACTTTATCCACGCCAGAGAATGTCCAGTGGTTATTGAATGAACTGGATGGTCAGGTTGGCCTGTGCGCGGACTTCGGCAACTGGGGTGGTACCACCAAATATGAAGACCTCGCGCAGATATTCCCACTGGCGGAGTCGTGCCATGCGAAATGCAGTTTCGCCGCGCCGCAAACTGCTGACCGTGAGGATTACATCCGCTGTCTGGATTTGACGCAGGCTGCGGATTTTAACGGCCCCTACACGCTGATTTACGATGGCCCCAGTGACCACGAATGGTCGGGCATCTTCGAGGAAATCGAGATGGTCAGGCCATATATCAAGCAATAATCTGTCACAGAGACGACCGGCGGTCGTCTCTTTTTTTACAGACAATCCGCCTCACTGCTGAAACCTGCCGGACTCCAGACCGGGGGCGTATTGGCTAACGGCAACGTGTCGATCAGTTGCCAGCTATTGTCTGTCTGGTCAACCAGCGCCAGAGCATAAGCACTGCGCAAAGCCAGCCAGCGACCATCCGGGCTGAAGCGCGGATAGTCGGCATAACCCAGTTCGGGAACGCGCAGAAACGGCACAGCATCGGTGTCGGCATTGCCCACCAGCGGGATGCGCCACAGGCGATTATCGGATGTTTCCTGAATATCGCGCACCGATGACACGATGGCGCTGCTATCCGGCAGCCAGGTGTTGTCCAGAATGAGCGCCCACTGCTGGCTTAACTGCGTCGGAATCGAACCGGGCTGGTTAGCGATTATCCAGAACTGATCATTTGATGCGCTGGGTGAATAGATGAAGCCGATCAGATTGGTGTCGGGACTCCAGCGCGGCGCATGCACACTGCCGACATCAAAAAATGTGAGGCGATATTTGCTGGCGGCATCCGCGCTGACCACCCACAGATCAGCTTCACGCAGCAGCGGAATATCCGCCCCGGCCTGACCGGGGGGTGGCACAGCAGTTGGCTCTGCTGTGGAGTAAATATCTGCTCCGGCAGCCCGTTCCTCATAGGCGATATACGCCAGCCAACGGCCATCCGCTGACCAGGTGGGTTCGTGCTCATCGCCACTGGCGCTGTATAACTGCGGCGTACCGCCTTCAGGTGGCACCCACGCGATATGATATTCACGCCCCTGTGCCACATCAGTAATCAGCGTAAAGGCGATGTGTGCACCATCCGGTGACCACTGAGCATCCCAGACCGACCAGGCATCCGGCGGCAGATCGGTATAGGTGACAAGCTCCTGCACATCTGTCCCATCGAGCCGCGCACTGTACAGACGATCATTCTGCGTGGCGCGATTCATCGTAAACAACACCCGGCAACCATCCGGTGAAAAGCCCCATACGCGTTGACCTCCACCCGCAAAAGATAATTCGCGCGTTGTCTGTGCCGTGATGTCATACAGCACAATCTTGTTCTGTGCAGGCGTATTGAGCGCGATCAATGGCCCGGTCAGGATTTCCCCCTGGGCCAATGCCGGAAAAGCAACGACTAAAGTGACTAAACTGAAAAGCATGAACACGATTTTGCGCATGGGCGGCTCACTATTAGCGGATAAGTTCACTGGATATAACATTCATGTTATGATTATTTGAGTAGCACCCTGTCATTTTAACTGCTTACCCGCCAAAGCTCAAAGGAGCGGTTTATGCTCGCTCAACCCCAACTGCCTGAACTAGAAACGACCATTACTGCACTGGTTGTTGAACTGCTTCTGATGGACAAGGAACGGGAAAAACGGAATCGAAAATTGCTGTTTGCCGACCCCGAAGATGGTAAGAGTGTCCGCGTGAGCATGCACTATATCATGGCGCTTTTGGCCTACGGTTTTTTGCCCGAATCCAGCCTGTTACAGGATAAGGTGAAATGGTTTGATCGTCGCTTTCCCAAGCAGGAAAATGACTCGGTGGATGCGATTGAAATGAATCGCCTGCTGGTGTTGCTGCATCTTGCGCCAGAAACGGATGATGTCCGCACGCGGCTGGATCAGCTTGTACGCCAGAAGATCGGGGACAGTTTTGATGTGCAGCCGAGCTGGTCAGAATTTGATACGCTGTGGGCGCTGGAGATTTTCAAAGTCGCCCATGAGAAAAAGGTGCTCAACGACGACATCATTAAGATGGATGATTTATGCCATCTGATCGATAAGTTGATGCAAAAAGGCGGCCTGCGCCGCGATAAGGACATCGCGCTGGCGCTCCGTTTACAGCATGATATGTTTGGTTCGCTCGACCCCAAGCACCGGAAATATGCTCAAGGTCTGATCAATACCGCCAACGAGAACAATGGGTTGTGGGGGTTAGAGGAATTTGGCTGGCGCATGGATCAAATGGACTGGCTGAAAAAGCTGATGAACAGCAATAAGCTCACGCCAGAAGAAGCGCGTCCGTTCCAGGATCAGCTCCGTCGGGTGATTCTGAGCACCTGCATGGTGATTGAGAATCTGATGCCGCTGGCGCAGGATATACCAGAACTTGAGGAAACCCTCCACAAAGCGATGGGCATGTGGTGGGAACAGTTTTATGGCGAACATGCCGTGGCGACACTGCGCGCATTGTTCCCCAATCCGCATGACTATGACTATATTGTGGTGCTGGCGCGGACCATGCGCACCCTGCGCGAGGTGCTGGATAAGCCATTATGCACCCTGGATACCGTGCAGGTGCATATCCTGAATGAACTGGCTGAAGCCAAAGTTAATCGCGAGGATTCCCCCGACATTCGGAGTATTAAAGAGGCGCTGCGGCACTGGATTAATGTTGATCTGGTGGGCGAGATTGAGCCGCTGAAACTGGGATTTTCCGAGGCCAATGTCGTGCGGGTGCAACCCCACATCTGGAGCCCGATGATTAATGACCCGCAGGTGCAGAATTCCCTGATTACCCAATCGCTGATTATTAAATATGGCTCACGTGAGTTGATCAAACTGGAACGCAAAAATTACGAGACGATTCCGTCAGCAGTCAAGGATTGTTTCGTGCGCATCCCGGAGCAGAGTTATTACGATGCGGAGACGAATCGCACCTTTGTCATTATGCAGGATTTGCGCAATTACAAAACGCTGTATGAAGAGCGCCACGAAATCAACGATTATGTGGCGGAAGTGGCTGATCAGTTAGGGAATTTTCTGTGCCGCATGCACAGTGGCGGGAGCGGGCACCCCCGTCCGGTTTCCTCGAGCTTACTCCGTGAGATCTACCTGCGCAAAATGATGGAATATGTGGATCGCATTTTTGATTTTGTGTTGGGGCGTGATCTGATCCCCAATCATAATTTTATTCAGGAAATTCAGCGCGACCTGTTTCATGAAATCGGCCAGTTGATTAAAAAGCATGTCGAGATCGGCCAGTTCCCGGCGGCGGTGATGCATGGTGATCTGCATATGCGCAATGTCATGGTGAAAGGGTTGAAACCCACAGCGGATGGTCACTTAAATGAGATGATGTTTCGTCTGATTGATCTGGAATATATGCATCAGGATGGTGATGCGGCCTTTGATGCCGGCCAGATTATTATGGATGTTGATCTGATCAGCCGGGAAGAAAGCCGCTTTGAAAATCGTCATCAAATGGAAAGACTGCGCGATCAGCTTACCCGTATTTATCGGGAATATGGTGAAAGCCGCGAAGATGCGACCTTTGCTACACGTATGGAGTTAGCCAAAGCGCGGGCATTGCTGCGGATTGCCAAAGGCAAGGTCAAGCGTGGCAGCCAGTATTATAAGGCGCGGCAGAGTGCGCAGGCGACTAAGATCGCTGATGATGTCATGGCGCATGCTACTGAAGCGCTCAACCTGCTGCGCAGTGTGTCCAGCGGACTGGAGTAGAAAGCACCGTGCAGCGCACAGTGAAATTACATTCTTTGACTATTGTGCCTATAATAGGAACCCATACGCGATTGCTGTTTTGCCATCAGACTTTGCAGCATTTTTAACACGGATTTAAACTGTCTCTGCATAATAGTGATCCGGTCAGAAGTCATTGTCTGTTTGTCCATAATTCAGGAGACACAAGATGCAAAAAGTACGTGTGGTTATGCTGGGTATAGTTGCTGCACTGCTGGCAACACTCACGCTGGGTGTTGTTGCGCAGGCGGAACCCGTCGAGATTAATTTTTATTACCCGACTGCGGTGGGCGGCCCCATCGCGGCCATTTTTGAGCGCTATACCGAAGAGTTCAACGCGGCCAATCCCGATATTCATGTGGTGACCACTTATGCCGGTGGTTATGATGATATTTCGGCAGCCGTCCAGACTGAAATTCAGGGCACGGGTGAAGGCCCCAATGTCGCGGTGATGCTGTCGGCTGACCTGCAAACCTTTATTGATAATGGCTACGTGGTGCCGCTGCAGCCGTTTATTGATGAAATGGACGACTCTGAAGCCTATGTGAGTGATTTCGCCCCGGCGTTCATGCGTAACAGCGTGGATGAAGACGGTACCATCTGGGCGCTGCCTTTCCAGCGCAGCACCCCGGTGTTGTACTACAATAAAGACCTTTTCGAAGAAGTCGGTTTAGACCCGGAAACCGCCCCGGCCAACCGCGAAGAAATGGTTGAATTTGGCAAGATGCTGACGCTGCCTGATGGTGAGCGCTGGGGTCTGTTGATTCCGTCGGATGGCTTCCCCTACTGGATGTTCCAGGGTTTCGCCATTGGTAACGGTCAGAACGTGATTGGTGACAGCCCATCAGAAGTGTATTTCAACGCGCCGGAAGTGGTTTCCGCGCTGGAATTTTTCACCTCGCTGCCGGACGAAGGTATTATGCCCGATGGCATTATCATCTGGGGGGATACGCCGACTGATTTCACCAGCGGCAAGGCGGCTATGATTTATCACACCACCGGCAGCCTGACCAACATCCTGAATAATGCTGATTTTGAAGTCGGCCTCGGTTTCCTGCCCGCGGGTGATGTCGGATATGGCGCGCCAACCGGTGGCGGTAATCTGTACATGTTTGCCAGCAGCACCCCTGAAGAACAGGCCGCTGCCTGGCGCTGGATTCAGTACCTGGCTTCACCGGAAATTCAGGCGGATTGGGGCACCAGCACTGGTTATGTCGCAGCCCGTGCGACTGCCTGGGATCTGGAGCCACTGGTCAGCCTCGTGGCGGAATATCCGCAATATGCGATGGCCCGTGCCCAGCTTGAATTTGCCGACAAGGAACTGGCGACCCATCAGGGTCTGGATATCCGCACGATTCTGGGGCAGGCCATCAGCCGCGTGATCACTGGCGAGATGGATGCTCAGACCTCGCTGGATCAGGCGCAGACCGAAGCTGATGCTATTCTCTCGCAATACGAGTAAGTTTTTAGAGTTGTTATGGTGGGGTGTTTGGAATCTGGGGTAATTCATACTCAGCCTTTCACCCCTAACCCCGGCCTTGGAGGCCACCCCTTCCCCCGAATTCGGGGGAAGGGGATTGGGGATGGGGGTTTGGGAGCATATTGCTCTTTCGGCTTTAGTATAAAAGATGCCCACCCCACTTAAGGGCAAGTGAATAAACACTTGCCCTTGTTTCTTTTCTTACGGATGAGTTTTTGGGGGGATTTGTGGCCGTCCCAGCGCACTCCACAACGACACGCAGGTCTTTAAGCGATTCAGTCAGCCAGCGAAAAGCCCTGCTGCAACTGCTCTTTCCCTATTTCCTGGTCGCGCCGACCTTTCTGCTGGTGTTTGTGTTTACATTGTGGCCTACTGCCCAGTCGGTGGTCAGCAGCCTTTACCGTCCGCCGCTGACGGTGCGCCAGCAGGAGCAGTATGTCGGCCTGCAAAATTACGTCGATCTGTTCGATCCTGCCAATTCCACCCGCCCCGATATCAGCAGCACATTTCCTAAAGTTCTGACCAACACGCTGGTGTTTACGCTGGCGATTGTGGTGATCAGTGTGCCAGCGTCGTTTTTTCTGGCGCTGCTGCTCAACCGCCGAGTGCGATTTCAGAGCTTCTGGCGCTTCAGCCTGTTTTATCCGGCGCTGCTGCCGCTGATCGGCGCGGCAAGTATCTGGTCGTTTATGTTTGCCGATAATATCGGGCTGGTGAACACTGTGATTCGCTCGTTTGGTGGTCAGGCGGTGAAGTGGATCGGCCTGCCGGGGATGACACTGGTATCCGTGATTATCGTCATTCTGTGGAAGCAGGTGGGTTATTTCATGATTTTTTACCTGGCTGGATTGCAAAGCATCAGCCGGGAAATTTACGAAGCGGCTGACCTGGAAGGCGCAAATTTCTGGCAGCAGACGTGGTATATCACGCTTCCACTGCTGCAACGGACAACGCTGTTTATTCTGGTGATCGCATCGACATATGGTTTCCAGATGGTGGAACAATTGCAGGCGTTGGGTCAGGGCGGCCCCAGTGACAGCAGCAACCTGCTGTTGTACTACATCTTTCAGAAATTCAGTGACCCGCGCAACTGGGGTTATGTCAACGCGATGACGGTCGTGTTGTTATTAATTTTGATGGTGTTCACGGTATCCAATTTTTACTTCTTCGAGTGGAGGCGGTTGAAAAATGATCGCCAGGAATAGAACATGGGGCAGCTTTGCCGTGGATGTCATCACGGCTGCGGTGGCGCTGATCTGGTTGATTCCGCTGCTGTTCACGCTGCTGATGAGCATCCGTCCGGAAAGCCAATCCGTAAATACCGGCAATATCTTCTTTGCGTGCAGCGTCAGTGACCGCATGATGGGCCAGCTTCCGCCCGAAACCACGGTCGAGTTATTCGGCTGTGTCATCACGCTGGACAATTATCAGAAAGCATGGCTGGTTTCCCCGTGGCCGCAGCATTATCTGAACAGTGTGATTTTTGTATTGGGCACTCTGGCTGTGCAGATCATCACTGTGACGATGGCCGGCTATGCCTTTGCGCGGATGCAGTTCCGCGGACGGAATGTGCTGCTGTTCATGATTTTGATTCAGTTGATGATTCCGACTGGTGTACTGCTGGTGCAGAACTTCGCCACTGTGCGCAACCTGGGTTTATTCGATACGCATCTGGCGCTAATGATCCCGTATTGGGGGTCGGCTTTTGGCACTTTGCTGCTGCGGCAGGCTTTTCTGGAAGTGCCTTATGAGCTGGAAGAAGCCGCGCGGATTGATGGCGCGAACTGGCTGCAGGTGATGCGCAATGTCTATATCCCGTTATCGATTCCTACCTATGTGGCCTTCGCCCTGGTGTCGATCAGCGCCCACTGGAACGAATTCCTCTGGCCGTTTATTGTGACGCGCTCCGAAACTGTGCGCCCGTTGACAGTGGCGCTTAATAAACTGCTGAGTACCACTGAAGTCGGCGCGTTATATGGTCAGTTGATGGCCGGTACCATTCTGGTGATTGCCCCGCTGGTGATTCTGTTCATTCTGTTCCAACGGCGCTTTATCGAAAGTTTTGCCAGCAGCGGCCTCAAATAACCTGCTTTGATAGAGCTTGCCTGCCAATTATGAATGCCCGGTTTGCGCCGGGTATTTTTTTTGTATGGAAGCCATACCGCGTCATCTCTAACCTTATGTTACAATATGTCATACTGCTGTATATATCGGTATATTCTGAAATGCGATTTTATGTTCTGATTGGATTTAGAAATGGTGTCGATGATGTGGTGTAGATGATGCCTTTACCTCAATTAGAAGAAACCATGACCAACCTGGCTGCATATCTGATGCTGGCCCCCACTAAACACCCCCGCCTGATCCTCGGCGAACCGTATAACCGCTTTGCCGAAGCCAATGAATCACTCAAACTGCGAGCGACACACTATTACAGCAATGCCTTGCTGGCGTATGGCGTACCGCAGAACGCGCCGGAATTGCAAAGAGTCGCGGAGTGGTTTCTGACTTCCGTCATGAAAAACGAGGATGAAGATGTCGACCATGCCGAGATGATTAAGCTGGAATGTCTGCTGCGCTTGAAACCAACTGAGATGAGTATTCAGCCCCGTCTGCGGCGTTTGATTGACCAGCGTATCCCCATCAGTGGCTTTTTTCATATTGACTGGGGCGAAGATCAGGAAAGCCGCTCGCCCATTGCCGATACGCTTTCGGCTTTGCAGGTGATTATGCTGGCGCGGGATCGTGACCTGACTCGCGGTCAGATTTCCGACGATGATCTGAAGCAGTCGATTGATAAAGTTATCGGTATCGTTGTTGAGCATAAAGACCTGGCGCGTTTGCTGCGCTTTGAATATCTCCTGACCGGACGCATTGATACCCAGCACATGCAGCAGCTTAAATATCTGATTGATTGCTCGCAGGATTACGGCAATGTCTGGGGCATCAGCCGCAAATACATCTGGGATCGGGTCGAGCCGATTATCATGGCGATGCACAATCGTCAGCTCACCATCAGCATGGTGGAGGAGCACAAAAAGACATTTCGCGAGATTATCACCAATACCTGCAATGTCATCGAGAATCTGTCTTTTCTGCGGGCTGATTATCCGCAGGTGGTGCCGGTTCTGGATAGCTGCATGGAATTATGGTGGAATCAGTTCAGCGGCGAAAGCGCCCCGCAGACCCTGCGCAATTTCTTCTCGGACGAATATCATTATCTGGTGGGGCTTTGCCGCACGATGGTGACGGTGAACGCCTTTGCCGGAGAGCCCCAGGGCGCACAATTATGGTTGCCCACCCTGCGCGAGATGTCCAGCAAGTTTCACGACCACAATTCGATTGAGAACCTGGGTATTGAAACTGCCCTGCGAAAATGGATCGGCATTGAACTGCCCAATGAGCCCATACCTTTGAAACTGGGGCTTTCCGATGCCAGTGTCGTGCGTATCAAGCCCACAGTCTATAACCCGATTGACCCGCGCAAAAACAGTCTGCTTCAGGATTCGCTGATTGTGAAATATGGCCCCTCAGACGAAATTGAGCAGGAGCGGCGTAATTATGATGCGCTGCCCTCACGTTTGCGCACATCGTTTGTCAGCATCCCGAATATCATTTACACCAATGAATTCGGCCAGAGTTTTGTGATTATGCAGGATCTGCATGACTATCAGACGTTGTATGAAATCTATGAACAACTCTTAAATACCGATATGGAATTGTCGCGGTTGTTAAGCAGCTTTCTCATGGAAGTCCATAAAGGCGCCAATGTCAGGCCGCAATATGCCAACGGCATTCACGTGCGTGATCTGTATATCCGGCCCATTCTGGAACAGGCGGATTATATTTTCGCCCAGGTGACGCGTTTGTACAGCCGTGGCTGGATTATGAAGCAGACGTATCAGGAGTATGAGAATATCCACAAACGTGTGTCACGGTTGATCGCGGATATTATCTACTCGCAGGAACAGTTGGAAGGCTTTCGGCTGGCGTACATGCACGGTGATCTGCATACGCGCAACATCATGATCCGCTCGTCATTATCCGGCAACCATCAGGACAGCCAGCCCGATTTTAAGCTGATTGATCTGCAAAGCCTGAAGGAAGAAGGGGATGTCGCCCATGATGTGGGTCAACTGGTAATCGATTTGCGATTGTTGCAGATCGAGAGTGAGAAGAAATACAGCCGCAAAGTGGTCGATAAGCTTGACGATCTGCAGACGGAATTAGAGCGCTCGTATGTCGATTTTGCGATCTCACGCGATGACGTTCAATTTCCCATTCGGCTGGAGCTGGCGAAAGCCCGTGCTTTAATCCGGGTCGCCAAAGGTCTGGCCAAGCAAAGCCTGCGCTATACTGACCTGAACAGCCAGAAACTGGCGCTTGATCGGGTCATGCTGAGTACGGCCTATGTCGGTTGGGCCAGTGACCATCTGTTTAAAGTCTATTCCAGCATCGAGCCCGACGGCTCACTTTCGTAAAGAAGATACAACATGAGCAATGAATGGCAGGGTGAAAAAATCCGTCTGCGTGCGCTGGAGGCTGACGACTGGGAAACTTTCTTTCGCTGGAATCAGGATACGAGCCTGAGTCGCGCTTTGGATTATGTCTGGCCACCCGGTTCCAGTGAACACGTGAAGCAGTGGTTGCAGGAAACCATGCTAAAAAATGGCGACGACCACAAATTTTTTTGGGTGATAGAGACTTTGGCAGGCGAAATTGCCGGAAGTATCAATAGCCATACCATTGCCCGACGCGAGGGTACATTTTCATATGGCGTAGCAGTACTGCCACAGCATCAGCGGCAGGGCTATGCCCGTGAGGCGATTGACTTGCTGCTGCGTTATTTTTTCTTCGAGCTGCGCTATCAGAAAGTCAATACAATCGTGTTTAGCTTTAATGCAGGCTCAATTGCCCTGCATGAGCGCCTGGGTTTCCAGTTAGAAGGGCGCTTGCGGCGTATGGGCTATACCCAGGGCGAATATTTTGACCATCTGATTTATGGCCTGACCAAAGAAGAATATACAGAGCGCCCTTGACCGCAGCGCTGAGATTTATTTGCTGTAAACCCAGACTTCCTCACCACTGCGCACCGTGACTTTAATGCGACGATACGCGTCGGTTTCGTAGATATCTGCGCGTTTTAATTCTTCCTCATTCAGTTCCAGAACAGACCCTTCGATATAGTCACCTTCAAGCGGAACTGCGATAGGATATACGGAACCTTCGAGTTCAATGTCTGAGCGCACATAATTGTCAAGGATATCGGGTCGGCCCTCAAACGTGTGCCCCAGCACTTTGTACTGAATGACCGGGTTTTGCAATGTGCCGTAAACAAATAATTTTTCCATAAGATTGTCCATTTACCATTGTATGATAAATAAAACGCAGGTTACATTTGAATGTAACCCGCGATGGGTGTCGCTGTCAATTATTATGGACTTCCTGCCAGGGCAATCGCATCAAAGTTGAGTGAGTAGGTGAAACAGGAAGTCATTGTCCATCGCGGCACGGAAGCGTTTCTGTCGCAAACTGCTTCTGGATGTATCCTGCTTCAACAAATTCAGCGCAACGGCTCGCAAAACCGCC
>JBBSQD010000199.1:0-11555 GCA_038258185.1 Aggregatilineales bacterium | reverse complement strand
TATATGGGCTATCATAAGATCTCTCATCCGGGGGTTCCGCTCATCGCCATTCCGACGACAGCCGGCACAGGCAGCGAAGTCACCAAAGTCACCGTGATTACTGATGCTGACAATGGTGTAAAGATGATGATGCTCGATTTTCATCTGCTGCCCACGGTGGCCCTGGTGGATTATGAGCTGACCATGTCGATGCCGCCCGCGCTCACGGCCCATGTTGGTGTCGATACCCTGACACATGGGATTGAGGCGTATGTCTCGCGCAAGGCCAATGCTCTGACCGATCCGATCGCCCTATCATGCATCAAGCTTGTGACCAATCATCTGTATGAGGCGTGGCGCAATCCGGCAAACTCCGAGGCTCGTGAAGCCATGTCGATCGCGGCTACACAGGGCGGCATGTCCTTCTCCAACAGCAGTGTATGCCTTGTGCATGGTATGAGTCGACCGATTGGGGCACTGTACCATCTGCCACATGGTCTCTCCAATGCGGTGCTGCTGCCAACTGTGACTCGTTTCTCGCTTGGTGGGGCGCTGGCCCGCTATGCTGCCATTGCCCGCACAATAGGCTATGCCAGCCTGAACGATGATGATGAAACAGCCGCTGATGGCCTTGCCAACGGCCTTGAGGACTTGAACACACAGTTGCAAGTGCCGCGATTAGGCGAATGCCTCAAAGTAGGCCGCGAGGATTTCGAGCGCAGCCTGCCAAAAATGGCATCGGATGCGCTGGCATCAGGCAGCCCACAGAATAATCCGATTGTGCCAACAGCAGATGAAATCATTGAACTGTATCGACTGGCCTGGTAAACCCACATACTCGACCTGCTCCTATTAATGAGAGCGGGATCGAGTATCATTGGAAATGACCTCAAAATAATATTATGAAAAGACCTGAGGAAGACCTATGGCGAACCAATACCTACTCGGCATTGATGCAGGCACTACCCTCACTAAAGCCTGTTTATTTGACCTAGCTGGACACGAAATACAGGTGGTCAGCCGCAAGGTGGAAGTGTTGCAAGCACACCCTACATGGTCTGAGCGCAGTATGGATCGTCTCTGGGAAGATACAGTCAGTGTGATTCGTGAGGCCATTCAGAAAGCGGGCATTCACAGTGAGGACATCGTGGGCATTGGTTGCACAGGACATGGCAATGGTGTCTATCTGCTTGATAAGCAGGGTAAACCGCTGCGGAATGCCATTCAATCTGTGGATGGACGAGCCCGAGCGATCCTTGACGAATGGGAACAGGATGACATACGCAGTCGTGTTTTCGAGTATACGCCTCAGCTTTTTTATCCTGGTCAAACGGTGACTCTACTGGCTTGGCTGAAGCGTCATGATCCGCTGAGTTATGCGCAGATTGGCAGGGTACTGCTGGCAAAAGACTATCTCAATTACCGCCTCACCGGAGTTTGTGCCACCGATTTTAGTGATATGGCCTCCACCAATTTAATGGATGTCCTCAATCAAAACTATTCACAAGATTTACTGCGCCACTACGAGCTTGAAGAAATATATGAATCCCTACCGCCCCTGTATCACAGCACCCAGGATATAGGCCATGTCACAGCCTTATGTGCTCACCTCACGGGTTTACGTGCGGGAACACCCGTCGTCGCAGGCATGATTGACGCCCAGGCCAATGGTATTGGAGCTGGAATGCATCAGCCCGGTGAAGCCTGTGTCATTGTGGGAAGCTGGAGCTGTAACGAGGTTGTCACAGCACAGCCTATTATCTCACGCAATTTGTTTCTTTCGTTCGCGTTTGCCGATCCGCAACACTGGTTTCTCCTCGAAGGCAGCCCGACCTCGGCCACAAATCTGGAATGGTTTGTGCAGCAGTTCTGCTCGGAAGAACGCATTGAAGCCGAGCAGCGCGGTCTCTCTGTCTATGAGGTGTGCAGCGAAAAAATAGCCCAGATCCCCATCGAGGAAAGCACAATACTCTTTCATCCTTTCCTCTATGGCTCTGATATTGCTAAGGCAAGCGCCGGTTTTTATGGTTTGACCGGCTGGCACACGCGCCATCACGTGCTGCGGGCTCTGTATGAAGGCATTGTCTTTGGTCATCGGCATCATCTGGATAAGCTACGCGTAGCGGGGGCGCGCATTCACAGCGTCAAACTGACCGGCGGCGGCGCAAAAAGCGCGGTGTGGTCACAAATGTTTGCTGATACGTTCAATACGTCTGTTGATATTCCAGCCAGCAGCGAGACAGGCGCGCTCGGCGCAGCCATGACAGCCGGGGTGGGTGTGGGGATCTACAAAAATTATCATGAGGCAGTGGAACAATGTGTGACAATCAGGCGCACACATATCCCCAATTATACAGACGCCGCTGTCTATCAGGCACGCTATGAGACCTATCACACAATTATGGGGTTGATGCACCCCTATTGGAATCCTACTTAAAGTAGATATTCGAATCGCCTCAAATCGGGTGATTCACCCCGCTAAAACATAGTAACAGTTGCTCCCAAAATTGTAGGTGCTCCCCATATAAACCGTTGATAATTCAGGCTTGAACTCAGCAGATCACTTGAATTTGACATAAAACAACAAGTCCTCGAATAAACGAGGATTGATAGGGAGAATCTGCGCTTTTCACCCGTAGTCTCAAAAAACGCCATACCACTATGATCTACGGCAATATCACGCTCAAACTGACTGGGGCATTGAGCGAATTGAAGGCGAATTGCTCAAGTTGGGTTACAGGATCAGCCACGAGACTGTGGGCAATATTCTGAAGCGCCACGGGATCCCGCCTGCACCAGAGCGCAGCACGTCACCCAGTTGGCGTCAGCTGATGACGCACTACAAGGATTAACTCCTGGCATGCGACTTTTTCACCGTAGAGACACTGTTATTGATCAAGGGCTTGATCAACAGATTCCAGTCCCTCAATCGAGCCTCAAAAGTCATGGACAGGTAGCGGTCGGTCAACCCGAACGAGTCGGTCGATCTTTCCATGTATACTGATTGGTAGAGAAATCCCCTCTAGTTCCGTTTTAACCTCGAGACATGCGCCGATTATGCCGTGAACTCCTTGCTCAATGAGTGTAATTCATAAATTCTATAGAGGAGGCGAATATGTAGCGACAGGAATATCCAAAACTGAGGTTAAGAGATACACCTAAAGAGACTATACCGTATTCCAGCGATTTTTAGCCGGGATACCAGATATGACGGAGATCATCAGCCAGGCGTTGATAGTCCCAGGCAGCATCAATCAGCTTGGGTAAATCATATTTGGGGCACCAGTTGAGCAGAAATCGGGCTTTGGCATTATCCAGCCACGTTGAATAATATTCGGTTGCAATCTCCACTGTCGGCAGGCCGCGTGTTTGGTTGAGGTAGCGCCCTACGTCACCATAATCCACCGGTTCATCCATAGATATATTGAATGTCTGTTGTCGGGCATGCGGTGCATCAATCGCACAAAGTATTGCCGCCACCAGGTCTTCGACATGGACGAAATTCCGTTTCACCGGTTTACCAGTTGCATCAAGCATTACCGGGATTGTCTGCGTACGTACATAATCGGCAGCTTTGTCCGCCCCTACCAGTTCACCCCAGCGCGGTCCGCCAAAAACATCGTTACCAAAAGAAAGTGTGTACTTAAAATCATCTTTTTCCATAATCCAGGGAGCACGCAGACAGCACCCATTCAGATCATATTGCACAAAGTATTGCTCCAGCATCACCTCTTCGAGTACTTTGGACAAGGCATAACAGCCCTGATAAGCGGTGTGTCGCTGAACTTCTGTTACGGGAATCGGGTGTGGATAGACGAAGTGACCTACTGCTGCATCCCCACCAATTAAAATAAACTGCTCGAAGCTCGGACTCTGACGGCAGGTTTCCAGCAACCAGAAAAGACCCTTCACGGTCACGTCCATAATCTCGGTAGGGGTTTCTTTAACCGTTGCCAGATGCAGCACATGGGTCACATCCCGCATGGCTTCCTCGACCACCTCCTGATACTGAATCGAACCATGCACGGTTTCAAGACGTTCGTGTGCTTCCAGGGGGCGATTGTGCAGCAACGCCCGCACTGTAAAATGATCGTAAGCCGGGTCATCGAGCAACCGCTGGATAAACGTCCGACCAACCTTCCCGGTTGCGCCCGTGATCAGAATACGCTTATTCGCTGACACTGCTGCCTTCCTTATCTTCCTAATCTTCCTAAAATTTGTCGCCGTATGTCGTCAGTTAGATATTGGATATCTAGCCGATGAACGGCGCAGCCGTAGACTGCCGGACTATCAGATTAGATTCCAGAATCAGATCCTCAACCTCAGCACCGTCGCGTTCCTCCTCAATCATGTTAATCAGCATGCTTGCGGCGCTATAGCCCATCTCAGCGCCAGACTGGCGCACTGTTGTCAACGGTGGGATCATGTAAGCGGCAATATCGATGTCGTCGAAACCTACGATGGACACCTGTGCGGGCACCAAAACCTGCATCTGGAAGGCCGCTTGCAGCAGGCCAATGGCAATAGCATCGGTTGTAGCGAATATCGCCGTTAACTGCCCCACACCCCCAAGACTGGCGAAAATTTCCCTACCAGTCTGTGTGCTTGCCTCAAACGAGCGGGAGGTCTGGTAGACATGAATCTGGTCAGCCGCTCCGTGATCGTGCATAAAGCGGCTATATACATCAGTCCGCAGCTGGCCGTCCTGAAGGGAGTGATCAGCTACGCAAACGATTCTGCGATGCCCCAATGCCCACAGATGTTCCAGAGCCAACTGAGTGCCACCTACACTATCGCCATAAACCCCGGGGAAATATCTTCGCGAAACCCGATCACTGACACCGACGACATGACGGTGCTGGTGAACGAGTTGATTGAACGCATCCTGATCCCCCTGAAGTTCCCCAACAATCAGGATGCCATCGGCATGAGACTGCTCGAACATTGATCCATAATCAAGAGCCAGATCAACCTTGCGTTCCACATGCCCCAGGAACACCCGATAAGAATGCTGCACAGCCGCATCATGAATGCCCCGCAAAATCTGGCTGTGAAACCGGCTGGTGATATTTTGAGTGATTACCCCGATCAGCGAACTACGACTGCCACGCAGTGCCCGTGCCATGATGTTCGGCCTGTAACCCATTTCAGTAGCAATCGACATTACTTTTTGCCGGGTTTCGTCTCGAATCGGAAGACCGCTGGCACGGCCATTCAGAATGCGCGAGACGGTAGTCGTTGAAACTCCCGCACGTTCGGCAATGTCCTTTAATCTGACAGCCATAACACTCACTTCAACTGAAAGTAAAAATGCCTAAAATTGTAACACATGGATTTTGAACATACTCATGAAAAACAGCGACCATTTTGCCATGCCTGGTTCGTCTTTTAAGACTAATTACCTGCAATCATTCTCTTTTACTTGACACAATTCTCATTCGCAATTATAGTTTTGCTTAATGAAAACGTCAAGCGTCATCGTTAAACCTGTAAATCTCTTTACATTTATCAATAATCGAAACGCGATCACCACCAGGATCTGTCCCGGTTTACAACAGTCATCTCCCATAAGAGACAAGAAAGGAGGCAAGAGCAGAAGCAGAGATAAATCAAAAAATGCGGTGGTTTGAGATTTTTCGACATATAGAAGCATATATATTTCTTAAGGAGATTTGGAAATGAGTAAAAGATTAAGTCGTCGCGATTTTATGAGAACCAGTGCTCTGGCAGGTTCAGGCCTGATGGCTACAGGCTTTCTTCCATTCATGGCAAAGCGTCTGGCCAATGCTCAGGATCGTCCCATCCGTGCCGCCATGTCTAATGCCGGGTTGGCTGCAAGCTGGTGCGCGCAGGGGGCTGACGCTGCGATGTACTTCGGTGAACTACTGGGCGTCGAGGTCGTCTGGTATGATGGTGAATTGAATCCAACAGCCCAACGCGACCGCTTTGAACAGATTGCTTCTACCCCCGGAGATTGGGATTTCGTCGCTGTTCAAGCCAACCAGATCGAGGCGCTGGTCGAACCGTTGCAAGTCTTGATTGACGCCGGCGTTCCGGTTATAGGCATGGATACCCTGCTGGCTCCGTTTGAAAAACAGCGCGATATGGGCGTGCTATCGTTCATCGCCCCAGATAATGTCTATATGGCAGCCTCGGTTATGAATGTGCTTGTTTCGCAGATGGGTGGCGAAGGTAAAATCGCGCGTCTTGGCGGGCAGGCGGGTCATACGGGCGCACAGGCGCGTGGTCAGGGCTTCTGGAATGCCGTTAATCAGTTCTCCAGCATAGAAGTCGTCGACGATCAACTGGCAGATTGGGATGTCAGCCTCGCTGCCCAGATTACCGAAAGCATCCTCAACCGGACACCTGATCTGAAAGCTCTGTTTGCTGATAATGACGATATGGCATTGGCCGGGCGGCAGGTAATCGACAATGCCGGTCTGGGCGATCAGGTACTGGTTGGCGGCATCGATGCTATGCCTTTCGCGCTGGAAGCAGTAGCAGATGGCCGCCTGTCGGCAACATGCCGCAATCCTTCCTGTCGCATTCACAGTTGGGCGGTAGTGGCTGGTGCTTATGCGGCAACAGTAGGTCTGGAACAAGCCCGCGAGGACATTCCGTTCTTCATTCTGGCGGATGGGCCGGCAGTGACCGGTGCGATTGATGACAACCCTGAATTTGCAGCTGAACCCTGGAAATTGGTCAACTACGGCATGAGTTCGATCCCCAGCCAGCTCTGGCTGCAAGATCAATTCCTGTTTTAAGTCGAAAGTCAGACAGCTTTTTGCAGAACCGCTGTCCGCGATCCATAATAAAAACTCGGTAAGGGCGACTCTGGGTTCGCCCTGCCGCAACTACAGTCAAGCCCATTGGTTGCGGGCAGTTCTTACTATCAAATACTGGCTTTATTCCGAACAGATTCATAAGAATTCCTATGCAGACTTCAACCGTTATTGAACTGAAAAATATATCCAAGCGTTTTCAAGGTTTGCAGGCACTTGATCAGGTCAACTTTGATCTGTATGAGGGCGAAACCCACGCGCTGGTGGGCGAAAATGGTGCCGGAAAATCTACGCTCATGCGTATCCTCGCTGGCATCTATAACGAATATGAAGGCGAGTACCTCCTGCGTGGAGAGCCTGTTCACCTGAATTCCCCAGCGGAAGCGTTGAAACGCGGCATTGGCATGATTCATCAGGAATTGAGCATCATGCCGGAACTTTCCATCGCTGAAAATCTCTTTTTAGGCCGCCAGATCCTCAACCGGTGGGGACTCGTGGACTGGAAAACAATGTATGAGATGGCCGACACAGAGCTTGCCACGCTCGGCTTCAATCACATCGATGTGCGTCGCTCACTTGGCGCTTATCCACTGGGCACACAGCAGGTGGTCGAAGTCCTGCGCGTCATACTCTCTGGCGCACAGGTGCTGATTATGGATGAACCGACCTCGGCACTTTCTCCGGCGGAAGTTGAGCGGT
Source organism: Aggregatilineales bacterium (assembly GCA_038258185.1). Classification (GTDB taxonomy): domain Bacteria; phylum Chloroflexota; class Anaerolineae; order Aggregatilineales; family Phototrophicaceae; genus JAIOHN01. The sequence goes on along the minus strand of JBBSQD010000199.1, from coordinate 4,095 downwards.
TGGTCGAATTTATTGATACGCTCCGCAAAAACAAGCGAAGTATTATTTATATTTCGCACTTTATGGGGGAAGTGATGCGTGTGGCAGACCGAGTAACGGTACTGCGTGATGGCCGCAAGATCAAAACCCTCTATAAAACATCAACCCATGTTGATGAGCTCATCACTTTAATTCTGGGCCACGAAGTGAATAAAGCACCTGTGCAAGCACCGTCTCGCTCCGATAAACAGGCCCTGTTGACAGTAGACCACTTAACGGCGGATGTATTTACTGATGTTTCATTCAGTGCAGGTAAAGGCGAAATTGTAGGCATCTATGGCGCGATTGGAGCCGGGCATTTTGATCTTGCTCGCGCAATCTTTGGTGTGTATCGCTTCGACAGAGGCATGATTGCCCTGGACGGGCAGACATTCCCCCCTGATTTTTCTACATCGTATGCGATCAGACATGGACTGGCCTACGCCACAGAATCCCGTCGGAAAACACTTCTGATGGAGGATGCCGTTTATCGCAACGTCACCATGCCCCATCTGAATCGCATCGGCAAACTATTTCCGCTTCTCCGGCAGGAGCTTGACATAGCCCGGCCAGTGATCGAACGGGTGAACGTTCAACCCTCGGATCCGTTAAACTCTGTCGGTAAATTGAGCGGGGGCAACCAGCAAAAGGTGGTTCTCGCCCGCTGGATGGCTTTTCCGCCAAAAATGTTTGTGTTGAGTGAACCAACGCGGGGTATGGACGTGGGAGCGAAGAGCGAAGTAATGAAAATCCTCCGTGATTTCCGCAGTCAGGGTTATGGTGTCCTTGTAATCTCCAGTGAACCAGAAACCGTACTGGAAATTTGTGATCGCATTCTGGTGATGTCACGTGGCCGCGTGGTGGCTGAGATGGCAAACGAGAACATTGATAAAGATATTTTGATGAGGCTTCTATGACACTCCAAACCGAAAACCCGCAGCTAGATGTCGTACCCAGTCGCACCATTCATCAGACGGCATCGCAAGTTTGGCTGCGCCGGCTGACGGCGCTGGCCCCGCTGTGGACCCTGCTGGCATTAGGCATCTTTTTTAGCCTGGCTTCCCCTTCATTTTTGCGTCCAATCAATCTGAATAACATCCTGGCTCAAATCGCTACACTGGCAATCTTTGGCACTGGGATGACATTTGTCTTGCTCACCGGCGAGATTGACCTGAGTATTGCGGCTGTTGCGGGGCTGTCTGGTATGGTCGCAGCCCAGCTTCATACCATGTTAGAATATCCTGAACCGATTCCAACATTAGTGGCTTTGGGTGTTGCAACACTGCTAGGGTTCATCAACGGGATCGCCAGCACAAAATTCCGTATCCCGACTTTTATGACAACGCTGGCAATGTGGCTGATCGCAAGCGGCCTGAATACCTTTGTCAGCAAAGGACGAACCCTCACCGATGTTCCCGAAATTGCCGCCTTTCTTGGCAGCGGGCGCATCGGCGGGCCGGATAGTATGCGGGTCATTATCGTGGTGGCCGCTATTGTACTGCTCATTGGACACTTCATCCTGCGTTACACTCGTTTCGGGCGCTATGTTTACATGACAGGAGCCAATAAATCGGCGGCGCACCTGGTGGGTGTCAATACGGGTCAGGTTATTACGCTGGTGCTTACCCTGTGCAGCTTTACTGCCGGGCTAGCCGGGATCGTCAGCATGGGTCGGCTGGGGAGCGCACAGCCACAGGAAGTGCCCAGTTATCTCATCGATACCATTGGCGCTGTCGTACTGGGCGGAACCGCGCTGACAGGCGGCCGCGGGAGTATCCCGCAAACGCTGGTCGGCCTGCTGCTTTACGGCACGTTGCGCAACGGCCTGGATAACATTCCGAGCATTGACATATTTCTGAAACAGTTTATCACCGGAATCGTGCTATTATTCGCTCTGGTGGTGAACGTTGTCTTTGCAGGTAGAGTGGCGCGAGATCGAACGCAGGGCTAAGGCAGATTCAGTCGAGATTTTTACTAATGACTTACTATGCACTTGATAACAATACGGTACTTAATTATGTTGGCAGTCAGCCAGAACTGAAAATGTTTTTTAGCGATCTCAGTGCCCTTTCCGCACAGGAGGTGGGCGATGGCAACCTGAACATGGTCTTTATCATACGCAATTCCCGCGCCCCTGCCGAGTCGATGGTCATCAAACAGGCGCTGCCCTATCTGCGCGTCCTGGGTGAATCTTACCCGCTGACCCGTGAACGGATGCGTTTTGAAGCGCAGGCTCTGCTACTCTATAACGAACTGACACCGGGACTTGCGCCGCAAGTCTATGCATATGATGAAGAAATGTCTCTGGTCGCCATGGAACATCTGAAGAATCACGAGGTGATGCGCAAGCCACTGGTCTCCCGCAAACAATTCCCGCTGTTTGCCGACCACATTTCGACCTTTCTGGCTAATGTCCTGTTCAAAACATCCGATTTGTATCGCACAGGGCACGAAAAAAAGACCCTTCAGTCAAGTTATATCAATCCGTCCCTGTGCAAGATTCAAGAGGACTTTGTTTTTACAAACCCTTATATGGAATCGCCAGAGAACAACTGGAATCCGGACATTGACACCGAAGTGCAAGCTGTTCGTCAAAATATGCCGCTGAAACTCGCCCTCATTGAACTTAAAGAAAAATATATGACTCAGGGGCAAGCGCTCATTCACAGTGATTTGCATACTGGTAGCATCATGGTCAACGAGCAGGATACTCGTGTCATTGACCCGGAATTTTCCTTCTTTGGGCCGATAGGATACGACATCGGGGCGGTGCTTTCCAATCTGATGCTGAATTTTGGCGCTCATTTTGCACATACTCCCGATGCGGCAGCACGTGTGGCTTACCAGAATTACCTGATCGAGACCATCCGTGACATATGGACACAATTTGCCGCCAAATTTGAACAGTTGTGGCTTGAAAACAGCACCGGCGAGTTGGTTCCGAATGCTTACTGGAATTTCCCCGGCGGTGAAGCGGCATTTTCAGCGTATCGACAGCGATATATACACCAACTGCTGCAAGATACCGCTGGTCTGGGTGCATGTGAGAGCCTACGCCGTATGATGGGTGTGGTGAGCGTGTGGGATATTTCCAGTATCGAAGATAATCGCCTGCGCGCGACAGCAGAACGATTCGTGATTCGTGTTAGTTCGCGTTGGATCCTCGAACGAGGTAGCTTCAACAGCATTGATGATCTCGTGGGCATCATACGCACAGAAGCCGATTCCGTGCGCTATGCCGACCCCAATGTCAAGATCACAAAAGTGAGAAACTAAGCTCGTAATTCATACGACGGCAGCCTGTCGTGAGTACACTTCTGCCGGTGTGCAATAGCCGAGGCTCTGATGCGGACGCACCACATTGTAGAAGTGGAAGCAGTGCGCCAAGCCCGTGTACAAGGCCGCCACAGTCGCATAGTTTTTCAGGTAGATGTCTTCATATTTCACCGTCCTGTGCTACGCCCAAACCGTCGATGCACGTCGGGCGAAGAAGGAACTCAAGCTGCGAGGCTTAGCCGCTGGCTGAAGAAGCGCGGATTGCAGACATTCCTCCACAAGCCTATACTGCCTGCGTCACCTTTAGTATTTAAAGGCACGTTTAGATATCATGCTACCTAAACAACAATTTGAAACATATCAGTCTCCACATATTCTACTTGTGGAAGACGCACCCGATCTTGCGCAGGTTATTATGCGTGAATTAGAGACGGCAGGGTATCGTGTGACTCACTCCCCTGACGGTGAGAGCGCGCTTCAGCTTGGAGAAAATAATTATTTTCAATTGGTCATTCTTGATTGGATGTTACCAGGCATTGACGGACTGGAAGTGTTGCGTACCTTGCGTGCACACTCTTCCGTATCGATTTTGATGCTCACGGCCAGAGATACTAAGATTGACCGGGTTTTGGGACTTGAGCTGGGTGCGGATGATTATTTAACGAAGCCCTTCAGTATGCGAGAACTAGGTTGTGTTGACGTTTGGTGAAAGACGGCTAAACTGACAACATGACAGATGTGAGACTAAGTGACGATCAATGGACGAACATTCGGGACTTTTTGCGCCAAGACCCGAATGCG
>JBBSQD010000198.1:0-11789 GCA_038258185.1 Aggregatilineales bacterium | reverse complement strand
GATCGAGGCATTAACGCCCACCCAGACCCCCGGCCCTAGCCCGACACCCAGCGACACGCCGACCATCACCCTGACTCCGTCGATTACGCCGACTCCCAGTGACACGCCCACCCCGACAGATACGCCGACGATCACACCCACGCCGAGTGACACGCCGCCACCGACGGATACTCCGACGATCACCCCGACTCCCACGGCGACTTATACGCCGTCCATTACACCGTCGCCGACGATTACGCCGACCCCGTCACCGACCGCGATTTTGCCGCCCCGCGTGACACCGGAAGGTTTGCCGCCGACCAAAGACGGGGCATAATATCGGACTATTCACAGTCTGTCAGGGCGACACATTTTGAACGCCTGTCAGCTACCGCACAAAGGAAGATAACTCATGGATTTCACCTTATCATTACCGGATTGGGCGCTTGAAGAATTGCAGAAACTCCCGCCGACTCTGCCCACACTGGAAGAACGCATGGCCGCAGTGGTGCGCTTTTCTCGGCTGAATTTTGAAAACGGCACGGGTGGGCCATTTGCCGCCGGAGTGTTTGAGCGTGAGAGCGGCAAACCGGTTGTGATCGGTGTGAATCGCGTGGTGCCGTCCAACTGTTCATCTGCCCACGCGGAGGTGATGACGCTCTCGCTGGCGCAGAAAATTCTGGGGACGTATGACCTCGGTGCAGCCGGAATGCCGGACTATCAACTGGTGGTCAACTGGCGACCGTGCGTGATGTGCTATGGCGCGGTGCTGTGGTCGGGTGTGCGCTCGCTGGTGATCGCGGGCAGCGGCCCGGAACTGGAAGAAATCACCGGCTTTGATGAAGGCCCCATCCATCCGCACTGGGACGACGAACTGACCAAACGCGGCATCGAACTGGTGCAGAACGTGCTGCATGATGAAGCGGTTGAGGTCTATCGCGATTTTGCCGCCAGCGGTGCGCTGGTTTACAACGGTCGCCAGGGTGACGCTGAATAGGCTCACGGTCATGTGGGCGGGTCGTGTATAATGAATTTCTAGGCGGATGGCAAAAATTGCCGCCCCTATATAGCAGAATCCGGTTGTAGGGACGCGATTTTTCGCGTCAGGTAGAAGATTGATTAAAAAATTTCCATTTTCGCCGACACAAATCGGCTAAAGTTTAAAGCATTCAACAAAGTTCGTGAGACAACAAAGGTCACAAAATAACAGATGGCAAAAAGCAAAGCGTCACGTAATGACAACTATTATCTCCTCAGCCTCGGCTGTTCCAAAAACACCGTTGACTCGGAGAGTATCGCCCAGGTCTTAAATCAGAGTGGCATGCGCGGGGTAGGTGACCCGGAAAAAGCCGCGGTGATGATTGTCAACACCTGCGGATTTATCGACGCGGCCAAGCAGGAATCAATCGATATGCTGCGCGAACTGGTCGACATGAAACGCGGCAATCAGATGGTGATCGCTGCCGGCTGTCTCTCGCAGCGTTACGGCGCGGATCTGGTGCAGGAGATCCCCGGCCTCGATGGTGTGATCGGCACGCGCCGCTGGATGGATATTTTTGATCTGGTGACGCGTCTGCGTGACCGTAAACACCCCGAGCCGCTGTATCATCTGCCGACCGATGCGAATGTCGTCGGGCTGGATGAACGCGGTGTGATGCGCGCCAGTGTTCAGGGCGCCAGCGCCTATCTCAAAATCGCTGATGGCTGCCGCCGTCCGTGTGCGTTCTGTGCCATCCCCAAAATCAAGGGGACAGCCGTCAGCCGCCCGATGGCCTCGATTGTGGCCGAAGCGGTGCGTTTGCAGGAGATGGGTGTCAAAGAGATTATGCTCATCGCGCAGGACAGTACCGACTATGGCTATGATCTCGGCCTCAAGGATGGGCTGGCGCATCTGTTAGAGGCGATTGTCGAAGCCGCGCCGGGTATCCCCTGGATTCGCATCATGTATGCCTACCCCGGTTATGTCACGCCGCACCTGATGGAAACGATGGCGAAATACCCGCAGGTGCTGCCGTATCTGGATATGCCGCTGCAACATGGCAGCCGCGAGACACTCAAGCGCATGAAGCGACCCGCCAAGATCGAATGGGTGTATGAAACCGTCGGCAAACTGCGCGAGACGATTCCGCATCTGGCGGTACGGACGACCTTTATTGTCGGCTATCCCGGTGAAACCGACGCCGAATTTGAGGAACTGATGCAATTTGTGCGCGACCTGCAATTTGATCGCGTCGGCGCGTTTAAATACTCCTACGAGATCGGCACGCCCAGCGCGACTCTGGCGAATCAGGTGCCGGACGATGTCAAAGAAGCACGCTATGAGCGCCTGATGGAATTGCAGCAGGGGATCAGTCTGGCGAAGAATCAGTCGTTTGTGGGTAAGACGCTGGAAATTCTGGTGGAAGGTCACGGCGAAGGTGAAGATGAAGATGGTGAACTGACTGGCGATATGCTCAGCCTGGGGCGCAGTTATCGTGACGCACCGGAGATCGACGGTTATGTGATCGTCGAAGGCGAACTTCCGGTTGGCGAGATTGTGCCGGTGCGCATCACCGGGGCGACCACTTATGATCTGATCGCCACCGTGGAAACCAACGCGCCGCTGGTCATCCAGCCGGGGCAGATCATCAGTGAAGGCATGATTAACCTCGATTAACCCGCAGATGTTGGACTAAATCTGAATTTTATGTAAAATCCGGCTTCTAGTCGGATTTCTTTGTTAATATCCGGTAAGTTTCCTGTTAAAATTAATTTTAAGTTAATTATTCGTTGTGGGGATGAATAACCTTATGCCAATCACGCCAGTGTGGTACTTTAATCATCGTGTGCTCTGTATCCAGTTTGATGCTGAAGTCAGTGCAGAAGATATTGATCGCTTCGAAGCCCAGCTTCAGTCATGGCAAAAACGGAGTGTACGTCCTGTCCATCTCATTGTGAACCATCGCAATACCCAGCACATGCCGGAAAACTGGTCACGCTTAGCGGCTTTCTTGCAGGATTTTGCCTGTGCCGAGCCGAATACCAATGGCGGATGGCAGCTGGAAGTGAACTCTGGTATGGGGATTGGCACCTTTTTAAGTTCGATGGTTCAGCAGGTGCGCGGTGAACGTACCCGGCGTTTTGAGACGGTCGGCGCGGCGTTGGCTTTCCTGCGTGAGCATGACCCGGTTCTGCCCGGTTTACTGCTGAACACTGAACTGGCGTAAATCCATTTTCTGCATCAAGTCAGCTCAAAATGGTGGGCGAGACTACACACCAACACATGAGCTTAATACGATCTGAAATTCTAAATGAAACTCTGCCTGACTGTATGGCATAATAAAATGGTCGTGGCCGTAAACTGTTAGGAAAGAGGTACGCAGTGTCTGCGGAAGTAAAATGGTATGTTGAAGATCGTGTGCTTTATCTGCGTATCTATGGGATTGTGACTCTGGAAGATATTCAGAATTTGAATGTCACCGCCACGTCTTTAGTGGCAGCCAGCAAATCCATTGTTCATGTTATGGTGGATCTGTCGGAAATAGAACGTTTCCCTACCAGCCTGGCCACCATCAAGGAATTTGTAAAACCCACATCCAACCAGCAGGCTCTCGGTTGGGTGATTCTGTTTGGCACCACCAATCCATTGCTGCGTTTTCTGGCTTCGGTGGTCACCCAACTGGCCGGGGAGAATGTCCGTATGCGTATGCTGGATCAACTGAGTGATGCCCTTGAATTTCTCTGCAAACAGGACGAAACTCTGGCGGATATTCTTCCCCAGCCTGAGTAAGGCTTATGCCTGTTTGATGCCGACTGCCATGCCATCACCGATTGACAGAATGGTGCTGGAAAGGCGCGGATTGGCGGCAATCGAGCGGTTAAAGCTGTCCATTGCGCGATCATCATCGGAATCGGGGCTGGTGACCTTGCCACCGCGGAAAGCGTTATGCGCCGCGATCATGCCGCCGGGGCGTAAATTCTCCACAGCCCATTCCAGATAGGCCGGATAACCACCTTTATCCGCATCAATAAACACGAAATCAAATGGACCCTGTGCACTCAGCTTTTTCAGCGAATCCAGTGCCGAACCCTCGATCAATTCCACTTTTCCACCCACTCCGGCTTTATCAAAGCTGGCACGGGCGACTTTAGCATGTTTGCTGCTCACTTCCAGCGTAAACAGCTTGCCGTCTGCCGGTAATGCGCGCGCGATCCAGGTGCCGCTGTAACCCGCTAACGCGCCGATTTCAACCGCTTTACGCGCCCCAACCGATTGCACCAGAAATTGCAGCAGGCGGCCTTCTTCGGCCTTCAGGCTGATCTGGGGCATCTCATTGCGCACAGTTTCGGCCTGAATCCATTCAAGCGCGTCGTCTTCAGTCGCAAATAAATCAACTACATATTGTGAAAGTGCAGCCTGTGTTTGCTCGTCCATAGTTTTCTCCAGTGAAATAATCTCAAATAAACGGGTGTAAAGCAGCTTTTAGTCGGTCTCAGTCGGTTGATTGCGATAACTGGCAACCCCCTTTTGCAGCGGCTTGGTGCGATGAATCGTGAACTGATCCATATCACGGGCGACGTAGGTGTCCGGGAAGATCTGCCGCGCCTCATCGATAATATCACGCTCACGATAGCGGCGCGAAACATGATTGAGGATCAGATTTTTCACCCCGGCATCCCGTGCCAGCGTGGCGGCCTGCCGTGCGGTTAAGTGACCAAAGGAGCGGGCGGCATCGGCATCTTGTTCGAGGAAAGTTGCCTCAATCACCAGCATATCCGCGCCGGTGACATACTCAAAAATATTATCGGTGCGCCCCACGTCACCGATGCACACCATTTTGACGCCGCTCACTTCGTCCCCCAGCACCATCTCTGGCTGGATGACGGTGCCATCAGCCAGCGTGATGCTCTCGCCTTTTACCAGAAGGCTGCGCTCCGGCCCGGCGGGTACACCCAGCGCTTCGGCTTTTTCAGTCAGGAACGGCCAGTGGGATTTTTCCTGAAAGACAAAGCCGAAACACCCCGGCCCACGGTGACTGACCGGGAAGGATGAAATGGTAAAATCCTTGGACTCGAAGAACTGTCCGGTGTTCAACTCGCGCAGATGAATAGCCACTGGCAGACGTTCATAATCCAGCACGACGCCAAACAGCAGATTGCTCACGCGCTCAAGCGGAGACTTGCCGCCCCAGATTTCCATCTCCTCGATATTCTCCCAATGGGCAAAGGTCGAAACCAGACCGCCCAAACCCAGAATATGATCGAGGTGACCGTGTGTCAGCAGAATGCGGTTGAGCTTTTTGAAGCCGATGCCGCTGCGTAAAATCTGCCGCTGCGTGCCTTCGCCGCAGTCAATCAGAAAACGATGTTCACCAGCCAGTACCGCCAGCGACGACAATCCACGATGGATGGAGGGGGCGGAGGCTGATGTCCCTAAAAAAACCAATTCAAACATGATTTACTCACTTGCTGGGCGTCGCAGGGTGATCGGCCTCTCGTCGAGAAACAGGCGCGTGCCACGCGGGATATTGGATTCATCCAATACTACCATACGCATGCGGTCACTGTCCTGATAAGCGCCAATCGACATACTGTACTCCCCGCCCGTCGCCGAACGGGGCAGGACGAGGAACATGATCTGGATAAAAACGTCGCGCTCGCGCATCTGACCGGGCAGGAAACTGCGGGTATCCGTCTGGGCGATGATGTTGGCCGGGTCGGATAAAATGTGGGTGAACAGGCGCATGTCCGGCGGCAATGACCCATCCACGCGCCAGAAGTTAATGCTGGTGACGATGCTGCCGGGTGTGTAGAACTCGGTGATATCCGGCTCATAACCCAGGAAGGTGATATTGCCGCCAAAGCGTACCGGCGGGTTAATCTGTTCCTCATTGGGGGACACTTCTGGCGCATAGTGTACCGGGGCGGTGGTCGTGAATAAGCCGATTTTTGCCGCCAGTTCCTCGGTGACATCCAGCACAATCACGGAGTCCGGCGGAAAGTCGGGTTCCTGCTGAAGCGTGCCCGACTGCAACCAGCGCCGTAAATAAGGGTGCATATTATTCAGCGTGTTCGGGTTGGTCATGATAATCTGCTGGCGTTCACCACCGTTGGTGAAGATCATGCCTGTGCCACAGTCCACATAACGCACCGGGGCATTTTTACGATGGAGCATCACCAGCATCAGTTGCGTGTCGCTGAGTTCAGGGCGCGGTGGCGCCGAAAATACACTGCGCGTGCAGACAACCGTCGGGACTTGCTGGGCGGTCAGGTCGATATGATGCGCCAGACGCATAATGCGCGCGTCATAGGCCGTCTGAACCTCGCTCTGCTGCGGCCATAGCGTGAATAAATCGCGCACTGTCCAGCCGATGTTGAAAATGAACAGGCTGACCAACCCTAACCACACAATCTGTCGGGAGCGCCCGTACAAGCCGCGATAGAGCGCGGCGATACCCAGCCCAAATAACAGCGCCTGGATGGGCAGCAGGCTGGCATAGCGCAGAAAATTAGGGCTTTGAAGATTGAGAAAGGCGATCGGCGACAGGATAAAAAAGGCGATGAGCGGCAGCAGATAACGCGGGCGTCTGGCGGATCGCAGCGCCGTAATCAACCCCAGCAGGATAAACACGCCGCTGACCAGATCAAACATGGGACGACCCGGTAGATTGTAAACCGGATTCATGTCGCCAATAAAAAACAAACCTTTGATACCATCCCACAGCGCCTGTAAGGGCGAGAGTTCCGCAATGGTGTAATCCCCAAAAACGCGACCCGCCCCTTCTAAGCCGGGTAAGCGAATGGAGGAGAGCAGATAGGGCATGGACAGTATAATGAGCAGCAGAATGGCGAAACTGATGTAACTGATGGTGCGCCGGGATAGCATCTCCGGTGAGAGCACCATATAGGCGATAAACAACATGCTGAACAGTGTGATGAGAAAGTTGCCGGGGTGGATATAAAAACCCAGCCCAAGCATCACGCCGAGTCCCGCGTAAATCAGTGTGCTCGGTTCGCGCTGCACATTGCGGTGATACACCGGAAGCGCTTTGACCAGTAACAGCAGCGCTGCCGAAGTTAACAGCGGTAACAATGTTTCGCTGGTGACTTCTCGCGAGAGCAACACCGGGAACATGCTCACGGCCAGCAGCGCCATCGCCGCGACACCTGCCAGCGGCCCGTATAGTCGCATGCCAGCCGCGTAGACCAGCGATAAACTAATCAACCCGGCGAAGACCGAAAAAATGCGATAGCCGATCAAACCGCCCCCGGTGATGGTGGAGACCGCCGCCACAGCGATATTATATAAGCCTTCCCGGCCACCTTCCGCACCCAGCGGGGTCAGGTTGTAGAACACCTCAATCCGCCCGACCTTGACGGACTCGGCGATACGAACATTGATAATTTCATTCGCATTGAGTCCCGGTGGCAGAGTTGATAAATCCCAGAAGCGCAGCCCTGCTGCGATCAACAGGATGAATGCTGCCAGTGCGAAACCCACTCGGCTAGACAAATTTCTATACTCCTTATGGAATGGAGCCCAACCCAAAAAACTTGTGTGAGGGGTCAGGCGTATCCCATGTCCGTTAAATCGCGGTGATCCAGGCGGTAAACGCCAGCACCAGTATACCCAGCCCGACATTGAGCCAGGTCAAACGCACTTCCATCTGCCGCAGTCTGGCCCCTTCCGCCGGGTCGCCCTTGCTGCGCTCAGCCAGCAGGCTGGCGCGTTCCAGCGCAGGCGATACCCAATACTGCAACGCCACGCCGCAGACCACCATGCCAATGATGGCGATGTGTTTCAGTAATAAGACCCGACTCCATTCATTGTCAAATTGCATCAGGCCATCATAATTGGTGTCGCCCGACATCTGAATCATGCCGGTGACGATCAGAACCGCCAGACTGAAATTGACCAGCGGGAAAAAGCGCTTGCGCAGGCGATTCAGCAGCGCCTCTAAGGTCGGATTATCCTTGAGAATGCGCCGGCTTTCCGGCCAGACCAGAATCACCAGCGTGACCAGACCGCCTATCCAGACGACTGTGGCAATCAGATGGAAGAAGTAGCTAATCGCAAGGATCGACTGTGACAAGGCCAAGTGCCTCCGGGCTATCAGGTTGACGTGCCGGGATCACCCGGTCACCGCAGTGTTTTTCCATGTTCGCCAGATCAATAAAGGCGGGTCGAATCACATTATCCGGTGTGGTGATGGCCCACCAGTATTCCTCATCGTCCGGTGTCCATGACGGATCAGCGATGTAAATGGCGGACATCAAGCCCACCCAGGGTCGCCAGTGATCCACCGCGTAGCGATAGGCCGCGACCATATTTTCCGCCTGCTGTGCTTCACTCACGCCATACCAGGAATAAGTCGGATTGGCTCCGCGTGTATCCGTATGCCAGCCAAATTCCAGAATAGCGACCTGCCGCGCAGCATCACCATTTTCCACCATGATGCGCCGCAAATCCTCGATGCGGCGGAAGGTGAAAAAGCGTTGACTACCCTGCGCAACGGCTTCATCCGGGCTTAAGTCTGGCTGAGAATACCCCGGCGCGTGCATTCCTACCACATCCACATACTGCTGGAAACCCGCATCATACATCTGTTGCAGATACTGATCATCGGGAATGGCGATTTCACAGCAGTTGCCCGTGGGCGAGATTCCCGCCGAAATGAGAATCGCCGCCGGGTCTGCCGCGCGGATCGCTTCGCTGCACACGCTCAGCAGCTCGACATATGCCTGCGCATCTGGCGGCCTGTTGCCCCACTCACGGCGCAGATTCGGTTCGTTCCAGATCTGATAGGCAGCGATACGTCCGCTGTAACGGCTGGCGATATTGCCGCAATACTGCGCCCATTCATCCATAAACTGCGGGTCGGGCGGGGAGTCGATGAATTCGTCGTCCTTGTCACCCTTCACTGACGGATGCGCCCATTCCGGCGCATCACTCAGGCGGACGACGAGTTTCAGCCCGCGTCGTTCGATCTCACCCAGAATCTGGTCGGAACGTGAAAACTGCCACTGGCCGCGCGCTGTTTCGACATCTTCCCAGGCGAAGATCTGCTTGACGTGGCTGAAGTTCATCAGGCGCACCCAGTCCAGGTGCAGGCCGGTGCTGCCATCATCCCACCACAGAAAGGTCTGGATGCCATAGCTAAGTGACGTAAATGGCGGATTCGTCACCGCTGCCGCCTGTAACGGGTCAGCAGCGGGGCGGGTGCTGCGATAGACAAAAAAGAGGGTCACGGCTGTGATGACCACAATCATTCCAGCCATGACCCCGCGCTGTTTCGGTAAGCTCATCTATTGACCAATACTGGCGTTGTATTCCTGTGCCCATTCAGTGATAGAGCCATAGACCGGGCGGAAATTCCAGTCTTTACCGATGATCGAGTAGGGCGTGTTGTCGTTGTTGGAGTCCCAGCCGGCCTGTGCGCCATAATTGAGATTCCAGACAAAGGCCAGCCAGACCGTGTCCCAGTCTTTCATGGTGTCCAGCGCTGCAATCGTCCACTCATCCTGTTCTTCGAGGGTGTTGTCGTCGGCAAAGCCGAAACCTGCCGGGCTGCCATCCATATCTTCTGTGGATGCCCAGCCGAACTCGGTCACGCATAACTTCTGCTCACCCCCCGCCAGTCGGATTTTTTCGGCATAGGTCGAGAGGGTGCTGTAGAAGCTCCAGCTATGGTGCGGATTATCAAACGGCCCGCGGAAGGTCGCTGACGGGTCATTGGTGACGTTGTTCCAGGCGACAGTCGGCCCGATGTTATAACCATTGTGATGTGCGCCAACGCAATCGGTATAGTTGAGCAGTCCCGCGGCGATCAGTTGATCCATATAAACAAAATCATCCAGCGCACTGACCCGGCCATCCGGCTCGGTCCAGCCACCGGTTGGTGACAGCGCCCCGCTGATGATGATGATGCCGGGGTCAATGTCTTTGACGGCGGTATAGACCTGCCGCAGCATTTCGACATAATTGGCCGCGTTCAAACCACGGGTGGACATCCATTCACGGTCAAGGTTCTGCTCATTCCAGACTTCGATGCCATGAATTTTGTTGGGATAACGCTCCACCAGCGTGGTGACAAAGTTCACAAAATCCTGCACATCCCCCGGAGGGCCATGCTTGCTCAGGTCAACACCCGCCTCACGCGCCCATTCCGGCGCAGTGACGACCGAGGTCATCACTTTGAGGCCATGCTCCGAAGCCGTGTTGAGGGCGTTATCCAGCAAGCCCCAGTTATACTGTCCCTTTTCCGGCTCTATATCCTCCCAGCGTATCTGCTGCTTGAACCAGCGCAGGTTCAGTTTCTCGACTTCGCCCATCCACAATTCCTGCATATCCCTGCTGCCATCCACGGCTTGCTGCACCTGGATACCGACATGGAAGGCCTCATCATCAACCGGTAATAAAGTCGGTGACGGCAGTGGTTCATCCGTGGGGGCGGTGGTCACCTGCGCCGCAGCAACCGCGACAATCTCGGTTGTTTCGACTCGAGTCGTCGCGCTGACAGGGGGTAAGGTCGCCTGCTCACTGGTGGGCAGCGGTGTGGTCGACGGTAAGATAACCGCCGCCTGTACGGGCGGGCGGGTTTCGATGGGCAGCGCCACATTACGCGCGTCGGTCATGCTGGCGGGTTGGTTAATCGCCCCGTAGGCGATGTAAATCGCAAAGAAAGTACACGCGCCCATCATCAGTGTGATACCCGTCCAGACAATCGCAAACGTGCGAATCTGCTTGCGGGGGGATGTCTTCGGGCGAACGGTTCTCGTCGTGGTTGTCATATGATTATTCTCCTGCTAACTTAGCGTGCGCTGGACAGGGCAGAACAGGCGGGACAACTGCCGTCCGCGCGGATCATGGCATAACCTGCCATAGGGTCTGCGCCATACAAGGTGAAATCGACATTCCAGACGATCATCAAGCGCACTTTTCCGCTTTGCGAGGCCAGGGCGGCGGCTTCCGCCAGCCAGGCCGCGTGCTGTTCCAGTGAGACATTACTCGCCCAGCCAAAATACGATGGCAGCGGTGGGTAACCCGCCGAGGTCAGGAAGCCCAGTTCGGTAAAGCAGATGGGTTTCTGGCCGCCGGTCAGGTTCCAGTAGGTATCCAGCATACCGAAGAAATAACGCGTATAGTAGCCATCACGCGGGTCACCCTCACGCTGGCTGGGGCCGACAATGCCTTCGTTGTAATGGGCACCCAGGCAGTCCATATACTGCAAACCACCCGCATTGACCACTTCGCGCAGCCAGTTATCATCATTCTTCACCTGGCCGGGATAAGCGGCTTCCGCGCCAGTCGGGGCGGGTGCGCCACTGATAACGGCCACACCGCCATTCGCGCCTTTAATAGCATTATACGATGCTGCCAGCAGACGCGTGTAGAACTCCCCGCTGATCTGGTCACGCGGCCATTCACGGTCGATATTCGGCTCATTCCAGACTTCAATCGCGTCCGGGCCTAAAGCGGCGACACCGCCGATAAACTGCGCATATTCCTGAATATAACTGTCTGGCCGTGAGCCCAGCGCACCAATATCCCCAACGACGGCCATAAGCACTTTAAAGCCCTGGCTGCGTGCGCCGTTGATCTCGGCAGAGGCGGCTCCTGGTGACATGCCGGGGCTGTGGCGGATCTGAACTTTCATCCAGTTCATACCGGCGCTGCGCATGGCATCCGCTGCGCGCGCGCTGGATGTGCTGGTGACGTGGCCGCCATACTCAAAGCCACCGACGATACTGCCAGAGCCGGGGGCTACGGCTGGCCCGACCGGGGCCTGAGCAACCGGAGCCTGAACCACCGGCACCGGGGTTTGCGTCGG
>JBBSQD010000197.1:0-11926 GCA_038258185.1 Aggregatilineales bacterium | reverse complement strand
GGCCGTTATGGTCGATAATCTCGAAGCGAATCATGGCATTGCGGTCAGCATCTTTGGGGTCAACCTGAAGCGTAATAAATGGCCTTACGCCATCATCATCCCCGGAAATAGTGCGACTCTTGCGCATGACCATGCCTTCGTTGCTGGCCTGTGAACTGATCAGACCGATATCCATCAGGGTCATATCGCTCACATAATATTCGCCCCGGCGCTGAGCGCGGTCGGTCGCTTCACGGGCTTCTGCGCTCATTCGCATCCGCTTCAGCGGTGAGCTGCGCGCGGCAGGCACCAAAGTTTCTGGCCGAATCTCGACCACTGAGGCCAGCAGCGCGATGACAAACACGCCGACCAATACCGCCAGCACCTGAGCGCTGGCCGCGCCGGACAAAAACACCAGCAAAATCAAACTCGCCAGTATCGACAACCACGCGAGATTACGTCTTCGGATACGCATAAAAAGGACTGCCTCACCTGCTAGACTATTGGGTGCATAATCGCATCGGATAGTCGGTTCATTTCCAAAAGTAAGCCGGGACATTATGTTAATAGCTATCCGTAAATTCATCTGGTACGGACACGGCATCCCAAAGGGAGGCTTACGCACTGCCGTGTCCGTACTATAAATTCGATTTTTCGGATAAGTTCTTAATATGACCCATTTAAGAGCTGTTCACTCAGATGTACCCAACAATAAAATCTATTGTAAGGATTGAGACAACTCTATTTCAGTATACGACAAATCAGGGGTGTGAGTTGCACGCTTCAGCGACTCAAACCGGTTTGACCTGCGCGACCACCTGCGCCAGCGCGGCCCACTCCGTCAGGGTGAGGGTTTCCGCCCGGCGACGCGGATCAATCTGCGCCTGCTGCAACAAATCACCGGCCTCCTGAGCTTTAATGCCCAGCCCAGCTCCCAGCGAATTTTTAAGCTGCTTACGCTTTTGCCCAAAACCAGAGCGGACGACTTTGAAAAAAGTCTTTTCATCCGGCACATCGACCTGCAGCTTATCATAGACATCAATGCGCACCACAGCGCTGTCGACATTCGGACGTGGCCAGAAAGCCGCCGGTTTTAAGCGGTTGATAATCTGCACATTACCATAAAGCTGCACGCCAACCGCCAGTTGATTCATGTCATCCGGTTGCGCTACCATCCGCTCGGCAACTTCCCACTGCACCATCAGAATCATGCGGCGCGGCTTGTGCTCAGACTCTAAAAGCTGGCCGATAATCGGTGTGGTGATGTAATAGGGCAGATTCGCTACCACGACGTAATCATCCGGTTGGGTCAATGCCGGGACGTTGACCGTCAGAATATCCTGATAAATCACCCAGACATTTGGGTACGGCGCTAGTTGATTGTCCAGTACCGGCTTCATGCGTTGATCAATCTCGATGCAGATCACGCGTTTGGCGACTTCCGCCAGATACTCGGTCAATGCCCCCGTCCCCGGCCCGATCTCTAAAACCGTGTCATCCGCGGTCAGTTCCGCGCTGGCGGCGATCTTCTCCAGCGCACCGGGATCGTGCAGGAAATTCTGCCCCAGGCTTTTACGGGGGGCAATCTCAAATTCATCCAGCAGGGCTTTGGGGTTCATACTGACCTCCGGGGACTCAATAGACAAAACAGGAAAATCTCCTGGGTGGAGACTGGATATCAAGGCGATACATCAGGCTCAATACTAATGTAATCGATTTGACCTCACCGCCTCCTTGCAGCCGAGGTGAGGCATTACATTCTCGTCCCCTCACCCCCGCCCCTCTCCCACTGCTGCGCGGGGCGAGGGGAGCAAGATTTTTGAAGTACCTCACCGCCTCTAAGACCATGTTACTCGCTGGGCAGTAGATACTCAATATTCTCCGAGACGGGCGTGAGTAAGTACACATCGACTTCACGCGACCACGATACCCAGTCGGCATCAGAGTAGCCCAGGTCGATGCGCAAACGACGCACCAATGCACCCGTATCGGCCCTTTTACCGACACCATAACCCGGCACATAGACCAGAGTGCCAAATGGCATAATCCCGCGATCACCGCCGACAATGCCCTTTTGCAGAATATCGCCCGTGGCCGTGACATTATCACCGCCCAGTGCTGCCGGGTGATAACTGGTGGCATACATGCGGATTCGCCGCCAATACTGGCGCGGGCCGTCCGGTGTATCGACCGTTCGCAGCACGATATTGGTGCCATAGGCGATCACTTCATTGAGCGTTTCCTGCACCACTGCCGAACTTTCGACCGTGCGGCTGACTTCAATCTCGTTTTCGTAGCGCACCCGGATACTGGTCTGGACGACACCATTCTGTCCCGCCTGAACCACCGCACGCTGATCAAGTTCCAGTCCGGCGTCCGCCTGAAAAACCCGTTCATACGGCTGCGTTTCTTCCTCAATCACGACATCTTCAGTCACACGAATCACGCGGATGCGAATGCCCGGTTGCAGCGCAATGTCGGTATCCGGCACGGTATAATCCTGCCCGACCAGCAGCAATCCTGCCCGTGCCAGGGCATCGCCCACCGTGTCACCAATCACGCGGGTTTCGACCCGGCTACCATCGGCGATAATCAAAACGGGTTTGGAGCGATAAATGGTGATTTCCATGCCGGGGCTGACCTGCGCATTCGAGTCCGGCTCAACTTCATCCGCCAGAAACAGCGAGATCCCCGCTTCAAACAGCGCTTCCCCAACCGTCACGCCAGTGGTTTCAAAGTCAATGCGCCGCGTACCATCCATAATCACCAGCGGCACCGCCCGTAAAATCGAAATCTGGTTCGCAGGCACCGGCCACTGTGACAACTGCTGCTGGCTGATCAGCGTGCCATCGACGGTTACGCGGTCACTGGCGGCCAGTGTAATACCAGCGCTGGCGATAATTTCCGCAGGGGCGGTCAGATGGGTGCGATACAGCCGTGATTGACCATCCAGCGCGACACTCACACTGCGTGAACGCTCGACCTGAATCGCCATATCGGCTGTGATGAGGCTGTTCAATCCCGGCGTGACGACATCACCTTCATTCAGTTGGATCGCCTCAATCAGCAATAAATCCGCCACGTTTTTCGCGCGGGTCTGGATGATCTGGGTGCCACCATCGATGGTCAGGCTGACCGGCACTTCCATAATCTGGCGCGGCAACAGGCTGATCGCCAGCCCACACAGCACAATACTCACCCCGGCCAGCAGCCCCAGCCCGGTCAGAATCAGGAGAAAGCGTGCGGTACGCGGGTTATCCGACATGGTGACAACAGGTTGGGTATCTTCGTGGGAAGGTGTGTTCAGTTCCACAGGCATTTTCTGGGTTAACTGAGCGGAAAGGTGGCGGAGATGGCATTCATAAGCTGTGCATTATAGCAATAAAAAAGGTTGTTACCAGTCTACTCAGGCCGGGCTTGCCCATGACACCCAGGAGAGACACCTTAGTGCTGCTCCCGTCAAGGCCTCACACGGTTCGGTGATCCTGCCGCACAGGACCCGGTCTGAGTGAACTAACAACAACCTTATCAAACTATGTTTATGTTACAGGGGGATGCTGTAGAAATCAAGAGAAAAACCCGCTGGGGGCGGGTTTTTCATTAAAAAATGTTTAAAAATAATTTGCGGGTTTTTTAACAAAATTTAATCTTGTACGTAGTATAGAAAGCTTCTAAAGCTTTGTCAAGTATTTCCAGAATTTAATTTACATTTTCAGCTAAACCCGACAAAATAGCCTTATTGACAACCTGCGGATTCGCGCAACAATATGCCCTGTTCCAACAGGATTACAGCACAACCAGACCGATTTATGCTACGCAATGCAGGGGATTATGGCACACAAACGGAAAATCATCGGCCTCCTGGTCGGCGTGATGCTGGCAGCAGGCATTCAGATTAACGCCCAGACGGAAGATGCGCCACCTGTCGTCATCAGCCGCTATGATATCTATACGGCGCAAGATGGTGAATACACGCAGTTAACCACCTATCCCTATAACAGCAATGTGGTTACTTCACCAGACGGACGGTATGCGACCTATAATTCCATCCCGCAGGTGGGCATTGCCGCGATTGAACGCACCGGCGGCTTTAGCGGCCCGATGGTCGAAAATATCTGGATCATTGACACTAGCAACGGAGACGCTCACCGCATCGCCGGTCAGCCTGTCCCCGCCTATTTCATGGAAGAGAATCTGACCAGCAATGTGATCGCCCGGTCAGAAAGTTCGTGGTCACGCGATGGCACTGGCGTAGCCTGGACAGATTTTTTCTTCGAGGATAACCACATTCAACTGGGTATTTATGACCTGTCAACGAATAGTTATGAGTCGTTCCCCATCTATTTAGCGGATCAGGGATATGGCGTACCCAATGCGATTCCGGTGAACTGGTTAAGCCACGGCATCGCGCTGATCACTTATTCTTATGCTCCCGATACCGACAATGTACAAACGCTGAAAGTCTATACAGACTATGGTGCGCTGATGGCCTCCAACCCCATTCCCACCATAAATGAGACAGGGCCGTACGTGAAGCTCTACACCCATTATCAGGGGCGGGATTATTACACCCAGTACAATGCCGAAAACAACAGCTGGGACATGATGGATATCCTCACGGGGGTATTATACGAAACCGCAACCATGCCCGAACTGGTGAATGTCAACAATCCCAATGGCTCGATTCGCCTGAGACTGGTCGAAATGCGCACGATTGAGTCCACATCAGGTGGGCAGGCCGTCCACTATATGGTGGGCGAAATTGTTGATGCTAACGGCACTGTCCTACTGGGAGATTACCCAACCGGCTCTTTAGAACTGAATGGCAGCCCCAATTTTTATATCTCGCCGGACGGGCAGGACTTTATCCATACGCCCTATAACGAGCGGACGCGCGCCCGTGAAGATGGCTTCATCGTGCGGCATGACGGACAGGAAACAGTCTACGGTGACCCCAGCGCCGACTCTTTTCTACAGATGGTGGCATGGGGCAAGCAGATGTGGCGCATGCCCGATAGTGCCGAACTGACGCAAGTGACTGAAACGCCAATCTATTACTGTGCGCATATTCTGGCACCGCGGCTGACAGTCGGCAAAACGGCAATTGTCCTGCCAGGTGGCTCTAATCGTATCCGAGCAGATACGACCATAAAGGGGGATGTGCTTGGTGAAATCCCACCGGATGCTACCTTTAATGTCATCGGCCCACCCACCTGTTTCGATGGCTTCGTCTGGTGGTTGGTCGAGTATCGCGGGATCATTGGCTGGACAGCAGAAGGCAGTGATGAATATTTCGTCGCGCCAGTCGAGTAAACGGTGCATCAGGTTTGAGCAGCTTTGATTCCACAGTAGTTTAACTGAACAAATTTTCGGCTCTGTGCGTAAACACTGAGACGAACATCACAACAGAAAGCTGATCTTATGTCGAACACTCAAAATCGGCCCACGGGGATGCGGGCTTTTGTCGTTGTCTGGTTTGGTCAGTTCGTGTCGCTGCTGGGTACCGGCATGACTCAGTTTGCGATTGCCCTATGGGCATGGGAACTGACCGGGGAAGCGACCGCGCTGTCTCTGGTGGCGTTTTTCTCATTTGCCCCCACCATTCTGTTCAGCCCGGTGGCCGGGGCGCTGGTGGATCGGCTGGATCGCAAGCTGGTCATGATGCTCAGTGACCTGGGTGCAGGCTGTGCGACCATCGGCCTGTTTCTGCTGCTGCTGACCGGCAATCTGCAGATCTGGCATTTGTATGTCGCCGGGGCATTTGCCGGTGTTTTCCAGGCGTTTCAGTTTCCGGCTTACTCTGCCGCAGTGTCGACCATGCTGCCCAAAGGACAATACGCGCGGGGTAACGCGCTGCTGGGTCTGGCAGAGTCAGCCTCGACCATTTTCGCGCCGATTGCCGCAGGTGGCCTCTATCTGTTCATCGGTCTGCGCGGCATTATCCTCATCGACATCATCACTTTCTTATTCGCGTTATTCACGCTGTGGTTCGTGTTTATCCCCAATCCGCCACGGACAGAAACCGGCGACACCGCACGGGGGAGCCTGTGGTCAGAGTCGCTGTATGGCTTCCGGCATATCCTGTCACGTCCCAGCCTGTTCGGGTTGCAACTGGTTTTCTTCTGTGGCAATTTCCTCGCTTCGATCATTTTCGTGCTGATGACACCGATGATTCTGGCGCGAACCGGCGGGGATGAACTGTCTCTGGGGGGTGTCCAGTCGGCTTTAGGTGTGGGCGGGGTCATCGGTGGATTGATGCTGAGCGCCTGGGGTGGGCCACGGCGCAAAGTCCACGGCGTTTTGCTGGGCTGGGCGATCAGCGGCTTCTGGCTGGCGCTGATGGGACTGGGGCAAATTCTGCCGATCTGGATCGCCGCCGGATTTTTCCAGTCGCTGTTTAACCCGCTGATTAACGCCTCGAATCAGGCGATCTGGCAGGCAAAAGTCGCGCCGGATGTGCAGGGACGTGTCTTCGCCACCCGTCGCCTCATCGCGCAGATTACCACGCCGTTTGCCATGTTTATCGCTGGCCCACTGGCGGACAATATCTTTGAGCCTGCCATGCAGCCGGGCGGCGTGTTCGCCAATACCTTTGGCTGGCTGGTCGGCACCGGGTCGGGCGCGGGTATGGCTTTGATGTTTGTCATCTGTGGGGTGCTGATTATCGGGGTTGGGCTGGGCGGTTATCTGTTCCCGGTAGTGCGGGATGCGGAAACCCTGCTGCCCGATCACGATCTTGCGGAACTGGCGAAACAAAAGCCGCTTGAACCGGTGGTGATATAATGGGGGCAGGCTTTGACCTGCCCCAGTAACTCTAAAATGCGCTAATAGCTGAAGGCGTTGAAACGATATGAATTTTCCTCGGCGCCCGTGCCGATATAACCCAGGCCGGGGAACGGGAAGTGATAACTGAATATCCGCGCATTCTCAGTGGAGAGGCGCTCCAGCAAACTCTGTCGCGTGCTGACCGCCTGATCCGGGGCGGCATCAAAGCCAAAGTACCAGTCGGGGCGCTGCACCGAAATCACCGGGTTCACAATCGCATCCGCCACATTGATGAGTGTCTGATCGCCTGAGCTAATCACGAAACCGTGATGTCCCGGCGTGTGACCGGGTGTCGCCAGTGCTTCGATCCCTGGCAAAACCGCGTCGCCATCATTATAAAAGTCAAGCATATCCACCACGGGCTGCAAAGTGGTCAAAGCACCCTGTAAGCCCTGGTTGGCATCCGGCGCATTCAGCACATCCCACTCCGTCTGCGAGATCATATAAGTCGCGTTGGGGAAAGTCGGGCTGCCATCCATCGCCACGCCGTTGATATGGTCGGGGTGCCAGTGCGTCAGCAGCACCGTACCGATATCGTCCGGTTCCACGCCGATCATTTGCAGTGTGGGAATCAACTGGCTGGTTGGCGAACCGAGTCCGGTATCGATCAGCACCAGATCGCTGCCGGTATTAATCAGCATCGGCTTAAAGTTATTGGGTTGTTCCCCAGTCGGGAAGCCATTACTCGCCAGCAAAGCCTCGACTTCAGCCGGGTCAGCATTCGCCGCCAGCCTATCCAGCCCAATCGAAGTGACGCCGTCGCGAATCACTGTGATCGTAAAGTCTCCCAGAGTCGTGGTGTAGAAAGCCGCTGCGGGAGAGGTCGACTGCGCGTCTACCGGTAATGCGGCATACGTCAGCTTAAGCCCCAGCGCGGCACCCATTGCGCCTGTACCGGCACTTTTCAAAAAATTCCGTCGTGAAAAACCCATTTCCGTAACTCCATACAATAAGTTTGCGTTGCCAGCGAGTATACCGTGCCTTGGTGACTCCTTTTTTAGAGTTACCTGAGTGACATAAATGATGTTTAAGCAAAGTCTACTTGGATTTGATGAGTTTATAGGGAAAGTTAGTCAAACAGACCGATACCTTTGGCAAATGTATCGAAATCAGGTGCAAGTATGCGCCATACACGATTGTGCCAGTCCATTACAAGTACACGGGGATTAGTCTCATCTATCCGATAATCTAAATGAATAACATCATCCCAAATCTCACTTGCAATACAAACTGCATAATCAATATCTAGTTTGCTGACATCAGTTATAGGTTTACCAGTTCTTTTTGATGATTCCCAGGCATTCATCATTTTTAAGAAGGGGAAATCTGTATCACTTATGTTGTCGAAGTAATTATTATCTAATATCAGACCTTCCAAATTATATAAACGCACGATAACTTCAAGTTCAATGCCTATTGCGGACAGCATGTTTTGCGGAACAACGATAGTCTTGTTATTTGCCCATACTCCTTCATTGAGAAATTTTTCTAACAGGCTGGGTAAAACAAAACCACGAATTTTGACGGCCATAATAATTTTTTACCTCTCTTAATTCATAACTGAGGTTGAGTAATGAAACTGTGGCAAACAAGTAAACAAAATTCACAATCAGGCTAACTTTGTAAGCCTTCTCCATAACCATTACCCTTCCGGTAACCAACCGTAAATAGACTGTAATAACATCGCAACCTGCTTGCAGCCTGCGGATCCAATATTGTGGTTATAGAATCGGATTGCAGTAAACAAACAAAATGGCACTGTCATTCGGGATGGTGGTTATATCGTCAACACGCCATCCTACAGCTTCTCATGGCAGCCGGGTGCCATCAACTGCTAAGCGCCTAACCTGAAGTCTCTCTTTCCCCACAGTGAGCGTGAACCCGTTACGGCTCGCGCTCACTTTTGTGTTCCTCGTAAAATTTGTCCCACGCTTCCTGAAAGTCGTGCGCATACACGACTTCATCGGCCTTTGCTGGCAGCGCCGCGATATCCGTCATGATAAATTCTTCCAGCGCTACCTGCACAAAGTAGACCATATCCAGCGCCTGCAAGACCGCGCCGTACCAGTGACCGATCCACGAAAAGGCAAACAATAAAAATACCGCGAGCACTTTGGCGGCCACAGTAAACGGCCCAAATATCACAAGCGCACTCATCCACACCGGCAGCAGAAATATATTGATAAAATGCCAGGGAGTCATGCGCGCGGTCAGCCGCAGACGGGTCAGGCCGCTTTCGGTCTCCGTGATGCTGCCGAACATCACCGCTGATAAACGTGTGCGGCGCTGCAACCACGGGATTTTACTGTTGCTGTTCATCTGAAAGCCATTTTTGGTCGCGCGGAAGTAATAGCGTCTGCCACTGATAAACAGATTGCGCAGGTGCAGCCGTTCGGTGCTCGGTTTGGCAGCGGTCGTCAGCATAGGCAGACACAGCCCTGTCGGCAGTTGTAACAGCAGCACCACCGCCGGATGCACATACCAGATGCGATTCAACACGGCGGTTCTCAAACGCACTCCAAGCTGCCTTACAAAAACGATCACGGTTTAAACCTGTCACTGAAAGTCTAACGGAATAACCTCTATTGTAGCGAAAATGTCGTTGTCACAATGGCCTGCCCGAAAATTGCTTTCGCTTTTGTAACATTGTGACAGGTAAAACCGCTGAAATTGATTAGACTTCTTATCACGTTCGCGGTTAAATATGGGCTATAGTAGAGAATAGACAAACACTTTGTGGAGGTTAACCATGACTGATAACGAACAGGATCACACTCACCAGGGGAATCCGTTTACGCTGGCAATGAATCGCATGTTGCAGGATAAGGCAGCCCGTCCGCAGGATGTCTACCGGCTGGCGATTATCCTTCAGGGTGTGCTTGACTCGCTGGATAACCCCGAAGCGATGGATACCATGCGTTACGAGTTGCGCGCATTGATTAATGATATCTCGCAGACGGCATCCGGCGACCAATAAACTTTAGATTTTTCTGCCACAACGGAGCTTTAATGTGACAAATCCCCCCCGGACGCAGAGCGATCCGCTGGAACATACGCTGCTGCATCGGCTGCTGGTGCAGACCGATCAGCTTCAGACGCTGCCGACCCTGTCAGTGGTGTTTTTTCTCCTGCTGAATATCGCAGTAGTCGCGCTCATCTGGTGGTTGAACACGCGGGATAGCGCCGCCACATTGCTGGTCACAGCCGGATATGCACTGGCGAACACCGTCGATTGGGTGGGGCTGCATACCCTGCGAACCACCGGACGCAGTTATGGCCCGGACAAACCGTCGATTCTGGCGCTGTCCGCCTTGCGGCTGTTTATCCTGATCATTTTAGGCTTTCTGGCGATCCCGGCGTGGATCGTCCTCAGCCTGCTGGCGGTGCTGTCGCTGCTGGTGTTTTACGCCACCTGGGTGGAGCCGTTTCGTATCGGCGTGACACAGCAGGGTTATCAGACCGCCAAATGGAAAGCAGATGCGCCCCCGCTGCGCCTGCTCCAGATCGGTGACATTCACATGGAGGCCATCACCCCGCGTGAGGTCGAACTCAACCGGCTGGTGACCGAACTCAAGCCGGATATCATCGTGTTTACCGGCGACTTTGTGAATCTCTCCAACACTAATGATCCGGATACTGAGCAGGCCATCCGCGAGATTATCGGACAATGGCAGGCGCCGCTGGGGGTCTACTGCATTTCCGGCACACCATTGGTCGAGCCGATGGCGCGGGTCGAGGCATTTACCAGCGGCCTGAATAACCTCAAACTGCTGCCGAATCAGTGGATTACCATCAATACCCCCGGCGGAGCCCTCAATATTTTAGGGTTGGTCGTCACCCACGATATGAAACGTGACCGCGACCTGTTCAAGCGCATGATGACGATTGCCCCCAAAAGCGGCCTGCACCTGCTGTTGATGCACCCGCCTGATATAGCCCCGCAAGCCAACGAAGCAGGCATTGATCTCTATCTGTGCGGCCACACCCACGGCGGACAAATGCGCCTGCCCATTATCGGCGCGGTGTTTTCCAGCAGCCATCTCGG
This sequence comes from Aggregatilineales bacterium, assembly GCA_038258185.1. Lineage (GTDB taxonomy): Bacteria > Chloroflexota > Anaerolineae > Aggregatilineales > Phototrophicaceae > JAIOHN01. The sequence goes on along the minus strand of JBBSQD010000197.1, from coordinate 1,077 downwards.
TAATCAGTTTATTATGGGGCGTTATGAGTTAGGCACGACCACGCTCTACACCTCACGCGGAGTCGGTTTGGAAGGGCTAGGGGCTCCCCGCGCACGTTTCCTGTGCCCACCAGAGATTATCCTATGGGAGATTAAAGGGACGAATTAGACGAGTTCACAACTGAAGGAGATCATTTTACAATGCGAAATCTAAATCAGTGCTTAGCCAGGTTAATGATTTTCGTGCGGAGTGCTTTTTTTACCTCTTTACCATTTCTCATGCTAACGAGTACCCCTGTACAAGCACAATCTCCTCACTTTGGAAGTAATTATATTTTCCTTGAGGGCTGGAATATTATTCTCTCACCTCAATCTGGATATGCAGCGGGTTTACGGTGGCAGGCTGGAGATAATCTAGTTGAAATTCGATTATGGGATATACAAAATAATGAGATTACAAATAGTCATACTCTTGAACCATCTGCGAATATTGTATTAGAGCACAAAATACCTCCGGGATTAGTTACAAGTATCGAATTACAATTTTCACCAGATGAGCAGTATCTGGCTGTACGTAAGGATTTTGATCTAACCATACTGACAGTACCTGATTTACAGATTCACACAGCTATAAAAGTGAGTACAAACGAGACCGTACAGCCTGACTCTTTAACTTGGTCAAAAGATAGCAGTCTATTGTCAACACAAGGCAGTGGGGATCTTGTAATTTTAGATGTTCAGTCTGGGGAATTGCTTCGCCATAAATTAGACAACACACTTGGGCCTATTATTGCGCTGAACGAAGGTTGGTTGACCACGACTTATGTCTGGTACGACGAGCAGCCAATCACTAATGCCTTTTCATTCTGTAGCAGACTGGCTGAAGTATGCGCAGCTTATGGAATTGCAGAACTTCTGTATCCTGTTGATGGACAACCAGTGGTTGCATCTCCTGATTGATCGGTACCCCATAAAATAAGACAACAGTCTGAGGTAAAATCGGTGGAAATGGGGTAAGAGGAATGGGTCATCGCGTGAGCAAACCAATCAAGGAAGAAATCCTGCGCAAGGTGCAGGCAGGGGAGCGGGTGGTTGATC